>JBBSUT010000125.1:0-6789 GCA_038234155.1 Sphingomonadales bacterium | reverse complement strand
GACCTTGCCCGAGGTGTAGCGCAGCCCGCCGTCGAAGCTGTCGGTGGTTTCCGCCTTGGGTTTGGCACCCTGCGAACCTTCGGCAAAGAAGAACGAGTTGTAGAGGCTGTCCGTGCCGGGAACCGACAGGCCCTTGGCATAGTTGCCGAACGCGCTGACGTTGCCATATTTATATACTGCGCCGACGTTGGGCAGGACATCGCTGTAACGAAGCACCCGCTGCTGCGGGCCCTGGATCGCCGGACGAAGCGCCTGATAGGCCGCATTGCCCGCAGCGTTGGTGCTGAAGCAGTCGGTGAAACCGCCCGACGAAGTGGTGAAGCAGTTTTGCGTCAGATCACGCTTGAAGAACGGCGCGCGCAGACCCAGCGTTACCGTCAGGTCGTTAAACTCACCGCGATACTCACCGGAAACCTGGTTGAGGATGGCGTAGGACTGACGATCGCGCTTCTGCAGAGTATTGCCGTTGGCATCCACGACCGGATTGTTGACCGGGAACACGTCGAGCGGGATGCCGTTACGATAGAGCAGCCCCACCTGGCCGGTCTGACGATGGTTGGCATTATCGAGCGTGTAGGAAACACGGACCGTGTTGGTATCGTTCAGATCCCAGCGCAGGCCAGCGATCACGCCGTAACGGCGGGTCCGCGTCTGGCTTGGCGCCAATACGGTCACCTGATCGAGCAAATCTCCGTCGCCGTTCAGATCGACACCCGTGTAGGGACGGCCGCCGATATAACCCAGGGTCGGAAGACCGGCGGTACCGCAGCGACCGTTGGCGCCCAGACGACAGGCGGTTTCGAAGCCCGTGGTCGTGCCGCCGCCGTTGGCTTTCACATATTGGTAGCTGGGATCCACGGTCAGCACGAGACCGTCCATGATCGAGAAGCGCGAGGCGCCGCGCACGTTGCCGGTATTGGAAGGGTTGAACCGGCGATCGAACTCGGTGCCGCAACTGTTGGTGGTGTCGGCCACACCGGCCTGCGGTGCATCGGTGGCGCAGGGGAAATTGATCTGGTAGCGGCGCTCGTTATTATTGGCCGGGAAGCGGTTGCCCGAGCCCACGCCGACGGTGCGGCCGGGATCGTTACGCAGCGGCAGCGAACCGAAGAAATTGTTGCGGTTCTGGTTGTAGTTGCCAGCGATCGACAGAAAATCGCCGTTGGTGCCGAGCGGCTGGTAGATGCGCGCGTTGTACTGCTGCTTGTCCACGCGTCCGTAATTGTTGAACGGGCTGCGGTTGCTTGCCTTCGAGGCGGAAATGAACGCGCGGGTGCCGAAGGGACCGAACGCGCCGGTTTCCAGCTTGCCGAACACGCGGTGAAACTTGAAATCGCCGTAAGAGGCGGACAGCAACGCGCCATATTCCTCGCTCGGGACGATCGTGCGATAGTTGACCGTGCCGCCAACGGCCGAGGCCGTGGGGCTGTCAACGTCGGTGGTGCCGAGGTTGACGTTGACCTGCTCGATCAATTCGGGATCGAGCTGCTGGTTGGAATAGATCGCGTAATTGCCCGAATCGTTGAGCGGAACGCCGTCGAACGTCAGCGAGATGCGCGAGGAGTCAAACCCGCGGATGGTGAGCGTGCCGCCCGATGAGCCATAGGCATCGTTGTTCTGGAAGCTGACGCCCGGCACCAGGTTGATGGTATCGAGGATCGACTGGCCAGGGTTCTGGCGCGCAATGATTTCCTGCGTCAGCACCTGCTTGGCCTTGGACGTATCCGGCGTGATGATGCCGCCAACATCCTGGTTGGCGCGCGCGCCGCTGACAACAATGTCGTCGCTCTCGTTGAAATCGATCGAACCGGTGGACTGGGCCTGTGCGGGCCCGGCGAGCGCCAGCGCAATGGTAAAGCTCGCCACACTGGCGGCAAGATAGGATTTGCAGTTCATGGAGATACCCCTTTGTTCGGTAGACTGTGTGCTGCCCGAGTTCGAAGCGCATCCGAATCAAATGCCTCGTTTCAGCGCGTTGAGGGCGCATTGGCGATGGAATTTGTCAGCTTTGTGAAAGCGTGGTTGCCAATTTCGATGGTACAGGATGCAGAAACTGCAAGGGCCCGATAACGTAGCGTTATCGGGCCCTTAGCCGGACCATCGCGCAGAGCAGGATCGCATTTTGACACTCAACCGTTGCGCACGGGCAACAGTTTTATCAGGCCGCGTCTTCCTTCTTCGCCTTGGTCGATTCGGCGAAGACCCGGACGGGTTCCTTGCGCCCCTCGGCAACGTCCTTGTCGATCACGATCTCGGTCACGCCTTCCATCGAAGGCAGATCGAACATCGTATCCAGCAAAATCGACTCCAGAATCGATCGGAGACCGCGGGCACCGGTCTTGCGCTGGATCGCCTTCTTGGCGATTGCCTGCAGCGCATCGTCGGTGAAACTGATTTCGACATCTTCCATGTCGAACAGCTTGCGATATTGTTTGACCAAAGCGTTGCGCGGTTCCGACAGAATCTGCACGAGCGCCGGGATATCGAGATCCTCCAGCGTCGCGGTGACCGGAAGACGACCGACGAACTCCGGAATCAGGCCGAATTTCAGCAAATCTTCCGGCTCGAGCTTGGCCAGCACCTCGCCGGTCCGCCGCTCATCGGGATCGGCGACATGGGCCCCAAAGCCCATCGACTTGCCTTCCATGCGGTTGCCGATGATCTTTTCCAGACCCGAGAAAGCCCCGCCGCATATGAACAGGATGTTGGTGGTGTCGACCTGCAGGAATTCCTGCTGCGGATGCTTGCGCCCGCCCTGCGGCGGCACCGACGCGGTGGTGCCCTCCATGAGCTTGAGCAGCGCCTGCTGGACACCCTCGCCCGACACATCGCGCGTGATCGAGGGATTTTCGGTCTTGCGGGTGATCTTGTCGATCTCATCGATATAGACGATGCCGCGCTGCGCCTTTTCAACATTATAGTCGCTCGCCTGCAGCAATTTCAGGATGATATTCTCAACATCCTCGCCAACATAGCCGGCCTCGGTCAAGGTCGTCGCGTCGGCCATGGTGAAGGGCACGTCAAAGGTCTTCGCCAGCGTCTGGGCGAGCAGCGTCTTGCCGCATCCGGTGGGGCCGACGAGCAGGATATTCGACTTCGCCAGCTCGATCTCAGGGTTCTTGGCGGCGTGGTTGAGCCGCTTGTAATGGTTGTGGACCGCCACCGAGAGCACGCGCTTGGCGCGTTTCTGACCAATGACATAATCGTCCAGCACGTCGCAGATTTCCTGCGGCGTGGGCACCTCACCCTCCTTCTTCCCGACGAGACCGCCCTTGGTCTCCTCCCGGATGATGTCGTTGCATAGCTCAACGCATTCGTCGCAGATGAACACGGTCGGCCCGGCGATGAGCTTGCGCACCTCGTGCTGGGACTTGCCGCAGAAGCTGCAATAGAGCGTGTTCTTCGAATCAGAGCCGCTTAGCTTGGTCATTCACTTCGTTCCATTTCCGCCATGCAGGCGTATCGCGTCGACCGGAAAGACGCATCCTATCGCCGGTCGGGGCGCAAGCAAGAGCAATCAGCGCGCTCGTCTAGCCTGCGCCCGTTAAGGTTTTGGCCCATCGCGGCCGGACGAACCGATCAGCTCGCTTCCATTGCGCCGGTGGCCGGGCGTTTCTCGAACACCTCGTCGACCAGACCGAAAGCCTTCGCCTCGTCTGCCTCCAGAAAGGTATCTCGGTCCATCGCTTTTTCGATCTCCTCGAGCGGCTTGCCGGTATATTTGGCGTAGAGGTCGTTCATCCGGCGGCGGATGCGCAGGATTTCCTTGGCCTGAATCTCGATATCGGAAGCCATGCCCTGCGCGCCGCCCGACGGCTGGTGCACCATCACGCGCGCATTCGACAGCGCCACGCGCATGCCCGGTTCACCGGCGGCCAGCAGGAAGCTGCCCATTGATGCAGCCTGCCCGATGCATACGGTGCCGACCTTCGGGCGAATATACTGCATGGTGTCGTGGATCGCCATGCCGGCCGTCACCACGCCGCCCGGCGAGTTGATGTACATCCAGATGTCCTTCTTCGGATTGTCCGATTCGAGGAACAGCAGCTGCGCGGTGATGATCGAGGCCATATTGTCCTCGACCTGACCGGTCACGAAAATGATGCGTTCGCGCAGCAAGCGGGAAAAGATGTCCCAGCTGCGCTCGCCCCGATTGGACTGCTCGATGACGACGGGGACCATGGCAGCTGTCACAGCAGCAGCTGTGATCGGGGCATCGGTGTTGGAAGGGTGCATAAATATTCCGTGGCTGATGAAGGGTATTGCGTGGTGCAGCCTAGATCGGTTGCCGCATGCGATGCGTCAAGAGCGGTAACCAAGCAGCCCGCCTGTCCGGTCGCGCGCGCTCCGAACCCGAGACGGCATCCCGGGCGCGGTGCGAGGTCCGGACCGGCTCGGCACGTCGCCGGGCCCGGACCTCAGGTCCGAACCCGGGATGTGGTCCGGTCGCCTTGAAGCGAGGGGCCGCCGCGACCCTGCCGTCTATTTCTTGGCAGGCGCCTTTTTGGCGGCCGCCTTTTTCTCGGGTTTGACGCCGCCGTCCGCGGCCTTTTTGGCGGCCGGCTTCTTAGCGGCAGGCTGGTCACTTTCGTCCTTGACCGCCGCCTTTTTTGCGGGCGCCTTTTGAGCAGCAGTCTTCTGAACAGCAGCCTTTTCAACAGCAGCCTTCTTCACGGGTGCCATCTTCTCGCCAGCAGCTTTCTCATCACCGGCCTTGTCGGGACTGGCCTTCTTGGGACTGGCCTTGTTGGGACTGGCCTTCTTGGGACTGGCCTTCTCAGCACCGGCCTTATCGCCATCATCCTTTTCGGCACCCTTTTTGGCCGCCGCCTTCTTCTTGGCGGGCTTCTTCTTGGCTTCCGCAGCATCCGGCTCCGCCTCGATCGCCGCTTCGATGTCCTCGCGGGTCACCGTGCGCTCGCTCACCTCGGCCTTGTCGAACAGGAAATCGACGACCTTGTCCTCGTACAGCGGGGCACGCAGCTGCGCGGCGGCCATCGGGTCCTGCTGCATATACTGCATGAACTGCTGACGCTGGTCCTGCGGATAGCGCTGGGCGGCCTGCTGGATCAACATGTTCATTTCATTCTGCGAAACGTCCACGCCGTTCTCCTGCCCGATCGCGGACAGCAGCAGGCCAAGGCGCACGCGGCGCACCGCGATATCGCGATACTCCTCCTTCTCACTTTCCATTTCCTTGATCGCGGCATCGGCGTCCTCCTCCTTGGCCGCTTCGACCTGGAGCTGCTGCCAGATCTGGTCGAACTCGGCCTCGACCATGGTTGGCGGGACATCAAAATCATGGGCGCCGGCGAGCTGATCGAGCAACTGGCGCTTCATGTGCGTGCGCGTCAGCCCGTTCAGTTCCTGCTCGAGCTGGCCCTTGATCAGGCCGCGCAGTTGCTCCTCGCTCTCAAGACCCAGCGATTTGGCGAAGTCATCGTTGATGGCAACCTCGGCCGGCTTGCGCACTTCGCCGACGACGATGTCGAAGGTCGCGGCCTTGCCGGACAGATCCTCATTGCCGTAATTTTCGGGGAAGGTGACATTCAGCACCTTTTCGTCATTGGCCTTCACGCCGACCAGCTGATCCTCAAACCCGGGGATGAGCTGGCCCGAACCGAGTTCCACGGCCATCGCCTCGCCCTTGCCGCCATCGAACGGCACGCCGTCCACCTTGCCCTCGAAATCGATGATGACCATGTCACCGGTCTTGGCCTTGTAGGTCTTGGCCGCGGGCTCGAAATTCTTCTGGTTCCCGGCCAGCCGCGTGAGCGCTTCCTCGATCTCGGCATCGGTCGGCACGGCGGTAAGACGCTCGAGCGCAATGCCCTCGACCGACGGCGCAGCCACGTCGGGCAGCACTTCCAGGCTCATGTCGAGCTTGGCGTCCTTGCCCGCCTCATAACCGTCCTGCAGCGCAACGTCGGGCTGGATGGCGGGGCGCAGCTTGTTGTCGCTGATCGTCTGCTGGATGCCGTCCTGGATCGAGGCGTTGAGCGCGTCCTGCATCAGCGCCTCGCCATGCATCTTGCGCACCAGATTGGCGGGCACCTTGCCGGTACGGAAGCCGGGCATGCGGACTTGCGGGGCAATCTTCTTCACCTCGCTGTCCACGCGCGCTTCGATCTCGCTCGCCGGGATGGTGATGGTGTAGGCGCGCTTCAGGCCCTGGTTCAGCGTCTCTTTGCTCTGCATGATGAACTTGTGCTCTTTCCGTACTGGGTTGGCCGTATCTCGGTCAGGCGCCGCCGACGTCATGCCGGTTCGCACCCTTGAATTCTTTTCTGCCAACGGCCGAAAGGCGCGCTGCGTTGCAGGTCTGGTGCGGGCGAAGGGACTCGAACCCCCACATCTTTACGATACTTGGACCTAAACCAAGCGCGTCTACCAATTCCGCCACGCCCGCGCGGCCCGGGCCGAAGCCCGCGCGTCTAACGGGATAAAAGCGCCGGGGCAAGCGATCAGGATGGAGCCAATCCGCTTTTGCAAGGTTTAGCTTCCTACGCTTAGCTTCCCGCAAGGAGAAACGCCATGCCCGTCGAACCGCCAATCCCGCCCAGCGAACCGCAGCCCGGCCCCGCGCCGTCGCCGCCCAAACCCGAAACTCCGGGTCAACCCGTGCCGGGCCAACCGCCCGCCCCGCCCACCGTGCCGCCTGAGACACCGGGACAGCCCGATCCCGGCGAACCTGCGGCGCCGCCGCCCGAGGTCAGCCCGCCCACGCCGGACATCGACATCCCCTCCCCGCAGCAGCAGCCCAGCACCCCCGCGCCCGGTCAGCCAATG
>JBBSUT010000124.1:0-6887 GCA_038234155.1 Sphingomonadales bacterium | reverse complement strand
GCACCATTTGCGACGCAATTCTCCAAATTGACGAACATTGTTGGCAAGAGCAGCCTGAGATGGCCGATGTTGGCAACTGAGGAGAAAATGAGATGAACAAGGAAACTGCAAACTCCGCGCGCGACGAGGCAGAATTCGCCGAGTCGCTCGATCTGAGCGAACTCATGATGGCACACCTCGACGAAGTCGAAGGCGGCGGTGCCCATGGCAGCTGGCGGCGCGTGACAGCGCAGCTGGCGGCCGACTGAGCACGACCTAAGTGGCTGCCTCTCGGCGGCAAATACCGGGAGGCGGTCATGATCCACGCAGACGTTATTCAAACATACGATAACCACGCCGATGCTGTTCACGCAGAGGATGGGAAATTATCGCAAAACAAGCTCTTTACCGTTTTCAAGATTGCTGAAGTCTGCAACCTGAAATGCCCCTATTGCTATTTTTTCTTTGGGGGCGACCAGAGTTTTGCGGAACATCCTGCCGCCGTGCCGGAGGATATCGTGGTTTCCGTGGCGCGGTTCCTGCGTCAGGGGGTGGCCGATCTCGGGCTCAGGCGGCTGGACATTTCTTTCCATGGCGGGGAGCCGCTGATGGTCGGCAAGAAGCGTTTCAGGCGTATTTGCGAAATCCTGTCCGATGAGATCGCCGGTCATGTCGAGCTTCGCCTGAACATGCAGACGAACGGCGCGCTGATCGACGAGGAGTGGGCCGATATACTCTACACCCACCGCGTGGGTGTGGGCGTCAGTATTGATGGACCCAAGCATATCCACGATCTGACGCGGATCGATAAAAAGAACCGCGGCACCTATGATCAGACGCTGGCCGGAATCCGGCGCATGCAGCAGCGCGCGGCGGGATCGGTTGGTGGCCTCGGCGTCATTCCCAGCGGCGTGGACGCGCGGACCATCTACAATCATTTTGTGCGTGATCTGGGCATCAAGGTCATCGATCTGCTGATGCCGATCCAGGACTGGCGCAACGTGGATGCGGCGATGGTGGAGCATGTCACCGGCTTTTATCTGGAGCTGTTCGATGTGTGGATGGAGGATAACGACCCCAAGGTGGAGATCCGCACCTTGTCCGATCCGCTGCGCGCCATGCTCACCGATCGCGGCGCGCACAATTATTCGGTATCGCTAAAGGACATCTGCGATTCGATCACGATCCGCAGCAATGGCGATCTGTGCCCGGATGATACGCTGAGTTCGTTGGGGCCGCGCTATCAGAAAACCGGTTTCAACGTCCGCGACAACAGCTTGTCGCAGTTCATGCAGGCCGAATTCTGGGAGGATATCCGGCTGGCTGCGGCCGAGCCGGCGCATCGCTGTGTCGATTGCAAATGGTGGGGCATCTGCCGCGGCGGTCAGGCCGAGCATCGGTTCGACGAGGTTGCCCAATTCCGCCGCGAATCGGTTTATTGCGATACCTATCAAAATATTTTCGAGCGCATGTACGACCGGGTGACGCGCTCGATAGACAAGGGCGCCGTGGACGCGCGGACCGCCGCCGCCGGATCGGCGGCGCTGTGACCGCGGGGAACCGGAGCACCGGCTCTCCGAACGGTGCCATGCACGACGGGGTTCAGGCGGCAACCGGCATAACCGCGGCAACGGGGGCGTTTGGATGCTGGCGTGCAGGCGGCGATGATACCGTGGGACGATATGCCGCCGGCTATGCCGCTGCTGTGACCAGGCGTGTGGTCGCGCTGGGCTGCGCTGCGTTCGCGGACGGCGCGGATGCAGACCTGCGCGCTTTGCTGGCACGGTCCGGTGCGGCGTGTTGGAACCCCGGCTTCGGCCTTGCCAACGGGTTCGCCAAACAGGGGCCCGCTGCCAGGGAACAGGCGGCCGGCCAATTGTTCATCGCGCTGGCGCTGCTCGGCTTCGAGGGTAGACACGAGGGCCGCTATCATTTTCCAGTTCGGCACCGGCTGGCGGGGCAGTGGTTTGCGGGCACCGGCGCTGTCGCCATGACCGCTGCCAGCGGCCGCATCACCGTCGCTTCTGACGATCAGACGGTCAGTATCGCGGTCCACGATCCGGGGCATGGCGAAGAAGCGGCTGCGGGACTGTTTGGAGAGGGATGGGTCAAATGGGGATATGCAGTGGATCCCTTCATCCTCGAACCCGCCGATACGCCGCTTTCCAGCCAGGCCGTACCGCACGCGCTGGAACAATTGCGCGCGGCGTCCGGTCTGCTCGGCATCGACGGCCGGGTGTCGGCATGGTGCGCGCGCCTGCTGTGCGAGCTGTCGCTCACAGGCTGCGGCAACCATGCGCGCCTGACCAGCCGGAGCAACCCGTTCCAACCTGGCAACGTCCAGCTTTCCGTTCCGGGTCCTGCGCTGCATCTGTCTGAATTGCTGGTACACGAAGCTTCGCATCAGCATTATTTCCTGGCTGCGATGGCCGGACCGACCATCGCGCCCGAACATCGCGGAGATACTGCCTTCTCGGCTTTGCGCGGGTGCCAGCGGCCGATCGACCGCATTCTGCTGGGGCTGCATGCGATATGGAATATCCTGGAGTATCTGGCGCTGCATGCGCGCTCCGGCGGCGCTGCGTCGGGCGATGCTGTGGTGCGGATTGACGAGCTGGCGTCGACGGCGCAGTCGCTGGCCCTGCCCTTTGCGCGTGAGCCTCGGCTGCTATCTCCTAAGGGCCGCGATCTGATGGGCGACGGGCTGGACCGGATCAACGCCATCGTGGCTGAATTTGCGCCGTCGCAGCAAGCCGCGACCGCCCATGGGATGGCCGCATGATCCCCTATCGCAAGCGCGCGCTGGAGGAGCGGTACCGCGTGCATTGGGGGCATCTTGAGACACCGCGCAGCGGTTCCGGGTGGTTGGCATCCGGCGTAGCGGCGCTGTCGGTCAGCGCTGCCGGGGCGCTGCTGATCCTGTGGCTTTGAAACCGGCGGCGGGACGGCGGACCAATGTCCGGCCGGTGATCCAGAGCGCATCGGCGGAATGCGGTCTGGCCTGCGCGGTCATGATATTGGAAGCGACCACTGGCAAGAACATGACGCTGCAGACGTTGCGATCGCGCTACGATGTCACGATGCGAGGGCTCAGCCTGAGCGCGCTTGTCCGGCTCATGACCGATTACGGCCTGCGCACCCGGCCCCTCTCGATTGCACTGGATCAGCTGCGCCAGGTACGCACGCCGTGCATTTTGCACTGGCGGTTCAATCATTACGTCGTTCTGGAAGGCGTGGAAGGCGATGCTTTCTGGATTGTCGATCCGGCATGCGGCCGCCGGCGGCTGGCCCGGGCCGACGTGGATCGTCATTTCACCGGCGTGGTGCTGGAGCCCGTCACCGTGGACGCGGCGGTGGACTTTGGCCCGATCGACCGGAGCCTGCGTCTGCGCGATCTCATGCCGCCGCTCGGCCGCCTGCGCACGCCGCTGCTGAGCGTGCTGACGCTCACGATCGCGTTCAACATCGTCAGCATGACCGCGCCGCTGTTCCTGAAGTTCCTGTTCGATACCGTGTTCACAGGCGGGCGGCAGGATCTGTTGTTTGCGCTGATATCCTCGTTCCTGCTGATCGCCCTGTTGCAGGGCGGCACGATCCTGTTTCGCGGCGGCGCCCTTGTCGATCTGCGGCGGCGCCTGTCGCAAAGTCTGTCAGTCGAGGTGTTCGAGAAGCTGCTGTGGCTCAGCCCCACCGTCGTGGAGCGGCGATCCACCGGAACGATCGCCACCAACTATCGATCGGTGAACGTCCTGACCGATTCGCTCAGCGAGGACTTGCTCAGCGCCATTATCGACGGAGCCAGCGGGATACTTTTGATCGCGGTTCTAATGTTCTTTGATCCCAGCATATCGCTGGCCGTCACGCTGGTAATCGGCGCCTATGTGGCGCTGATCCTGCTGACCGCCAGACAGCGGCGTATCTTGCTGGCCGAAAACCTGGCGGCCGAAGCGCACGAAGGCGGTTATTTTGTCGAGACGGTGGGAAGGTTGCAACCCATCCGCCTGTTCCAGGCCGAAGCGATCCGCGCCTGCGGGTTCCTGAACTTGCAGAACCGGCACCAGGACGCCCGGCAACGCTACAGCCTGTACTGCAACCGCGTGCAGGCCGGCGGCGAGACGATCATGGCGGTCGGTTGGGTCCTGATCGTGGCGCTGTCCGCGCTGTTCGCCCTGTCCGGCAAGATTTCCATCGGCGATATTGCGGCCATCACCGTCTGGGTGAGTATCGCGCTGAGCCGTTCGCGCGACGCCATCCAGCGATTGTCGCAGATGGATGTATTGCAGACCCATGTGGACCGCGTGGCCGATATCGTGCTGGGCACGAGCGACAAGCCTGCCGCCGCCGTGTCGATGGAGGCAGGCGCTGCCATTGCACAGCTGGTGTCCATCGGGTGCCGGAACGTGCGTTTTCGTTATGGCGAGGAGGGGGAGTGGCTGCTCGACGGCGTCGACATGACCGTGGGCCGGGGTGAATGGCTGGCCATCACCGGGCGATCGGGCGAGGGCAAATCGACGCTGCTGCGCATCATGCTGGGCATCCTGAATCCGGATGACGGGTGGGTGGAGGCCAACGGCCTCCGGATCGCGCCGGGTGACAGGGCCGCCATGCGCCGCCGCATAGGCACCGTCATGCAGAACGACGGGCTGTTCGGCGGATCGATCCGCGACAATGTCACCTTTTTCGATCTGGATCCGGACATTGATTACATGCGCTACTGCCTGTCGATGGTGGGGCTGGAGAACGACCTTTTGCGGATGCCGATGAAATATGAATCGCTGATCGGCGAGCAGGGCGCCGGACTCTCCGCGGGTCAACTGCAGCGCGTCATGCTTGCGCGCGCGCTGTACACCCGGCCCGATTTTTTGCTGCTCGACGAGTTTTCCGCCAATCTGGACGAGCAGCTGGAACAGACGCTGCTGGCAAATCTGCGGCAGCTGGGCATCGGCGTGGTGGCCGTCGCCCATCGCTCGGCGGTCATCCGTTCGGCGGACCGGGTGCTCAATCTGGATCGCGCGCGCATGCAAACGGTGGCGGGCGCAGCCCAGGCTGCTGTGGTTCGCGCGGGAGAGGCCTGACATGCGCCGCCTATACTGCGCCGAGCAAAACGCTATCGCGCGGCTCGGCAGCTTTCTCGATCACTGGGACGCCCGTGCTGGCCGGCAGCTGGACGTGGCCGATCACGACCATGCGCCGCGGTCGCGCTACGGGAATATCAACGTCGGAGCGCAGCCAAGGAGCGCGCCCAGCCTGCTCGTGCCACGCTGCCATGAGGATTTTTATCGCTATGTCGAACCGGGCGTGCGCGAATGGGTCAGCTGGTTCGTTTCGCGCGGATACACCACCTATACCAGCTGCGCGGGCCATTATTATGGCGGCGCGAAGGAGCCCGACTTTCGCCATGTCGGGCTGTTGATCCGGCAGGCTTCAGAGCGCCAGAGGCTGATGGCCGCCTATGAGCGCGTGGTTTTGCCGGCTGATTGCGGATGTGAGCTGGCGTATCTGGACCATGACGTCTCGTCCGAGGGGCGGCGGCATGACACGATCGACGTGTTCCTGGTGCCACGCGGCGATACGCGCGAAGACCGCTATTTTGGCGCCGTTGACGCCGCCATGGATCTGCTACTCGCACAGCTGGAACGGGTCTGATGGCGCTGGGGGATGCGCGCGTCGTGCTGCACATCGGCCCGCACAAGACCGGATCCACGTTTCTGCAATCATTATTCGCGCGCCACCGTGAGGCTTTGCGCGAGGAAGGGCTTGCCTATCCCGGCCACGGGATCAATCACAACGCGGCCTATCTGTATTTTTGCGACGCGCCGCAGACGGAGCACGAGATGATCCGGGCCGGCTGTCACAGCGTCGCGGCCGCGAAAGCCCATGCCGCGCGCGGACGAACGCAGCTCGAGGCGGATCTGGCAGCGTGCGGGGACGCGCGCATCTTGCTGTCCGCCGAGGAATTCTGCCGCCTGTCCAGTGCGGGTATTGCGCGGCTGCTGGCCTTTTTGCGCCCGTACGGCCCGGTGCATGTGATCGCCTTCGCCCGCCAGGCCGAGGCGCTCATCCTCAGCGACGCGCAGGAAGCGATCAAGGGCGGCCTGACCTTTGCCGATCTGCAGCGCGATCTTCCGTCACCGGGTTATCGCCGTCATCTGGAGGGCTGGCACGATGCGGCCGGGCCCTCGCGCATGACGGTGATGGCCTTTCCGCCGGCGGAGCCACTCGATCGCATCATGGCCCGGTTGCTTGGTATTGCGCCGTTTCCCGGCGCCGATTCCGACCGGCGCGAGAATGTTTCGCTCACGCTCAACGGCGCCATGGTGCTGAGCGCGATCAATGCAGCCGCGCCGCCGTTTCTGGGCAATCGGGTCAATTCCGCACGCGCGCGCATACCGCAAACCTGGCTGGCAGCGCTGCCCGGACCGCGATTTCGCCTGCCGCCGGATATGCTGGACCGCGCCCTGCAGTCGGCTGAGGCCGACATGGCATGGCTGCAGGCCCGCTTCGACAGTCCCGTCGGCGCAACCGGACTTGCGGCAAGCAGCGGCAGCGACCAAGCGCCGGACGATGGCGGCGCGGCGCTCGACTGTTCCATGGCAAAAGCGCTGGGTCACCTTCTTCACCGGCTTGCACATCAATTGAACAGCGCCGCAGCCGAAGCTCTCGTGGCGCAGGCCGCCCCCGCACAGGATGACGCAGCGGAACGGCTCCTGCGCCGCGCCATCCAGGTCAGTCCCGGCTGCATTGCCGCCCATAAAAATCTGGCCGCCCTGCTCAATCGGCACGCGCGCACCGAGGAAGCCCGGGACCTACTGGCGGTCGCAGCCGATTTGTGATGCATCGCATCCGCGCTATCATGATGGGCTGTTTCCGCGATACAGGTGCTCGACGATGACGATCTTTGATGATGT
>JBBSUT010000123.1:0-6890 GCA_038234155.1 Sphingomonadales bacterium | reverse complement strand
GCCGGGTTCACCGCGAACTGCACGTTCGATCCGCCGGTCTCCACGCCAATCTCGCGCAGCACCGCGATCGAGGCGTTGCGCATGATCTGATATTCCTTGTCGGTCAGCGTCAGCGCCGGCGCGACGGTGATGCTGTCGCCGGTATGGACCCCCATCGGATCGACATTCTCGATCGCGCAGATGATGATGCAATTGTCGTTTTTGTCGCGCACCACCTCCATCTCATATTCTTTCCAGCCGAGCACCGATTCCTCGATCAGCACCTCGGTCGTCGGGCTGGCTGCCAGGCCGCCGCGCACGATCTCTTCAAATTCCTCGCGGTTGTAGGCGATGCCGCCGCCGGTGCCGCCCATGGTGAAGCTGGGGCGGATGATCGCGGGCAGGCCGGTATGCTCGACCGCCGCCAGCGCCTCTTCCATTGTGTGCGCGGCGGCCGAGCGCGGGCTTTGCAGGCCGATCTTGTCCATCGCCTCGCGAAAGCGCTGGCGGTTCTCGGCCTTGTCGATGGCGTCCGCCTTGGCGCCGATCAGCTCGACGCCGTATTTCTCCAGCGTCCCGTCCCGGTCCAGCGCCAGCGCGCAGTTGAGCGCGGTCTGCCCGCCCATCGTCGGCAGCACCGCCAGCACATCGTCCGGGCGTTCGGCACGCTCCTTGGCGATGATCTTCGCCACGAAAACGGGCGTCACCGGCTCGATATAGGTGGCGTCTGCCATGTCCGGATCGGTCATGATCGTGGCGGGGTTGGAGTTGACCAGGACGATGCGATAGCCCTCCTCGCGCAGCGCCTTGATCGCCTGCGTACCCGAATAATCGAACTCGCACGCCTGCCCGATGATGATCGGACCAGCGCCAATGACGAGGACGGTGGAGATGTCAGTGCGTTTGGGCATTCTAAGCTTTCACCGCTGCTACAATGGCAGCAAGAAATGTGCCAATTTGGATTATGTTTGAGAACGCAGGATCGCGGACTAGTGCAATCATACCCATGCGAGGCGGCTCAGGGAGTTCCAGCAATATTTCAATCGCACGGACCAGTCCTAGAATTTGCGCACGAAGTTCATTTTCTACTACGCCTTCTGCCACATCCTCGATTTCACTTATAATTTCGAGAACTCTTTCCCGTTGGGGTAGAGTGATTAGGCCGGTCCAATCAGAAGCACGGATAGCCATTTTGTCATCAAAATATCTAAGTGCTCGATTTCCTTTGGGTGAGATTCTAAATAAGTTTGCGTTGTCTATATTCGTATCTTCAACGAATCCTTCCCCAACAAGTTTCTTTAATGTGTTTCGAGTTTGCAAGCTCTTGCTACCAAGCTCTTCTCTCACTCTCCCGCTGGTCAACCACTTATCTTGTAGCGGAAGTCTCCATTCTATCGAAGGTAAGGGATACCTGCTCGGTATTTCATTCAACTTTTTTAATACATCGAGTTCCCACTCTGATATTTCTCCGAACGCTCGGTTCTCCAGATCGGAAATGTCGCTCACAATCCCTCCACAAACCGCTCGAAAAGATAAAAACTGTCCTGCGGCCCCGGACTTGCCTCGGGGTGATATTGCACGCCGAACACGCGGCCACCCCTCGCCTCCAAACCGCAATTGGTGCCGTCGAACAGGCTGACATGGGTTTCGCGCACGCCCTCGGGCAATGTGGTCCCGTCCACGGCAAAACCGTGGTTCATGCTGGTGATTTCCACCACATCGTCATCGAGCCGTTTGACCGGGTGGTTGGCGCCGCGGTGGCCCTGGAACATTTTTGCGGTCTTCGCGCCCAGCGCCAGGCCGAGCAGCTGGTGGCCCAGACAAATGCCGAAGATCGGCATATCGCGCTCCAGCAGGCCCTGGATTACCGGCACGGCATAGTCGCCGGTCGCAGCGGGGTCGCCGGGGCCGTTGGACAGGAACACCCCGCCGGGCTTCAGCGCCATGATGTCATCCAGCGAAGCGCGCGCGGAGACCACGGTGACGCGCGCGCCGGCGCGCACGAGGTTGCGGAAGATGTTGCGTTTCGCGCCGTAATCGATGGCGACGACGTGGGGCTGCTCGCCTTCAGCCGCTTGCCCGAACCCCCGCCCCAGTTCCCAGGTCCCGCCCTGTTCCCACAGATGCGTTTCCTCGCCGGTTACCTCGGACGCCAAGTCCATGCCTTCCAGCCCGGTCCAGCCCGCCAGCGCGTGCGCCAGCGCCGCGCGGTCGAACAGGCCGCTCCTGCTGTGCGCGATCACCGCGCCGGGTGCGCCTTCGCGGCGGATCAGCCGGGTGAGCGCGCGGGTATCGACGCCGGACAGGCCGATGAGCCCCTGCGTTATCATCCACGCGTCAAACCGTTGCTGCTGCCGGAAGTTGCTCGGCTCGGTCACATCCTCGCGCACCAGACAGCCCAGCGCATGGGCACGGTCCGCCTCCTGATCCTCCGCATTCGCGCCGACATTGCCGATGTGCGGAAAGGTGAAATTCACGATCTGCCCGGCATAGCTTGGGTCCGTCAGCACCTCCTGATAGCCGGTCATCGCAGTGTTGAAGCACAGCTCGCCCACGCGCACGCCCTCGGCGCCGAAACCCCTGCCCCAGATCACGCGGCCGCCGGACAGCAAAAGCAGTCCGGTCGCGCCGGGCGGAGCTTCGGGAATGCCGGTATCGGACATCGCACATCTTCCATTTCTATACGTATTTATATGCGGCGCAGGGCTGGAGCGGCCGCGTGTCGCACGCCGCCAGATCACACCCCGAGCTACAACCGGCAGGGCCGCACGGTCAATCTATGAAAGCCGCGAACTTGTGGCTATAGCGGTCCTTTATTCCCCAGAAAACGCGCCTCGGAGAGACCATGATTCGTGATGAGCTGAAGGCCGCCCAGATCGCCGCCATGAAGGGCGGGGACAAGCAGCGCCTCGCCGCCATCCGCCTGATGCTGGCCAGGATCAAGGACCGCGATATCGAGCTGCGCGGCAAGGATGCCGGCGACGATGATGCGATGGTGATCGATGTGCTGCAGAAAATGGTCAAGCAGCGCCGCGAATCGATCCAGATGTTCGACGATGGTGGGCGCGCCGAACTGGCCGCCGCCGAGCGATCGGAGCTGGCGGTGATCGCGCAGTTCCTGCCCCGGCAGATGGACGAGGCCGCGACGCGCGCAGCGATCGCGCAGGTGAAGGCGGATGTTAACGCTTCGGGCCTGAAGGACATGGGCAAGGTGATGGCCGAGCTGAAAAGCCGCCATGCAACCGAGCTCGATATGAGCAAGGCCAGTGCGCTGGTGAAGGAGAGCCTGTCATGACGCGTTTCATTTCCGTTTCCGTGCTGGCCCTCGGCCTGTCGCTCGCCGCTTGCGCCAAGGAGGACGCGGCCGATCCGGCGGACCAGACCGGCAATGCGGCGCGCAGCGATCTGGAAGCGGCCACCGATGATTTTGCGGTCAACGCGGGCGATTTCGATCGCGAGCAGCTGGGCCCGCGCATAAAGGGCCCCGCCGGGCCGGAGGTCGCGGCATCGCTGGTGATGGCGGACGGCACGTCGATCGGCGATATCAAGAGCTATGTCGCCTGCCCGCAAAGCGTGGACAGCTGCGATCCTGCCAATCTGCCGGACGGCACGATCTACACCTTTGTCCACACCGTAACGCCCGGCATCGACGAGCCGAACGACAAGGCCATCGCCCAGCCCGGAGCGGTAAAGAAGGTCGAAAAATCGGTCACCTTCCGCATGACCATGCCCACGGACGGGTTCGCTGGACAGGCGGGATATTCGCTCGGACAGGCGCGCGCCGCTCTGGGGCCGGACGGCACCTTCACCGTCAGCTGCAATGAGGGCATGCTGGTCTGGGAAGTCGCGACCGGGGAGACATGGGGCACCGGCGAACCGGTCACCTTCTTCTGGAAATCGACCAAGCCGCCCAAAGGCCCCGCCGACGCTTACGGCTTCGAAGCCGACGGCTATGCGGCAAAGGGCAAGGGCCCCTTCCCCGCCGCCGCCGCGAACGGCGACGCGACGGGCTGCACCTGATCGGCGCTTGGCGGCTTGGCGAATCCGCCGGGCGGACCTAGGCTGGGACGATGTCGCTTTCCCCGCAATGGCTGGACCAACTCAAGGATCGCACCAGCCTGTCCTCGCTGATCGGGCGCAGCATCAAGCTGACCAAGGCGGGGCGCGAGTATAAGGCGTGCTGCCCGTTCCATAACGAGAAAACGCCGAGCTTCACCGTCAGCGAGGAAAAGGGTTTCTACCACTGTTTCGGGTGCCAGAAGCACGGCAGCGCGATCGACTGGATGATCGATTATGCGGGCCTGGAGTTCATGGACGCGGTCAAGGCGCTGGCGGACGAGGCCGGCCTGGATGTGCCCGCGCCCGATCCGCAGGCGGCGCAGCGGGCGGAAAAACGCGCCAGCCTGCATGATGTGATGGAGGCCGCGCAGCAGCGCTTCGTGGCGCGGCTTGGCGATGTCGGCGGAGCTCAGGCGCGCGATTATCTGAGCGCGCGCGGACTGAAGCCGGAAACGCTGCGCGCGTTCGGTTTTGGTTTCGCGCCGGATCAGCGCGGCGGCATTGCTGGCGATCTCGAGGGTATCGAGACCAAAGACCTGATCGAGGGCGGTATGCTCATCGATGTCGAGGGCAAGACGCCCTATGACCGCTTCCGGGGCCGCGTGATGATCCCGATCCGCGACGTTCGCGGCCGCGTGATTGCCTTTGGCGGCCGCGTGCTGGGCGATGGCGAGCCAAAATATCTGAACTCGCCCGACACGCCGCTCTTCGACAAGGGCCGCACGCTTTACAATCTGGACAAGGCCGCGCCCGCCGCGCGCCAGACGGGCCGGATGATCGTGGTCGAGGGTTATATGGATGCCATCGCGCTGGCGCAGGCGGGGTTCGCCGATGTGGTTGCCCCGCTCGGCACGGCGTTGACCGAGTCGCAGATCGAGATGCTGTGGAAGCAGGTGGAATGCCCGGTCCTGTGCTTTGACGGTGACGGCGCGGGCCAGCGCGCCGCGCTGCGGGCCGCCGAACGTGCGCTGCCGCTGCTGCGGCCCGGGCACAGCCTGGCCTTTGCCACGCTGCCCGCCGGCCAGGATCCCGACGATCTTCTGCGCAGCGCAGGCCCGCGCGCTTTTGCCGAGCTGCTGGAGCGCGCCGAGCCGCTGGTGGACCGGCTGTGGAACCACGAACGCGCCGCCGCCTCGCTCGCCACGCCCGAACAGCGCGCGGCGCTGAAAGCCCGGCTGAACGCCCATGCCAGGGCGATTCGCGATGACGATATCCGCCACCATTATATCGATGCATTTCGCGATCGGCTCGATACGCTGTTCGCCCGGCCCCAGCGCCGATATGAGGGCGGCCGGTTCGGCGGCGGCAAATATGACGGGCGGCGACAGGGCCAGCAGCGCCGCGGCCCGTGGACGCCGCCGATCGCGCCTGCCTCCGCCGCGCTGAAAGGTTTGAACGCGGCCAGCTTTGATCACGCGATCGTGCGCGCCGTGGTTGCCGGGCTGGAGCGGTTTCCGGACGTGGTGCGGCTCCATTTCGAGATGCTGGGAGACTATCATCCGGTCGATGCAGCGCTGGCCCGGCGGCTCGATCGTCTGCTGCATGGCAGCGCGCCCGTTGCTAAAGGGGTTGATCCCGAGGGCGATTATCCCATATCTACGCAAGTTGATTTGTATAATAGAGCGCAGGGGCCGAGCGGGGCCGAGCCGCTGATCTTTTCCTTCAATCGGCAGGCGGTACCCGGCGCGGCTCCATCAGGGGACGAGGAACGGGCGAAACGAGATTTGTGCGAGGCAATCCGGGTGATGGTGGAACGGCCCGCCATCGAAGCCGCGCTGGAACGCGCGACGCGGGCCGCGGAAACGAACCTGACGGACGATAGTTACGCAGAACAGCAAAGGCTGCGCGCCGTGCGGGAGGCATTCGACCGGCGGCTCGCGGATCTCATGCAGGATGAAGAGCTGTGACGGCTCCCTGCGGTAAAATGAAAGAGTAGAGCATTGGCAACCCGCGTGAAGAAAAACGATACCGGCAACGATGGTGGCACCAGCGGCAACAATGCCGGCGATAATGGCGGCGACAACGGCGGCGATAATGGCGGCGATGGCGGCGATGCGCCGCTGATCGACCTCAATGACGCCAAGGTGAAAAAGCTGCTCACGCGCGCCAAGAAGCGCGGCTATCTCACCTATGACGAGCTCAACGATGCGCTGCCGCAGGACCAGATGAATTCCGAGCAGATCGAGGACGTGATGTCCGCGATCTCGGAAATGGGCGTCAACATCGTCGAGAATGATGAAGAGGGTGCCGAAGAGGCCGAACCCGAGGACGAAGTCGAAAGCGTCGACGCCAAGGCTGCCGACAAGCGCGCCGCCGATCGCAAGGCCGCCGCCAAGAAACCCGCCGCAGGGGAGCGTACCGATGATCCGGTGCGCATGTATCTGCGCGAGATGGGCGCGGTGGAACTGCTTAGCCGCGAGGGCGAGATTGCCATCGCCAAGCGCATCGAGGCTGGCCGGGACACGATGATCCTGGGCCTGTGCGAATCGCCGATCACCTTTCACGCCATCATCCAGTGGTCCGCCGCGCTGAACGAGGGCGAGATGCAGCTGCGCGAAATCCTCGATCTGGACGCCATGCTGTCCAAGGAACCCGCGCCGGAAAATATGGAGGAGGATGACAACGACGACGGCGAGATCAGCGAGAAGACCGCCGGCCCCTCCTACAAGGAAGACGAAGAGGAGGAGGACAACTCCGACGAGGGCGACGAGGAGGGCGATGACGATGTGTCCGCCCAGCGCCGCAAGAAGCGCCAGGAGGAAGAGGACGACGAAGAGGACAACACGCTCAGTCTTGCGCAGATGGAAGAGGCGCTCAAGCCCGATGCGCTGATCCGTTTCGCGCGGATCGAG
>JBBSUT010000122.1:0-6951 GCA_038234155.1 Sphingomonadales bacterium | reverse complement strand
TGGTCGGGGAGACAGGATTCGAACCTGCGACCCTCTGTTCCCAAAACAGATGCGCTACCAGGCTGCGCCACTCCCCGAGGTCGTCAGCACCCTAGCCGTAGCCGCGCCGCACCACAAGGGCCATCTGCCGCGCGGGCCCTTGCAGACTGCAAGATTTCATCCAAGGTTAAGCCCGCCGCCCTAGGTGCGGCGCCACAACCGAGCCTATGGAGAACCGCAATTTCGCGCCTGCCCCGATATATTTGCGCTGCTGCGCTTCTCTCGATCGCCGCGCTAACCACCGGCGCGGTGATGGCCGATGGTGCAGCGAATCCGGCCAACCCCGCCAGTACGTCCAGTTCAGGCAACGCGCCCGCGCCGCCGTTCGCTGTCGCCGACGCTCCGATTCGCGCTGCGGCGAATGCCGACCTCGCGATCCCGGACCTGGCGGCCCCGGATATGGTGATCCCCGGCGTTCCGGCTTTGCTGCTCGATCGTGCGCGCGCATCGCTGGCTGCTCACCGCGGTGAATTGGCGAACACGCAGATTATCGGGATCGCCGACTTCGCCGTGCACAGCAGCAAGCCGCGCTTCTACATCGTCGACCTCGCCCGCGGCACCGTGCGCAGCTTCCGCGTAACCCACGGCAGCGGATCGGACCGCGACCATGACGGCTATCTCGATCTTTTTTCCAACGTCGATGGATCCAACGCCACGTCGAGCGGCGCGTTTCGCACGGGCGAGGTCTACGACGGCGCCTATGGCCGCGCCGAGCGGCTGGACGGGCTCGACGCCAGCAATTCTGCCGCGCGCAGCCGCGCCATCGTGATGCACACCGCCTGGTATGCCGAACCAGATGTGGTCGCCGCCCAGCACAAGCTGGGCCGCAGCCAGGGCTGTTTCACCTTTTCGGCCGAGGATCTGCCCGCGGTCATGGCCTCCCTGCCCCCCGGCAGCCTGATTTACGCCGACAGGGCCTGATGTTTTTTTCGCCTGATCTTTCTCGGGCCTGATTTTTTTTGGGCCTGAAAGATTTTGGCGCCGGAGTTGATGTGCCGCAGAATGACAACGGTACCCATTGTCATCTTTCCGGTGCTATAGCGAAGGCCAGCCCTGAAGGCGGGGCGTTTGGGAAGATGGCAGATGACGCGCAAAGACAGTCAAAACTGGATGGCCGCCAGCATGGAGGCCTGGACGCTGGGCTTGGACATGTGGTCGGTCATCGGCCTGCGGGTCATGAAGATATCGGCCGGCGGTGCGGGGGCAGAAACCGAATCGCTGCGCATGGTCGAAGAGAAGATGCAGGCGATGATGGAACTGCAGGGCAAGCTGATGAGCGGTGCCATTTCCAGCGATCCCGCCACCGGCTCGCGCCAGGTGATGCGCCATTATTCGGGCAAGGTGAAGGCCAACCGCAAACGGCTGGGCTGACGGTTCATGGCATGCGATCGGGCCTGTCGGCCTGTGATCGGGCCTGTCGGCCATGTGATCGGGCCTGACGGCCATGCGATCAGCTATGTTCGCAGAAATTTGGTGGGCCCGGAGGGACTCGAACCCCCGACCTAGCCGTTATGAGCGGCCAGCTCTAACCAACTGAGCTACAGGCCCTTACCGCCCTCGCCGTTAGCGGACGCGCGGCGGCGGACGCAAGCGCCTTGTTACCATGTATTCTGGCCCGCAGCCCCGCCAGATCGATCGGCCGAACGCCGCGCGCGGCGCACGCGGTCAGCAGCGCGTCCCACCAGCCATATAGCCGCTCCACATCGGCTTCGGTTTGCACATAGGGCGTATGGCCGGGCGCGAGCGAGGGCGAGTGGAAGGAAAAGGTCAGCAGCGGCAGCCGCTGGTCGATCGCCGCGTCCAGCGCCTGCAGCGCCTTGTCCTGCGATATGCCCTCCGGCGTCAGCGCGATCCGCTCGACCAGACCCAGCCGGCTGAGCGCCGCGCGCATGTTCGGCCGGTTTTCCGATGCGCGGAACAGCCCCGCCCCGCGCGCGCCGATCAGGCCCGCGAGCACGGAGGTGACGGGCAGCTCGGCCAGCGTGCCCGCCCGCAGCCAGTAAGGCGCAAGCGGCGTGCGCGCATAATCGGGGCCACCCTGCCCGCGATAATCGAACAGGCTGCGGACCGACGTATCGCAGTCCAGCCCGAATTCGCGCAGGATCGCCGGGCTGGCCGGCCCCGCGCCGTAACGGCCCGCGCGGTAAATCTTCGATTCGACGCCAATGTTCTCCACGATCGCCTCGTACAGCTGCGCAAACTTGCGGCGCTCCAGCTGGGGCGGCAGGTTGCAGGCATAGCTGTTGCGCACGTTCACCGCCTCTTCGAACGGCGGGCTGACCCAGGGGTGCAGTTGCACACCCACATCGGCAAGGTCGTCCGCGCACCAGCCGCGCAGCATCTCGGCCGCCGCCGGGTCCTGAACGATGGAATAATCGACCAGATAGATCGGTTTGACGGCGTGCGACGTGCAGAACGCCTGGAACCGCGGCAGGGCGGACACATGGCGCAAGCCGTGCTTGCCGCGGGTAAACGGGCCGTTCCAGTCGAACTCTTCTTCGGTATCGACGGTGACGATGGCGCGCGGTGTCCAGCCTGCACCGAAATCGACCGCTGTTCCGTCGCCCATCGGCCAGCGCGCGTCGAGATCGGGGGCACGGTGGTCGATCATGAAAACTCCGTCAGTCGAGGCGGCCCGCGCCTTCGCGGCCCAGCCGTTCCTTCACGGCCGGCAATCGCAGTAGCAGCGTTTCCTCTTCGAAACGTAAATCGCCGCCCGCCGAACGGGCCAGGTTGCGCACCAGCCGCAGCGAGAAGCCAAGTCCAAGCAGCGGCTCGCCCGCGCCGTCGTGCTGGCCGTCGGTGCTGAGCAGGTCTTCCTCGCTGCGGCCCAGCAGGCGTTTGGGCCGCGAGATATCGATCAGATTGGCCGGCTCCAGCCCGATGCGCGTGCGGATGGTGCAGTCCAGCCGCTCGCCGCGATCGCAGCCGATCACCAGCGCGGAGACCAGACGGGTGACGATGCGCTCGGCCGCCATGGGGGCCATCGCGAAGCTGCGCACCGGATCGGCTTTGCGCAGATGCAGGCTGATGCCGCGCATGTCGGTCAGCGTCTGCAGCCGGTCGGCCAGGCGGCTGAGCAGCCACGCGGGCTCGGTGGTGCCGTCTTCCTGCTCCAGCCGCCCCGTCTCCAGCCGCGCGGCCAGATCCAGATCGTCGAAGCCCGACAGCAGCCGTCGCGCATCCTCCAGAATGCTTTCGGCCAGCGCGCGGTATCCGGCCGATACCGGGCCGAACAGCTGCTGCTCGATGATCTCGGAAAAGCCGATAATCGCGTTGAGCGGGGTGCGCAGTTCGTGGACCAGCTGGCGCATCTGGTCGCCGCTCTCCTCGCTGTCGCGCACCACGATACTGGCCGCATCCGCCGCATGCGGGCGGCGCATGATGCCACTGAAGCCCACGAACCGCCCGTCGGCATCGTCGAACACCGGGCTGGCGTGAATGCGCCAGTCGCCCGCCACTATCGGCGATCCGGCCAACTGCATCCGCGCGCCCGCGATCGGCATGCGCTGGCGGAAGGCGGCGGCGGCGAAGGCATCGGGCCCCGGATCGTCGTCATAAGCTTCCTGCGCGATCGACACGCCCACCACAGCGCCGACCGGCACGCCCTGCACGCCTCGGATCACGCCGCGCGGATCGGTATCAAAGGTGAAGCGATCGGCGGGCAGATCGGCCTCGGCCAGTTCCCCGCCCTCCAGCGGCAGCTGCGGTGCCTCGGCCCGTTCGCGTGATTGCTGGAAGCGGCGAATGCGGTCTACCAGCGCGCTGATCTGCGAGGGCTCATCGCTGGCGGTCCCGGGCGATGGATCAGGCGCGGTGGGCACGGTGGGCACGGTGGGCACGGTACCGGGGGCAATGATGGCCCGATCGGCGACGTCGGGCCCGGCGGCGCGCATCGGGGGCTGCGGCAAAGAACCGGGCAAATCGACACCGGCTTGCGCAACATCGGGAGCCATGAGCACAAAATCGGCGTGCGCCCAGCCAGATAGCGCGCGGGCCGTGGCCGGACCGATACCATCGCGCTGGCGCAAAAAGCCCCGCGCCAGCGTCGGCAGTTCGGGTACCAGATCGGTCCATTCCGAATCGGTCAGCCGGGCGGCGCGGACCGCCTCGGCGGCCACGGCCGGCCGATCGGCGCACAAAAATCGGACGAGCGGCGCGGAACGGAGCCGGCCGGCCAGTGCGCGAACGCTCTCCACGCGGGTGGTTTCGGCGACCTGCGGATGGAGCGCGGCAAGCCGAGCCAGCCCGCTCGCCACCTGCCCTGTATCCTGGCCCACCGGGCTCTGCGCGAGCAGATCGATCAGCTGGCGCCACTGCGTCGCCGGATGGCCGGGCTGCGCATCAGCAAGCGCGGTTTTGAGCCGATCGTCGAAGCGCACGCTCTGTTCCTGCCGCCCAATATGGTTGAAATATCATTGTCCCGAACCGGTCTAGCGCGCCGCGCCGGGATGCCGAAGCTGCTTCTACAGGGCGTAGCGAGATGGGACAATTGCATTGCAAGATAATTATATTATAAGAAGTCGACCGTTTAGGGGGGTCCGATATCAGGATATGGCTACTATCCATCTCGATGACATAGACATGCGGCTTCTGGCGGAGCTCCAAAAGGACGGCCGGATGACCAATGTGGAGCTGGCGCAGCGCGTCGGGCTGACCGCGCCGCCATGCCTGCGCCGGATGCGCGCGCTGGAAAAGGCGGGCGTTATCCGCGCCTATCACGCGCATGTCGATCCCGCGCAGCTGGGCTATTCGATTACCGTGTTCGCCATGGTCAGCCTGAAGACCCAGGCCGAAAACGATCTGCGCCAGTTCGAGGACCACGTCCGCGCAATTCCGGAAGTGCGCGAATGCCATATGCTGAACGGCGAGATCGATTTTATCCTCAAAATCGTCAGCCATGATCTGCAATCCTTCCAGCAGCTGCTGACGGGCAAGCTGACCAGCGCGCCCAACGTTTCGAGCGTGAAGACTTCGCTCACGATCAGGACGGTGAAAGATCAGCCGGGCGTACCGATCGGCGACGGCGCGCGCTGATCGCGCAGGCTTTGGCACTGGCCGATTTTTTGACGCTGGCCGATAATTTGGTGCTGGCCGGTAGAGGCCACGCAAAAACGGCCCCGATGACGGGGCCGTTTTCATCTGCGAAAGCGCTGCGATTGCCCGGCGTCGATCAGCCGGCGGCACCGGCCGAAGCGTTTGCCTTGCTGTCCACGTACAGCGCCCAATATTTGGCGAGCTGCGCGCGATTGCCGCCGGTGACGGCTGCGAAAGCTGCCTTTGCGCCAACCATGTCGCCGGTTTCATACAGCGCCACACCGCGGCGCAGGTTCACCTGATTGGCGTCGATACCGCCCTTTTCCAGCGCCAGCGCATAGAGTTCGCTCGCCTTGGCATAATCACCATAACCGAAATAGGCGTCCGCCGTGCCGGCTGCGACCTTGCCATTGGCCGCGCTGCGCGCATCGCGGGCGGCGCCGGCCAGACCGGCCTTGTCACCAGCCATCGTCTTGTCGGCAAGCAACAGCTGCTCATTGAGATAGGAATTGCTGCCGTTCAGCACGCCGCTGGCGCGGCCTTCCTGCAGAACGCTGGAGACTTCGCCGGGCAGGCGGCGGGCATCGGCCGATTCGACATATTCGCCGTAGTCCCGCTCACTCTTCAACGCTCCAGCCCGCCGCATCAGCCGCAGCAAATCCAGATTCTCGTCGGTGCTGAGGTTCACGCTGTCACGGTACACCGCCAGCGTATCACGCCAGTTGGTCGCCGTGGGATAGGCCAGAACCAGCTTGTTCAGCCAGGCGCTCGCCAGTTCCGGTCGCTTGGCGTTGAGCGCTATCGATGCTCCGCGTTTGTACCAGTTTTCGGGTACCGCGCGGCCGGCCGCGACATTGGTCGCCACGCCCTTGTCGAGCCATGTCAGCGCGCCGTCGATATTGCCGGCACCATTTTCAGCTTCGGCCATCAAGATCGCGATATCGTTATCGCGGTAACCGGCGTCATAAGCGGCCTGATAGCGGGTAACGGACTTGGCATAATCCTTGTCCTGATAGGCAAACTGCCCGCTGAAAAAGGCGTATTTGGCGGTTTCCTCAGGCGAGGCGAGGCCGCTGTCTAGAATCATCTCGAGCGCCCGCCGCTGCAGCGCCGTATCGCTGGATTTGGCACCGATCTGCAGCGCCAGATTGCCTGCCCAATATTGGTCGTTCGGCGCGGTTGCCAACGCCGCGGTCGAATCGAACGCCGATTTGGCACCGGCAAAATCTTCTGCCTGGAGCAGCTTGAGCACCGCATTATAGGATTCGCTATACGCCTTGGTCGGGCTCTCCACCCGCTGGGTGGCGGCTTCATCCTTCTTGGCTTTTTTCTGCTTTTGCGCCATGGCGGCGCCGGCTGGAACGAACGCCAAAGCCGCGCCGCTTGCCAGAGCGATGGCCAAGGTGATGTTGGAGATGCTTTTCATGCTAATCCTTCCTGTCTGGACTGAACTATGCTGTTCAAGCCCTTGGTAATCCGATCGATCGTCGCTGCGATCCGAGTGGCCAATCTTTTGGCGCATGTTGGCTGAATAGGATTTGAACGTGCCACCGCCCAAGCGGTTTCGCGCGCTCCGTTATCGCGTATCGCGCCGCTTTGTCCCATGCGGGCCCGGCAGCTGATGCAGCAATTGATGCACATGCTATTCCAGTAGCTGGTAACCTCCAGGCTTGCGATAGCGGATCGACTGATTAGGACATATGGCATGATTGCCCTGCTTTCCCCCGCCAAAACGCTCGATTACGAGACCGATCCGCCGCCGCACCGGTCCACCGAGCCGCGGCTTCAGACGCACAGCCGGCGCCTGGTGTCGGCGGCGTCCAACCTCACGAAGAAACGGCTGTCGGAGATCATGCACATCTCCGACAAGCTGAC
>JBBSUT010000121.1:0-6989 GCA_038234155.1 Sphingomonadales bacterium | reverse complement strand
CTGTGCGAACAGCCAGGCCGATCGCACCAGTTCCGGCATGCGCGTGACGGTTTCCTGCGCATGCGCGCTCGATGCGGTACCGTCGATCACGCGCTTCTTGATGCCTTGTACGATGCCTGCGAGGCGGAACATGTTGAAAGCAAAATACCAGTTGAGATCGGGCATATTGCTGCGGCCTGTTTTTGCAGCATAGCGTGCGATCATCTCATCCATCGTCGGGATGCCGAGCGCTTCCAGATCGACCCCGGCCAGGCCTGCACGGCCCTCGCTCTCGGTCTCCCAGTTCATCAGCAAATAGGCGACATCCGCCATGGGATCGCCAAGTGTCGAGAGCTCCCAGTCGAGCACGGCGGCCACGCGCGGTTCGTTCTGGGCGAATATGACATTGTCGATTCGATAGTCACCGTGAACGATGCTGGTGCGCTCCTGATCGGGCAGCGAGCGCGGCAACCATGCGATGAGCTTGTCCATTTCCGGCAGGTCGTCGGTCTGGGAAGCCTTGTACTGTTTGGTCCATCGGCCAACTTGGCGTTCGAAATAATTGCCGGGCTTGCCATAGGTGCCCAGGCCAGCCGCTTCATGATCGGTCTCGTGCAGCGCGGCCAGCGTATCGATCAGCGCAAAATAGATGGCGCGGCGCTGGTTTTTGTCCATGCCCGGCAGCGTGCCGTCCCAAAGCGAGCGGCCCTGCACCATCTCCATGATATAAAACATGGACCCGACCACTCTCTCGTCGGTGCACAGGCCAAAGGGTTTCGCAACGGGAAAACCGGTCGGGTGCAGCCCCGCAATTACGCGGTATTCGCGGTCCACGGCGTGCGCGGAGGGGAGCAGCTCTCCGAACGGCTTGCGGCGTAGCACATAGCTGCGACCCGGCGTGTCCATGCGGTAGGTGGGGTTGGACTGGCCGCCCTTGAATTTGGCGATCGCAACCGGGCTTTCATAGCCCTCGACATGCGCGGTCATCCATCGATCCAGCGCGTCCAGATCGAGCTGGTCTTTTTCGGGCACCTCCATGGTGCCGATAACGGTTTCGTTCAGGTCTTCGCTCACGCCTTTGCTCCTCAGTCGAACCGGATCACCGAGCGCGCGGCATCGCCCTGGCGCAGGGCGTCCAGCGCGCCGTTGATACCCTCGATCCGGATTTCCTCAGCCACCATCAGGTCCAGATCCAGATCGCCCCGCAAATAGAATTGCACCAGGCGGGGCAGATCAATCGGCGGCACGCAGCCGCCCAGCAGCGATCCCTGCAATTTCTTGCCCGTCAGGAACGTGGGGCCGGCGATGGAAACCGATTTTCCCGGGGCAATCATGCCCAGAATGGTCGCGGTACCGCCGCGCTTGACGATGTTCCACGCCATCTCGGCCGTCGCTGGCTGGCCCACGCACTCGATCGCATAATCGAAGCCGCCGCCGCTGGATTTGATCAGCGATTTGACGGCGTTCTCCTCCATCGGGTCCATTGCATCGGTTGCGCCAAGCTTCAGCGCCAGTTCGCGTTTGGCGGCGACCGGGTCGATTGCCACGATCCGGCCCGCGCCCGCGATCTTGGCTGCATTGATGGCGCTGAGGCCGATGCCGCCGCAGCCGATCACGGCAACCGTCTCGCCCGGACGCACCTTGCTGTCGTTGAACACGGCGCCTGCTCCGGTCAGCACGGCGCAGCCCAGCAACGCGGCCTTTTCCAGCGGCATGTCATTGTCGATCGAGACGCAGGCATTCTCATGCACCAGCATCATTTCGGCATAGGCTGACAGGTTGATGAATTGCGCCAGCGGCTCGCCGTCCAGTGTCAGCCGCGGCGGCGACCCGTCCGGGCGGCGGACCGTGGAACTGGTGCACAGTGTATATTTGCCGGACAGGCACAGATCACATTGGCCGCAGTAGACGGTGAAAAAGGTGACGACATGATCGCCGGGCTTCACCGCGGTGACTTCGCTGCCCACTTTTTCCACCACGCCCGCGGCCTCATGGCCCAGGATGACGGGCACGGGATGCGGGAAAGCGCCGTCGGCGAAGTGCAGATCGGAGCGGCAGACCCCGCAGGCTACGGTGCGGAGCAGCACTTCGTGCGGCATGGGATCATCGGTGCGCGCATCGACAATTTCGAGCGGCGTATTGGGGGCAGTGAGCAGGGCGGCTTTCATGGAATTCCTTCATGTGGTTTCGTCATCGCGAAGCCGCAGGGCGCGGCAATCCGGATCGGCGGTACGGTAGCCGCCCGGAATTGCCTGCTCGCCCAGACGTCTGGCGATGACGCCGGTCTCGGTCGATCAGCCCGGCATGCCTGCGGGCGGCTGGGCGCGGCTTGCCTTTGCGGCCTGGATCGCTTCCTTGCCGCCATATTTTCCCAATTCGATCCGGGCAATGGCGCGGTTGTGCACTTCGTCCGGGCCATCGGCGAGGCGCAGGGTGCGTTGCCCGGCATAGGCCTTGGCCAGGCCGAAATCCTCGGACACGCCGGCGCCGCCATGCGCCTGAATGGCATCGTCGATGATCCGCAGAGCCATGTTGGGCCCCTGCACCTTGATCATGGCGATCTCGGCCTGGGCGGCCTTGTTGCCCGCCTTGTCCATCATGTCGGCGGCTTTCAGGCACAGGAGGCGGCTCATGTCGATATCGATCCGCGCGCGCGCTACTCGCTCTTCCCACACGCTATGTTCGGCGATCAATTTGCCGAAGGCGGTGCGGCTGAGCAGACGGCGGCACATTTTCTCCAGCGCCTCTTCCGCCGCGCCGATGGTGCGCATGCAGTGGTGAATACGGCCCGGCCCGAGGCGGCCCTGCGCGATCTCGAATCCCCGGCCCTCGCCCAGCAGAATATTGTCGGCCGGTACACGCACGTTCTTGAGCGCAATTTCCATATGGCCGTGCGGCGCATCGTCATAACCGAACACGGGCAGAAAGCGTTCGATGTCCACGCCGTCGGCATCCAGCGGCACGAGCACTTGCGACTGCTGCGAATGGCGCGAGGCATCCGGATTGGTCTTGCCCATCAGGATCGCGATCTTGCAGCGCGGATCGCCGGCGCCGCTGGACCACCATTTGCGGCCGTTGATCACATATTCGTCGCCGTCACGCTCGATCCGGCACTCGATATTGGTGGCATCGGAACTGGCGACATCCGGCTCGGTCATCAGGAATGCGGAGCGGATTTCGCCGTTCATCAGCGGCGCCAGATACCGGTCCTTCTGCGCCCGCGTGCCGTAGCGATGGAACACTTCCATGTTGCCGGTATCCGGCGCGGAGCAGTTGAACACTTCGGACGCAAAACCAATGCGCCCCATCTCCTCGGCGCACAGCGCATATTCAAGATTGGTCAGGCCCGGGCCGTCAAATTCGAAGCTGTCGTCAACATGGGTCTGGCCGGAGTTCGGCGGCATGAACAGATTCCACAGTCCGTGGCCCTTGGCCTTTTCCTTCAGCTTCTCGATGGTCTGGATGACCTTCCAGCGATCGCCCTGGTTCATCTCGGCCTGTACGTCGCCGATGGCGGGGCGGACATTCTGCTCGATGAATGTGCGGATACGGTCGCGCCAATGGCTCTGGCGTTCGTTGAGATCAAAATCCATTCAGGGTAATCCTCTCGAGAGTCGGGTATATTTGCGATTGGCACCCTTGGTGACAGATCGGCGCGGTCTTTTCCAGCTTACAGTATGGTGATCGGCTCATGCAGCGGGCGTCTGGGCGGTCTTCGCGGCAGCGGCGAGTCCCGCTGAACCGGATGTGTCATCGGGTTCGTCCCGGCCCGACAGCGGATAGCGCAGATAGGTTAGCGCCGAGAATATGCCGAGTAAGGCGACCGACAGGCCGTACACCAGTATCAGGCGGGACAGCACGTCTTCGGGTACACCGCCAGGCGCGGCCTTTTCGGGAAAGCCGACTGCGCCCAGGATCATGCCGCTGAAGAATATCCCCAGGCCAGTGACCGACTTCTGGACGAAGAAAAATCCGGCGTAGAACAACCCTTCGGTCTGCCGTCCCGTAGCGCGGGCTGCATGGTCGGTGACGTCAGCCACCATCGATGCGGTGAGGATCAGCGACGAGATGAACGCCGCGTTGCCAATGCCGATCAGCGACAGCACGACCGGCAGCAACAGCGGATCGCCGTTCTCCGGTGCGATCCCGAAATAGCGCAGCCAATAGGCGCCGCTGCCAAACAGCACCGCCACCACGGCGGTGGCCGCGGCGCCGCGCTGCTTGCTCGTGCGCTTGGCGATCGGCGCGATCACCATGAAGGCCGCGACCGCGCTGACAAACAGCACGAGGGCATAGATCAGGAACTGCGTGGCCGAGAACTGCCAGATAAATTCCAGCAGATAATTGCTGAGCGCAAAGGTGACGCCCTGCGCCGCATAGCCGAACAGCGCGGCGACCATCAGCACCATGAAAGGCTTGTAGCGCAGCGTTGCCACGATATCGCGGATGCTCTCTGCGGTGGGCGGGCGGCCGGGGACGGGGCGGGCCAGGCGTTTGTGCGTGCCTGCCGCGGATACCAGGATCGACACGAACATGATGAGCGCGCCGACCATGGCGTAGCGCGAATAGCCCGCCGGGTTGAGCGTGCCATTGGGGTAACCGGGCGCGGGCACCAGAATTACACCATATGCCAGCGCCAACATCAGCAGCCCGCCCGCCCAGCCGAACAGATAGCGGTAGCGCACGACCAGCGTGCGCTCGGTATAATCGCTGGTGAGTTCCGGGGTCAGCGCAAGCGAGGGGACTTCGTTGCACGATAGCGACGCGCGTACGAGCAGACCGAAGGTGAAGAGATAGCCCAGCGTCACGCCCATGCTCGCCTCGGGCGGATTCCACAGCATCAGCCAGCTGAGCGCAATCGGCAGGGCGGAGCCGTAGAGCCATGGGTGGCGGCGGCCCCAGCGGGTGCGCGTGCGATCGGTCAGATTGCCGATGATCGGGTCGATGAACGCGTCGGCGATCAGCGCCAGGCCGATGATCAGCCCCACCGCCTCGGCCGGAAGGCCCACGATCTGGTTATAGAACAGCAGCAGGAATACGGAAAATCCGTTGTCCTTGATGCCATAGGCGACCGCGCCGAATCCGTAGGCCAATTTGGTGCCCAGCGGCACCGATTCGCGCGGTGCGATATGGATCCTCTTGGCGATCGCGAGCTCTCCTGCCGAACGTTCGTTACTAATGCCACGCTTAAGCCGCGGACCGGGCGCGTCAACGGTCATGCGCCATACCCTTTTTTCGAAAAGGTGAAACGAGGCCTTGCGCAGACCGGCCGAATTTGGTGCAATTGCCGGGACGATGGCGGCGCCTATAAGGGAGGTCGCATGCAGGAGACCGAAACGATGAGCGATCTGGAAACTTTCCGCAGCGAAACGCGCGCATGGCTGGACGCCAATTGCCCGCCGGAGATGCGCCAGCCAATGAAAAATGAGGACGATGTGTGCTGGGGCGGGCGCAACTTTACCTTTCAATCGGACGCGCAGAAGACATGGCTCGATGCCATGGCGGGCCGCGGCTGGACCGTGCCCGATTGGCCCGAGGCCTATGGCGGCGGCGGGCTGAGCGCGCAGGAAGCCAAGGTGCTGCGTCAGGAAATGGCGCGGATCAATGCGCGCAATCCCTTGAACAGCTTCGGCATCTCCATGCTCGGGCCGGCCATGCTGCATTTCGGCAGCGAGGAGCAGAAGACGCATTATCTGCCGCCCATCGCTCGCGGAGAGATCCGCTGGTGCCAGGGCTATTCGGAGCCGGGCAGCGGATCAGACCTCGTGTCGCTGCAGACCTACGGCAAGGACGCTGGCGACCACTGGATCGTCAACGGACAGAAAGTATGGACCAGCTACGCCGATAAAGCGGACTGGATCTTCTGCCTGGTACGCACCGACAAGGAGAACAAATATCAAGGCATCAGCTTTCTGCTGTTTGACATGCAATCGGACGGCGTCACGACCAAGCCAATCAAGCTGATCAGCGGCAACAGCCCCTTCTGCGAAACATTCTTTGACGATGTAAAGGTGCCCAAGGACCAGATCGTCGGGGAGGAAAACCGCGGCTGGGATGTGGCCAAATATCTGCTCGGTCATGAGCGGGAGATGATCTCCGGCACCGGTGGCGGCGACCGGGCAGGTTCGCTCGGCGCGGCATTGGCAGATACGGTGGGCAAGGACGCTGCCGGGCGGATCGATGATCCCATGCTGCGCGCAGAGTTGGCGAAATTCGATGTCGATGCGATGGCGTTTACCGCGATGTCCGAGCGTTTTACGGATGAGATGAAGGCGGGCAAGGGCCATCCCGCGCAGCCCAACATGCTGAAATATGCCGGGACCGAGCTCAACAAGCGCCGCCATGCGCTGATCATGGAAGCGGGTGGATCGGACGCGCTGGAATGGGACAGCGAGCGATCGGGCGAGGGCGGGCGACCGCGCAGCTGGTTGCGCACCAAGGCCAACAGCATCGAAGGCGGAACGAGCGAGATCATGCTCAACGTCGTCGCCAAGCGCATCCTGGAACTGCCCGGGGCCTGAACAGCGCTGTCCCCTGAAAGGGGGGAAAATCTGGGAGAGGGGCAGTCTCCTGCGATATTTTTAGAACGGGCCGCGGACTCCCCCTCTCCCCGGCCTTCTCCCTGATGGGAGAGGGAGACGATATGCCACTTTATCTCAACGAAGATCAGGCCATGCTGCAGGACAGCGCGCGGCCGTTCATGGCCGACGAAGCACCGGTTGCGCACCTGCGCAAGTTTCGCGACATGGACTGCAAGGACGGTTTCAGCCACGATTTGTGGAAGCAGTTCGGCGAGATGGGCTTCAATGGCATCCTGGTCAGCGAGGAAGACGGCGGTCTTGGCATGGGCCATGTTGAGGCGGGCGTAGTGCTCGAAGAGATCGGCCGCAATCTGACCCCTTCGCCTTTCCTGGGCACCGCCGTTGCGGGCGTTACCGCGTTGAACGAAGCAGGCGCAGCCCTTCGCGAGAAATATCTGCCCGGTATCGTTTCCGGGGACATGGTGATCG
>JBBSUT010000120.1:0-7023 GCA_038234155.1 Sphingomonadales bacterium | reverse complement strand
GGCTGTCTGGACGATCGCAGGGTGACCGCGCGGATCGGCGATGTCGCGGCGACCATCTCTGCCGCGCGGGGCGTGTACGACGCGGTCCTGCTGGATGTGGACAACGGGCCGGACGGTCTGGTCCGGGCCGAAAACGACGGGCTTTACGGCGTGGCGGGGATCGCGGCGGCCAAGGCCGCGCTCAAACCCGGCGGCGTGGTCGCCTACTGGTCGGCCGCGCCGGACCGTGCGTTTGCCAGGCGACTGCGAAGCGGCGGCATGGCTATGGAGGAACGCAGCGTGCGGGCGCGATCCAACGGCAAGGGGCCACGCCACACGATCTGGATTGGCGGCCGGGGATAGGCCCCAATAGCAGCCCTGCGCAGCCCGGCTGGCCAAGCGGGCGTGGGCCGGCCGGGCGTCGCGATATCTGGTGAACTGTCCTTAACCATTATCGCCCATGATCCTGACCCATGCGCGAAAAACCAAAATTCGGCCCGGAGCCCAGCACCCGTACCGGCGTGTTCCTTGTCTGGGCCATGCTGCTCATGGCGGTTTACGCCATCACTGGCCTGGCGGGTATTCAACTAACAATGCACAGCGGCCGTATTGCCGCGGTGTGGTTGCCCAACGCCATGATGCTGGCGATCGTGCTGAGGGTCAGCAAAGCGCGTGTGGCGCCGCTTCTGGGCGTCGGTTTCCTGACCAACCTGACGGTCAACTATATCGTGGGCGACACCGGCGCGACGGCCTTTGCTCTGGCGGTCGGCAATCTGGCCGAGGTGGTGCTGGTCGTGGCACTGGCGATCCGCCTGTGCGGGTCGCGGCCCGATATTAGTCAGCCGCGCAACCTTAACATCATCATGCTGCTGGGCGTCACCGTGCCGCTGCTCACCGCCCTGGTTCCCGGCCTGATGCTGGCCGCGCCGGGCCAAGCCTTTGCGGTCGCCAGCGCGCTGCGATGGTATAGCGCCCACGCGCTGGCCATGGCCACGCTGGCTCCGATTAGCCTGATCCTGATCGATCACTGGCGCGCGCGGCACAAGCCCAACCGGCAACAACTGCGCGAATGGACCACGCTCATTTTGGGCACCGCGATCGGAGCCGCCGCGATCTTCGGGCAGTCGCGGTTTCCGTTTCTGTTCCTGGCTTGCCCGCTGGTGCTGATAGCGGCGTTTCGCACCGGGATGCTCGGCACCGCAGCGGCCATTGCCATTGTATCCCTGGTAGCATCGCTGGCCACGCTGCTCGGGACCGGGCCAATCATGCTCGTCAAGGGTGATCTGGCGTTCAAAATCGCCACGCTGCAACTGTTTCTGGCGACCTGCTTTGTCATTGGCCTGCCCGTCGCCACCGTGCTGCGCGGGCGCGACGGCATCCGCCGGCAGCTGCAGGAAAGCCGCGATCTGGTGGACGATATCCTGGAGAATGTGGGCGAGGTCATCTTCAAGACCGATGCCGAAGGCCGCTGGGTATTCCTGAGCAGCGCCTGGGAGTCGCTGACGGGATACACGGTCGGGGAAAGCATGGGCTGGCGCACGAGCCACTTGTTGGTCGAGGAGGACCGGATCGCATCCGGTCCGGTCTACGCCGCGATCATGGACGGACGCATCGAAAACGAAACCCTGCAGCAGCGTTTCCTAACCCGCGCCGGTGATATCCGCCACATCGAGGTGACGGTGCGCCGCCTGAGCGGGCCCGGCGGCCAATTTCTCGGCACGCTCGGCAATATCAGCGACGTTACCGTGCGCGTGCTGCAGGAACGCGAACTGCAGCGCAGCGAACGGCGCTTCCAGGCGCTGGCGGGCCTCGCGCCGGTTGGCATATTCCGCACCGATGCCAGCGGCCAGTGCAGTTATGTCAACGCCATGTGGAAACAGATCACGGGCCTTGAGGATGGCCAGTGGGAAGGCGCCGGCTGGGCCAGCGCAATGCACCCGGACGATCTGGGCCGCGTCCAGCAGGATTGGTCCGCCGCGGTGGCAAAACAGGGCGACTATGAGGGCGAATTTCGCTGGTCCCGTCCCGATGGAAGCATCACCTGGGTCCGCACGCTGGGCCGGCCCGAACTGGAACCCGATGGAGAGCTGGCAGGCTTCATCGGCGTCACCATAGACTTCACCGAAAGCAAGGCGGCACAAGCCGCGCTCGCGCTGCGCGAGCGGGAGCTCAGCACATTGGCACAAAACGCCACCGACGCCGTGATGCGGCTCGCGCTGGACGGTACGTGCATCTACGCTTCGCCTTCCAGCGGCCCGCTGATCGGGGTGCCGAGCGAACATCTCGTGGGCGTGAACATGTTAACCGGCTTCCATCCGGACGATGCCGAGACCGTACTGGGATCGTTCCGCGCCATGCGCAGCGGCGCGCTGGAGGAAGTGATCACCGCCTACCGCGCCGAACGGCCGAACGCCCCCGGCGTTTATGTCTGGATGGAAGCCAATTGCGGTCTGGTCCGCGACGAGACGACCGGCGCGCCGAAGGAGATCATCGCGTCGATCCGCGATGTGACGCAGACCAAGGCGCTGGAGGCGGACCTGCGTGATGCGCGCACCCGCGCCGAACAAGCCGCCATCGCCAAATCCGCCTTTTTGGCCAATATGAGCCATGAGATCCGGACGCCCATGAACGGGGTTATCGGCTTTACCGAGCTGGTACTGGGCGGGGACCTTTCCGACGACCAGCGACGCAACATCGAGCTTATCGCCGATTCGGGGCGCGCCATGATGCGGCTGCTGAACGATATTCTGGACATGGCCAAGATCGAATCGGGCCAGATGGCGCTGAGCGAGGAGCCGGTGAGCATCCGTCACAAACTGGCCACCACGACGCGCCTGATGGAAGGCATTGCGCTGGCCAAGGGTCTGGTTATCGAACATGCGGTGGCGCCCGATGTGCCGACCTGGGTGGTGGGCGATCCGCTGCGCATCCGGCAAATCGTGCTCAACCTGATCGGCAACGCGGTGAAGTTCACCGAGGAAGGTGCCGTGCGTGTCAGCGCCGCGATTGCAGACAGCCCGGAAGGACAGCGACTGCGCATCGCGGTCTCCGACAGCGGCATCGGCATCGCGCCCGACAGGTTGGAGGTGATTTTCGACCAGTTTTCGCAAGCCGACAGCAGCATCGCGCGCAAGTTCGGCGGCACCGGCCTGGGGCTCGCCATCAGCGCGGAACTGGCGCGCAAGATGGGCGGTTCGATCAGCGTCCAGAGCGAGCTGGGCAAGGGATCCGTCTTTTCCGTCGATCTGCCCCTGCGCGTTGCCGAGCAGCCGGTCGACATCGCCGAGCCTGCCGCAGCCGCCGACGATGCCGCGCGGCCGCCCCGGATTGGCGGCAATGTCGGCGGCCGGGTGCTGCTGGCGGAAGACCATGACATCAATCAGGAACTGATGATGCAGATGGCCCGCCGCGCCGGGATCACCATGGATATCGCACCCGACGGCGAGGCAGCGGTCCATATGATCGAAGCCGCCGCGGCGTGCGGGCGCCCCTATGCGTTGGTGCTGATGGATATGCAGATGCCGCGCCTTGACGGGCTCAGCGCCACGCGCAGATTGCGGGCAGCCGGATTTGATGGCGAAAGCCTGCCGATTATCGCGCTGACGGCCAATGCCTTCGCAGAAGATATCACCGACTGCCGCAAGGCGGGCATGCAGGGCCATCTTTCCAAGCCGCTGCGATCGCGCGATTTCATCGCGGCGGTGCGGCGATGGGCTGGCAGCGGCGGCGGCATGGACGGCAATGCGCCGCGCGGTCCTGAGGCGGTGCCAGCCGCCAGATCGCTGCAGGAACGCTATGCCGAGCGCAAACAGCTTGCGCTCGAAGCGCTGTCAATGGCGCTACGCGAGGGCATCCTGTCCGATGCAACGGTGGACGCGCTGAAAGAGCATCTCCACAAGATCGCCGGGACCGCCGGTTTCTTTGGCGAGGCTGAGCTGGGTAATCGCGCGCGCATTCTGGAAACGGCGCTGGACGCGGCCGATGCCGACGGCCGCGGACCGGTGATCGATAGCGCCATAGCGCTGCTCGCCGCGGCGGCCTGATGCGAAGATAGGCTTGCCGTAAGAAGGAAACGCGCCGATTGTCCCATCGAACGGTGTGGGCGCACGCCGGTTTTGGACAAGGACCGAGCGACTATGGACGATGCCGCCGAACCGATATTGGGCGACCAAAATGGCGCGGCCGGCAGCGATCAGCCATCGCCGGTGCTGCGCACGAAACACGCCTTGCCCACGCGGCTGTGGCACTGGCTGACCGCGATCAGTGTAATTGTGCTGTTCATGAGCGGGCTGAACATCTTCAACGCCCATCCCATGCTTTATTGGGGCAGCTACGGCGCCAATGCCGATCCTCATTGGCTGAAGCTCTCACAATTTCCCGCATGGGCGACAATACCGGGGTACTACAGCCTGGCCGATGCCCGGCTGTGGCATTTCTTCTTTGCCATAATTCTGGCGTTTGGGCTGCTCGCTTTCCTTCTTGTGTCGATCGTCAACCGGCACATCCAGCGCGATCTGCACATCGGCAGGCGCGAATGGGCGAGGGATAATATCAGGCGGGACATCGTCAGCCACGCCAAGTTCGAATTCGTCGGAGAGACAACCCAAAAAGGCTATAACTGGCTGCAGAAGATCACCTATATCGCCGCGATTTTCATTTTGATCCCCGGCATGATTGTCACCGGCATCGCCATGTCCCCGGCGATGGATGCCAACTGGACCTGGCTGCTGGAACTGCTCGGCGGCCGCCAGAGCGCGCGGTCGATCCATTTCATCTTTGCCTGGTCGCTGTTCGCGTTTTTCCTGCTGCACATAATATTGGTGCTGCTCACCCGGCCGTTGGCGCAGATGCGCGGAATGATAACCGGCGGCCGCAAACCGGTGGAGACTGACTGATGTCCGATACGCCCATCTCCCGCCGCGCACTGCTCGGTTCCACCGCCGCGATCGGCTCCGGCCTGTTGCTTTCGGGCTGCGACCGGCTGAACGGCAGCGAGACATTTCGCGGCATCCTGCAAACGGGCGGCGACGTGAACTTCGCGGTGCACCGCGCGCTCGGTAGCCACAGCGCGCTGGCCCGCGAATTTCCGATATCCGCGCGCTCGCCCTTCTTTCGCGGCAACGGAACGCAAAACCCGACGGCCGCGCCCTATCCGGCGGCGTTGGCGGAAAATTTCGCCAACTGGACGCTGGAGGCGCGCGGCCTGGTCGACCGGCCCGGCCGCTGGACGCTCGACGCGCTGCGCGCGATGCCGCAGCGCACGCAGACCACGCGGCACGATTGCGTGGAGGGCTGGAGCGCGATCGGCACCTGGACCGGTGTGCCGCTGCGCTTGCTGCTCGATCAGGTGGGCGTGCAAAAGGCGGCGCGCTACGTCGTCTTTCGCTGCGCCGATGTTATGGGCGGCGGCATTCCCTATTATGAGAGCATCGACCTGATCGACGCGCGCCATCCGCAGACGATCATCGCCCATAAGTTAAACGACCAGCCGTTGCCGGTGCGCAACGGCGCGCCGCTGCGGCTGCGGGTCGAGACTCAACTGGGCTACAAGCACGCCAAATATCTGCAGGCGATCGAGCTTGTCGCCAGCCTTGAAGACATCGGCCAGGGCAAGGGCGGCTATTGGGAAGATGTCGCCAGCTACGCCTGGTACGCCGGCATCTAGGGCGCAGCGCCGTCGCTTGCGCGCAGGGTACGGAAAGGTGGGAATATGGTGGACGCACTCGGGCTCGAACCGAGGACCCGCTGATTAAGAGTCAGCTGCTCTACCAACTGAGCTATGCGTCCGTTCCGTGTCCGTGCCGCCGAAGCGGTGTGGCCGGGAAGGGGCATTTGGTTGGTTCGGCCGCGTTTGTCAAGCGCCAGCCATGGCTGCCGATTCCCTCGTAGCCGATCAGGCGAAGGCGCCGCCGCGCCGGCCGGGCTTGCGGTCAACCGACATGATCAGGCCGATGCAGATCATGATGGTGAGCATGGAACTGCCGCCGTGGCTCAGGAACGGCAACGGAATGCCGACCACGGGGGCCAGGCCCATCACCATCATCAGATTGATCGACACGTAGAAGAAGATCGTCGTCGTCAGGCCGGCGGCCACCAGCTTGCCATAACGCGTGTTGCTGCGCAGCGCGACGGCGAAGCCCCAGCGCATCAGCAGCGCGAAACCGACAAGGATGGCCAGACCGCCCATAAGCCCCCACTCCTCGGCCATGGTGGCAAAGACAAAATCGGTATGGCCCTCGGGCAGATAGTTGAGGTGGCTCTGCGTACCATTGAGGAAGCCCTTGCCCCACAGACCGCCGGAACCGATGGCAATGGCCGACTGGTTGACGTGATAGCCCGCGCCCAGCGGATCGACCGAGGGGTCCATGAACGTGGTCACGCGGCGCTGCTGATAGGGCTGCAGACCGAAGAAGAATGCGATCGGCGCCAGCACAGCGATGGCAGCGCCCGCGCCAACGAACAGGCGCATCGGCAGGCCGGCCATGAAGGCCACGACCACACCGCCTGCCACAATCGTGATGGTGGTCCCCAGATCCGGTTGCAGCAGCACGAAAGCGGATGGCAGCGCCATCAGCAGCAGCGGCGGCCAGATTGCGTCGATGGTGAACAGCTTGCTCGGTGGCAGCCGATCGAAGAACAGGGCTACGGCCAGCACGATGGTGGGCTTCATCAGTTCGGAGGGCTGCAGCGTGATGACGCCCAGGTTCAGCCAGCGCTGGCTGCCGCCGCCCATCTTCCCCAGCGCTTCGACCAGGATCAGCATGGCCAAGACCGCGCCGTAGATCGGAAAGGTCATTTTCTTCCAGAAATCGGGCGAGAAGCGCGAAATCACGATGGCCAGGATCAGCGCCATCACGAAGCGGATCACATGCGGCGCGGCCCACGGCATCAGATGCCCGCCGGCCGCGCTGTAGAGCACGGTTGCGCCGAACCCGACCAGACAGAACAGCAGCAGCATGAGCTTCCAGGGCAGCTGCGCAATGGGGGCGGGGACGATGGAGTTCAAAGCCTTGCCCTCATGTGGTCTGGCTGGCCGCAGCGGCG
>JBBSUT010000119.1:0-7182 GCA_038234155.1 Sphingomonadales bacterium | reverse complement strand
TTACCATTGATCGCCGTTGGGCTGATGGGATTAGCGCGTCTCGGTGGAGTTGGAGAGACTGAAACGCACCGGGATGCGCCGGTGTTGTTCGGCTGGTCGGTAGCAGCGGCGCTCGGTTTTCTCATGATCAGCAATTTCTACTGGTATTACTTCATGCCGCTACTGCTGACGCTGAGTATTCTCACTGCGCCGCTTCTAAGGAAGCGGCTTACCGCAGTTCTGATCGTCATCCTTCTGACCGCCTGGCCACTATGGATCAGCGATACGCCTTCGTGGAAGCAGACGGTCGATCGAAAGGCTTCGATAGCCGCGTTGACCAGAATAATTTCACCCTATGTAGGGTCGTCGCGAAATTGTCTTTATGTGTTCGATGGCCCCTCTTCCCTCTATCTGACGACGCATAGCTGTCTGCCCAGCAGATTTGCCTATCCGGATCATCTTTCGAACGATGTGGAGCGCACCGGTCTGGGCGTTGATTCAGCCGCAGAAATGCGGCGCGTCATGCACAGTCGCCCCGGCGCCATCGTGATGGCCGAAACCAAGGTTGTTCCAATTCTAAATCGCGCAAATGTCGACGAACTTCGCACTGCGCTCGAGTCCAATTATCAGCTTGCGGGTCGTATCCGGCATGGCTGGCGCATGATCCGTGTTTACGTGCGAAACGATCTGTATGCCAAACCATGACCACTTCTCCTCAATCCGGCGTGCCCTCCATCGCCGGCACATCCCGGCGCGGCGCGATCTGACGTTGGCGCCATAGCCACAGGCCCGCGGCGACGATGAGCGCGGAACCGACGATCGAGATTCCGTCCGGAAAATCGCCGTAGAAAATCATGCCGATGCCGAGCGCCACGATCAGCTGTACATAGACCATCGGCGCGACCGTGGCGGCCGAGGCGCGGGTGGTGGCGGTATAGACGATCCAGTGCGCCGTGCTGGCAGTGACCGCCACCAGCGCGCACCGGGCCACCACGCTCCAGTGCGGCCACCCGATGTGGAGCGGCGCAAACCCGCTGAAATGGCCGATGGCCGCGGCCACCACCAGGATGGGCGCCGCGATCCCGGCGATCAGCACCTGCATCAGCAGGCCCGATCCCGCATCCGACACCGCCCGGTTGAAAATCATCAGGAACGCCATTCCCAGCGCGGCGACCAACGGCAGCAGCGCTGCCCATCCGAGCAAGGTTATATTCGGCCGTAGCACAATGAGCACACCAGCAAATGCGATGATGGTGGCGATCCACACCCGTTTCGAGGCGCGTTCCTTCAGCAGCACCGCCGACAAAAGCGCGGTCAGCATCGGGCTGGTGAACTGGATCGCCGTGGCTTCGGCCAACGGCATCAGAAAGATCGCGGTGAAGAAGGACACCGTCGCCAGCGCCACGACGAACCCGCGTGCCAACTGCGTGCGCGCCAATGGCATGCGGAAGCCCGCGCGTCCCTCCTTCAAAAACAGGATTGTGCCCAGGCCAATCGCCCCCAGGGTGTAACGCAGCGCGGCGACCGCCGTCCCCGGCCACTCGCCGGCCATCGACTTGATGATGCCGTCACCCACCGACAGACTGGCAAAACCGGCCAGGGCCAGAAGCATACCCGTTCGGGCGTTATCGTTAATACCGGAAGGAATGAGCGCCATGATCGCACGGCCATAGGCTGCCGCAAGCAATCGGGGAAGCGGCCATGCTTTTCGATTTGTTCACCATTTCCCGGTAGCGATCGTCAATCATGACGGAACGGTTGGGCAGAGATCGATGAGTGCATTTGGCAAACGAAATGGTCCAGGCGGCGGTCGCCCGAGCTTTGGCGTCGCGCGTCCGATGAGCGGCGGCGGTTCCACCCCATCGCAGGGCCAGAAGTCGGAAAGGCCAGCGCTAGCCATCGAACCAGGCGGAGAGCAGTTTCCCGCACTCGATGCCATGGATATGCCCGCTGCCGCAGCGCCGTCCGATGCGATGAACCGCCTCAGCGAACGCGCGAGCGCTGTGAACCCAGAGGGACAGAAAGCCGAAGGCTTCGAGGCTTCGGTCCACAAGATCAAGGAGCAGGTGCTTCCCCGCCTTCTCGAGCGGGTAGACCCGGAAGCGGCGTCTACGCTCAACAAGGAAGAGCTGACCGAAGAATTCCGGCCGATCATCCTCGAGGTGCTGGCCGAACTTAAGCTGACGCTCAACCGCCGCGAGCAGTTTGCGCTGGAGAAGGTGCTGGTCGACGAGCTGCTGGGCTTCGGCCCACTCGAGGAGTTGCTGTCCGATCCGGATGTTTCTGACATCATGGTCAATGGACCTTTCCAGACCTACATCGAAAAGAAGGGCAAGCTCAGCCTTGCCCCAACCCAGTTCCGCGATGAGGAACATCTGTTCCAGATCGCGCAGCGCATCGTCAACCAGGTCGGCCGCCGCGTCGACCAGACCACGCCGCTGGCTGATGCGCGGCTCAAGGACGGAAGCCGTGTCAATGTCATAGTACCGCCGCTGAGCCTCCGCGGCACCGCCTTGTCCATTCGTAAATTCTCTGAAAAGCCGATCACGCTGGACATGCTCAAAGGCTTCGGCTCGATGAACGAGCGCATGTGTACAGTGCTCAAGATTGCCGGGGCCAGCCGCATGAACGTGGTCATCTCGGGCGGTACCGGCTCGGGCAAGACGACGATGCTCAATGCCCTGTCCAAGATGATCGACCCGGGCGAACGCGTGCTGACCATCGAGGATGCGGCCGAACTTCGCTTGCAACAGCCGCACTGGCTGCCGCTGGAAACGCGCCCGCCGAACCTGGAGGGCGACGGCGCCATCACCATTGGTGATCTGGTCAAGAACGCGCTGCGCATGCGTCCCGATCGCATCATTCTGGGCGAAATTCGTGGCAGCGAGTGCTTCGATCTGCTGGCCGCCATGAACACCGGCCATGACGGCTCGATGTGTACGCTTCACTCCAACAGCCCACGCGAATGCCTGGCGCGTATGGAAAACATGATCCTGATGGGCGACATCAAGATTCCCAAGGAGGCCATCAGCCGCCAGATCGCCGAATCGGTCGATCTGGTCGTGCAGGTCAAGCGTCTTCGTGACGGTTCGCGCCGCACCACGCAGATCACCGAGGTGATCGGCATGGAGGGCGACGTTATCGTGACGCAAGACCTGTTCAAGTTCAACTATCTGGACGAGGATGCGGACGGCAACATCGTCGGCGAATACGCCAGCTCGGGCCTGCGCCCCTACACGCTGGACAAGGCCAAACAGTTCGGGTTTGACCAGCCCTATCTGGAAGCCTGCCTGTAACGCCAGGCTCAGCCCGTCTGGATAGCCAGCGCGGTGCCGAACAGGAAGACGATGCCGCTCATCACGGTAAGGAACGGCCACGGCATGAAGCCCACCCGGTCCAGATTGCGGCGCCGGCTCTGGCGCAGATCGCCCAGGATCGACACCAGCAGCACAATCAGCGCGGCGGCGGCCACCACCGCCCACGGGTTCCAGAGCAACTGTTCCATTGCCGATCCAGATGCATGGCCGCGCGCCAGTTTCAAGGCTTGAACGTGCAGGCCCGCGCTTTAGGGCGGGTGCATGGACCCAGCCGCCTCAACCATTGCGCCGCCGCCGGGGGAACCGCTGGAGCAGAGTGCGCCCAAAGGCGCGGTGCTGCGGCTGATCTCCATGGCCGCGATCTCGTTGATGCTGGCGCTTGTCAAATTGGCGCAGACGCGCGGCGTGCACATCCTGGAAAGCGTGTTCTATCGCCAGTTGGCCGCCCTGCCCGTGATCGCACTGCTGCTTGCCCGGAGCGGCCGGTGGAGCAGCCTGACGAGCCACCGCCCGCTTGGACATGGCCTGCGCATGCTGCTGGGCATCAGCGCCATGACGCTGAACTTCTGGACCATGACGCTGCTGCCGCTAGCTGAAGCGACGACGATCTTTTTCGCCGTGCCGATCCTTACCACCGTGCTGGCGGCGCTGGTGCTGCGCGAGCCGACGGGCTGGCACCGTTGGGCGGCGGTGATCGTGGGCTTTGCCGGCGTGCTCATCGTAGTGCAGCCGGGCGGCGGTGACCTGCCGCCGCTCGGTGTCGCCATCGGCGTAATCGGCGCTTTGATGACTGCCGCGGTCACCATCCAGGTCCGCACGCTTGGCAAGTCCGAAGCCACGATGACCATCGTGTTCTGGTTCAGCCTCACCTCCATGCTGCCGCTGGGCATTGCGATGGTCTTTGTCGGGCAGATGCACGATGCGGCCACCTGGGGCATCATCGCCGCGATTGGTCTGCTTGGCGCGATCGGGCAGTTCTGCCTGACCGGTGCGCTACGGCTGGCGCCCGTCGCTATCGTGCTGCCGATGGATTACAGTTCGCTCATCTGGTCCGCGCTTTACGGCTTCTGGCTGTTTGGCGATCTGCCGGCCACGGCGACCTGGCTCGGCGCGCCGGTGATCATTACCAGTGGGCTCTACATCGTCTTTCGCGAACACAGCCTTGCCCGGCGCGCCGTCGCGATTCGACCGCCCGTGGCTTAGCCGACCTTAAGGTGACACGCGTGACACCCCGTCCGCCGGAGACTCCGTTCAGACGTTTTATGTCTGCGACGAAGCGAAGCTTCGCGCTCGTGTGATGCGCGCAGTATACGGATCGGATCATAAATCGAAGATAGCGGGCTGATCGCGTGTAGGACAGAACAGCCAGTGCCTGCCGCGAGGCGAAGCGGCCTGCTCACTCCTGCTTGACGAATCTGAGCATGAGATTGTTTGACGGCATGCCCCGCCGATCCAAAGCACCGAAGCCATGCGCCTCAGCCAATTTGGCAACCGCCGCTACATCGCGCAGGCCCCAACGCGGATCGCGTGAGCGTAGCGAGGTATCGAACGCGCGGTTGCTTTCGACAGTCTCCACACCGTCCTCGACAAATGGGCCGTAGAGGATCAGCGGCGCGCCCGGTGCCAGTAGCGCCGCCGTGCCCGTAAACAGGCCTTCGGTCGCCGCCCAGGGGCTAATATGGACCATGTTGATGCACAGTACCGCATCGGCGCGCAGCACCGGCCAATCTGCCGCCGCCGCGTCCAACATCAGCGGCGGATCGACATTATCCAACCGCGCCTCGCCCGTCCAGGCGGCGATCGAGCGCTGCGCCGCCGCATCGGGATCGCTTGGCTGCCAGCGCATATGCGGCATCTGGCTGGCGAAGTGGATGACGTGTTCGCCCGATCCGCTGGCGATCTCCAGCACGGTACCGTGGCCGGGCAGCCATTCGGCCAGTACCGCGGAGATCGCGGCGCGGTTGCGCAAGGTCGCCGGCGCATGCAGCTTGCCCTGCGCCGTGCCAATATCAGGCGCCTCAGTGCCCGGCACCCAGGGCTCCGGCATGTCGCTCATTTTTTTACGCGAGGTTGCGCGCGGCGCGCGGCGGGTTCGCGCACAGCCAGCCAGATCAAGAGGCCCAGCGGACCGGCCATGAAGGTGCAAAACAGGATCGGCGCCTGCCACCAGCGGGAAAAGCCCTTCGTGTCGGCATCGCGCGCGATCCACAGGCCGATGAACAGATCAAACGCCAGATAATGCGTCCAGCCGATCACGGTGCCACCGGGGTTCTGGAACATCGCGCCCTGTAACCCGGCCACGCTATAATCGGTTAGCGGCTGCGAAGGCCCTCCGCCGTCAACCAAGCCACCAAGCAACCCGGCAAAGCCCACGACATAAATGAGGCACAGCAGCCCCACGCCGACATAGGTGATCGCGGAGAAAACCAGCGCGCCGCGCGGCGCAAGGATCAGCAGCAGCCAGCCGCCGAGCGCCAGGATATTGGTGATCGCAAAAACCGTATCCCAGCCCATCTGCCCTACTCCGCCGCGACCGCTGGCTCCGGCTCCGGCTCCTCATAGGTCAGCACCGGCTTGCGCGCCGCACCGGTCTCGTCGAGGCGGCGGCGCGGAGCGTGATAGGGCGCGCCGTGCAGGCTTTTGTCCCCGCTCCTGGCGCGTTCGACCACCGATCGGAAAGCGGCGATGAATTGATCGATCGCTGCCTTGCTCTCGGTCTCGGTAGGCTCCACCAGCATCGCGCCATGGACGACCAGCGGGAAATACATCGTCATCGGATGGAATCCCTCGTCGATCAGTCCCTTGGCAATGTCGACGGTGGAGAAGCCGTCCGCCACACCCCTGTCGCTGAACAGCGCCTCGTGCATGCAGGGTCCGCTGGCGGCAAACGGCGCCTCGAGCAGATCCTCCATCGATCGCAGGATATAATTGGCGTTGAGCACCGCATCCTCGGCCACCTGCCGCAAACCGTCCGCGCCATGGCTCAGGATATAGGTGAGCGCACGGGTGAACATGCCCATTTGGCCGTGGAAGGCGGTCATCCGGCCGAAACTGTCGGCGTGATGATCTTCGGCGGTTTCCTCCTCGACCAGACGGAAGCCGCCATCGCCTGTCTTCTCGACGAAGGGTAACGGGGCAAACGGGGCCAGCGCTTCGGAAAATACCACCGGGCCGGAGCCAGGGCCGCCGCCGCCGTGAGGCGTGGAAAAGGTCTTGTGCAGATTGATGTGCATTGCATCGATGCCCAGATCGCCGGGCCGCACCCGCCCAACGATGGCGTTGAAGTTCGCCCCGTCGCAATAGACGAAGCCGCCCGCCGCATGCACGGCGTCCGAAATGCGCTTCATGTCGCGCTCGAATAGGCCGCAGGTGTTGGGGTTGGTGATCATCACGCCGGCAACATCGGGGCCGAGCCGCGCCTGAAGCGCATCGAAATCCACGCGGCCCTCGTCGGTTGCCGGTATATCCTCGACGGCGTAGCCGGCAAAAGCCGCGGTGGCGGGATTGGTGCCGTGCGCACTCTCCGGCACCAACACCACCTGACGTGCGTCGCCGCGCTTCTCCAGTGCCGCGCGGATCGCCAGGATGCCGCACAGCTCGCCATGCGCACCGGCTTTCGGGCTCATCGTCACGGCGGGCATGCCGGTCAGCGTCTTGAGCCAGTGCGCCAGCTCGTGGATCACGCCCAGCGCGCCCTGCACGGTGGCAACGGGCTGCAGAGGGTGGATATCGGCAAAACCGGACAGCCGGGCCATCTTTTCGTTCAGCCGCGGATTGTGCTTCATGGTGCAGCTGCCAAGCGGGAACAGCCCCAGATCGATACCGTAATTCTGGCGGCTGAGCCGGGTATAATGGCGCACGGTCTCCGGTTCGGAAAGGCCGGGCA
>JBBSUT010000118.1:0-7195 GCA_038234155.1 Sphingomonadales bacterium | reverse complement strand
CTGGATTGGCCGTATCGGGCGCGGTCTCGCCGCATCCGCCAAGTGTGGACACAGCCAGAAAGACCCATGTCAGCGCCTGCCATACCGCTATTGATCGCCTGCCATAAGGCATGCCCGCTCTCTCCCCCAAACCGTGGTCGATCCTAGCCGCGCTTGCGGCGAACCGGAACCGGTTTCTGACGGTCGGTGCGCTATTCCAGCGATGGGAGGGGCATGGTAAGAATGGAAGGTACTCTCGCCCGATCGGCAGGACGGCCGCCCGCATCCTCGCTTTCAGGAACGGCTGCCAGAACTGCGATCTCGTCTTCGATCTGGCGCACGCGGCTCTTCCAGCGATAGTGGGTGCCTTCGGTAAAGATGCCCTCGCCAAGTTCCTTGCCGAAGCGCGTCCAGAACCGCACCGCATCACGCGGATCGTAACCGGCATTGGCCATCAGCCAGACCGACAATCGGTCCGCCTCCTCCTCAGTCGCTTTGATCCGCCGGGCGTTCTTGCCAAGCAGTCGCGCGATCCCGCGGTTCACGCCCACGGCGTCGAGCCGCTCCCGGTGATGCAGGATATTGTGCGCCAGTTCGTGCGCGACGACGGCAGCCAATTCGCCCTCGCCGCGTCCGTCCGGGGCGGCCAGCGCATATTCTAGCAGCGGCAAGTCCACGCTGACCATCACGCCGTCGGCGCCCGCGTCATAGCCCCTGCCCGTGCGCAGCTGGAACCGCGTTGCGCAGGCAGCTAGGGGTGTGAGCGTGACAGATTTCTGTTGGCCGGCGCGCAAAAGCGCTAGCCCGATAATGGTCTTGTCCTGTTCGGCCAGAGCGAAGACGTCCGCAATCTTCCGGATGCGGCTGTAGGCGTCTTTATCAAGCCCGCCGGTCATATCGCTCACTTTCACAGCGCGCAAACCAACGGCGATGCTTAGCAGCGCGTCGCCGGGCAGAATACCGGCCGCCGCCGCCGGGCTGCCTGGCACCACTGCTGCCACCTCTACTGGCGTTGCGAAGGCGAAGACGTCTGCGATTGCCTTGCGATCGCCATATTGCGCAATGTCGTGGAACAGCAGGCCGGTGCCCGCATCGATCCGGTCGCACAGCGGCGCGTTGTCTGTGGCGAGCCGATAGCCGGTTGCCGCGAGCTGGCCATCATAAGCCTGCAACGCCTTGTAGGGCGACAACGCTGCCTGCGCCGAGGCGACGGCCGGAGCACATAGGAAAACGGCGCAGGCGAGCAGCCGCGTCAGACAGGCAAGGGTGGCGGAGCGGGGCCTGAGCGCGGAGCGGACCATGATCAACATCTTAGCGGCGCGTGCCTGAACCTCAACCGACGTCAGACTCCGGGCAGGCTATGGCTATTGGCCCAGATCATCACCACCCCCACAAATACCATGATCGCGCCGGAAATGCGCTGCAACCAACGGTTCCAGTCGCGCCCGACGGCGAACCGGTTCGCCCCGGCGGCGAGCGTGGCATAGGTGCCCATGCCGATGCTCTCGGTAACCAGCGTGACGAGCGCCAGGAGCAAGATTTGCAGCGCAATCGATCCGGCAGGGTCAACAAACTGCGGCACGAAGGCGGCATAGAACACCAGCGCCTTGGGATTGGACATCTGCACTGCCAAGCCGTCGGCCGCGCCGTTCCAGAAGCGCAGCCCGGGCGCGGCGCTTACTGCTGTGTCTGCCGACGCGACCGAAGGCTGCAATCGCTGGCCTGCGCGCCACCAGGTCCGCGCGCCCATCGCCAGCAAATAGGCAATGCCAACCCAGCGCAGTACGGCATAAGCATGGGGAGCCGCGGCGATGAGCGCGATCAGGCCCAGTGCGTTCAATCCATACCAGACCGCGTTGCCGGCGTGGATGCCCGCCACCGGGCCAATCCCGGCACGCAGGCCCCCGCCCAACACATGGCCCACGGTTACCATCGTGGCCGGACCGGGGGTCAGGCAAAAAATGAGATCGGTCAGGAAAAACAGAATCAGCCGGTCGCTATTCATTGGAAGGCGGGCCATCGGCGGGCGGGCGAAAGGTGACACGGGTGACACCCCCGTAGCGCGGAAATTCGGTCCAGCCGTGGCTTGCTGTCGATGAGTTGCGTGTAAAAACGGTGCGGGTATGAAGAGAAGTCCACAAACACCTTGCCGAAATTAGAAATGAAATTCTTACGATGATCGATCTACAGTGGGCGGCCGACCTCCTGATAGGCGCATCAATTTTCCAACTTTGCAAGGGACGGAATTGAACACTTACGACCAGCGGCGGACTTAGCGGCAGTATTTCGATCGTCCTGAAAACTGCCATTCCCATGCGCCCTTCCGTCAATCAGGAACGGCGATAGCTGGGTGGTTAGCCGCCAATTGCGGGACATTCGATTTCGTGATCGACGTCATACGGCGGAAAATTGCAGCCGCATTCCCAGTCGATGAAACGGTGAGCTATTCTGTCATATTCGCCATCAGCGCGGCGAAATTCTCCGTCGTCGATGATGCCAGCATTGTAACCTGGCTCTTCGGAATACCGGCCCGCCGGTAGATTCCTATACCCAGCCTGCGTATAAGTTACCGAGATGATTTCGCGATTTACGCGATCCCCGCGCTTTTGAAACGCAAATTTCCTATGCCAGCGGTCAAGAGAGCCGACACAGGCGGTCTTGCTCGTCGCTTTTTCGATCGCGTCAATCTCTTCACTCGGCGGTAAACCGACGGAGCAGCCGACCATCTGAAGGAGGCCGAGAAAAAATGGCGCTATGCCTTTCATGCCAGCTTCATAACGGTCGCCATTGACGGTCTGCAAGTGAATCGTTTCGTGCCGCTGGCGTTAATGTCTGGTTCTCGCTGTTTCAGCCTGAAAGCCGCCTTTCCGCTTTGTCCCAAACCCTGCCGATCGCCGCACCCAACAAAACGGCCCGCCGGATTGCTCCGACGGGCCCTTTTCTTATGTCGCTAGGTTAAAGCCTCACTCGGGCGCGGGGCCTTCGCCGTCATTGTCGGTAACCAGTTCACCCAGTGGCTCGCTGGTTGCGGCAGCGGCGGCCGCGTCCTGCTTCAGCTCGGCTTCGTGTTGCTCGGCGGCGGTCTGCGCGGCGATAAGTTCCTCCTGAAGCTTGCGCTGCTGGGCCCGGAGCGCGGTGTCGCGGCTGGTGGCCGCGATGCGCATGCGGCTCATCGCCGCACCGGTACCGGCGGGGATGAGACGGCCCACGATCACATTCTCCTTCAGGCCCGTCAGCGTATCCTTCTTACCTTCGACTGCGGCCTGCGTCAGCACGCGCGTGGTTTCCTGGAACGAGGCCGCAGAGATAAAGCTGCGGGTCTGGAGCGATGCCTTGGTGATGCCCAGCAGGACTGGCTTGCCTTCGGCCTTGGTCTTGCTGCGCGTCAGCTTGGCATTCATCGCGTCCATTTCCTCACGGTCGACCTGCTCTCCGGGGAGAAGCGTGGTATCGCCGCCGTTCGTGATCTCGACCTTTTGCAGCATCTGACGAACGATTGTCTCGATGTGCTTGTCGTTGATCTTCACACCTTGCAGACGATAGACCTCCTGAATCTCGGCGACCAGGAACTCGGCCAGCGCTTCGACGCCCATGACCTCGAGAATATCGTGCGGGTTCGGAGAACCGCCGATCAGATTATCGCCCTTGCGGACGAAATCGCCTTCCTGGACGTCGAGCACCTTGGTCTTGGGGATCAGATACTCAACCGGATCGCCCTCTTCCGGAACGATCGCGATCTTGCGCTTGGCCTTGTAGTCGCGAACGAATTCGACCTTGCCCGAGATCTTGGCGATGATCGACACATCCTTGGGGATGCGCGCCTCGAACAGCTCGGCCACCCGCGGCAGACCGCCGGTGATGTCGCGCGTCTTGGCGGCTTCGCGGCTGATACGGGCCAGAACGTCGCCCGCTTCCACCATCTGGCCGTCCTCGACCGAAAGCATGGTGCCGGGGCCGAGAAGATATTTCGCGGCCTCGCCCGAATCCTCGTCCAGCAGCGTCAGACGGGGGCGCAGGTCTTCCTTCTTGGCGCGGCCCATTTCACGATATTCGATCACGACGCGCTGGGCGATGCCGGTGGCTTCGTCGGTCTGCTCGGCCAAGGTTTTGTTGTCGACCAGATCCTGGAACTTCACCATGCCTGGCTTTTCCGTTATCACTGGCTGGGTGAAGGGGTCCCACTGGGCCAGCTTGTCGCCCGGCACGACCTTGTCGCCCTGATCGACATCCAGCACCGTACCGTAGGCGATGCGGTGGACGGCCAGCTCGCGGCCTTCCTTGTCCACAATCACCAGCTCGCCGGTGCGGCTCATCGCCAAGCGGCGATTGCGCTTGTCAACGATGGTCGGCAGGTCGCGCAGTTCAATGGTTCCCTCATGGCTTGCCTCGAGGTTGGATTGCTCGTTGAGCTGCGCCGCGCCGCCGATGTGGAACGTCCGCATTGTCAGCTGGGTGCCGGGCTCACCGATCGACTGGGCGGCGATAACGCCGACCGCTTCGCCGATGTTCACCGGCGTACCGCGGGCCAGATCGCGCCCGTAGCATTTGCCGCACACGCCAACCTTGGATTCGCACACCAGCGGTGAGCGAATCTTGAGCGCCTGCATGCCCATTTCTTCCAGCTTGGCCACCGCATATTCGTCCAGCATGGTGCCGGTCTTGTACAAGACCTTGCCGTCCTCGACGATATCCTCACCGATGGTCCGGCCGAGCACGCGCTCGCCGAGCGAGGCAATCGTGGAACCACCCTGGATGATCGAACGCATTTCGAGCAGGCGATCGGTGTGGCAATCCTCTTCGACGATCGTGCAATCCTGCGACACATCGACCAGACGGCGGGTCAGGTAACCCGAGTTCGCTGTCTTGAGCGCGGTGTCGGCCAAACCCTTGCGGGCACCGTGGGTGGAGTTGAAATATTCGAGGACGGTCAGGCCTTCCTTGAAGTTCGAGATGATCGGCGTCTCGATGATTTCACCGCTAGGTTTGGCCATGAGCCCGCGCATACCGGCCAGCTGCTTCATCTGGGCCGGGCTGCCACGGGCACCGGAGTGGCTCATCATGTAGATGGCGTTCACTTCGGCTTCGCGGCCATTCTCGTCCTTCGGCGTGGCTTTCAGCTTTTCCATCATGGCGTTGGCCACCTGGTCGCCGCAACGGCTCCAGGCGTCGATCACCTTGTTGTACTTTTCCTGCTGCGTGATCAGTCCGTCCTGATACTGCTGCTCGTAATCCGCGACGGTCGCCCGTGCGTCTTCGACCAGCTGGATCTTCTCCTCGGGAATGATCATGTCGTCCTTGCCGAACGAGATGCCGGCCTTGAACGCGTTGCGGAACCCAAGCGTCATGATGGCGTCGGCAAACAGCACCGTGTCCTTCTGGCCGGTGTGGCGATAGACCTGATCGATCACGTCGCCGATTTCCTTCTTCGTCAGAAGGCGGTTCACCAGTTCGAACGGCACCTTGTGGCTTTGCGGCAGGCATTCGGCCAGCAACATGCGGCCAGGCGTCGTATCGACGCGCAACATATACTGCTTGCCCTTTTCATCGGCCTGCGGGACGCGGCTGGTGATCTTGGAATGCAACGTCACCGCGCCGACCTCCAGCGCCTGGTGCACCTCGGCCATGTCGGACAGCAGCATGCCCTCGCCGGGTTCACCCTCGCGGTCCATCGACAGATAATAGAGACCCAGGATCATGTCCTGCGACGGCACGATGATCGGCTTGCCGTTGGCGGGCGACAGGATGTTGTTCGTGCTCATCATCAGCACGCGCGCTTCCAGCTGCGCCTCGAGGCTCAGCGGAACGTGAACGGCCATCTGATCGCCATCGAAATCGGCGTTGAAGGCCGAGCAGACCAGCGGGTGCAGCTGGATCGCCTTGCCCTCGATCAACACGGGCTCGAACGCCTGGATGCCGAGACGGTGCAGCGTCGGCGCGCGGTTGAGCATCACGGGATGCTCGCGGATCACCTCGTCCAGGATGTCCCAGACTTCCTTGCGCTCCTTTTCGACCCATTTCTTGGCCTGCTTCAGCGTCATCGACAGACCCTTGGCGTCCAGCCGGGCGTAGATGAACGGCTTGAACAGCTCGAGCGCCATCTTCTTCGGCAGACCGCACTGGTGCAGCTTCAATTCCGGCCCGGTCACGATGACCGAACGGCCCGAATAATCGACGCGCTTGCCCAGAAGGTTCTGGCGGAAGCGGCCCTGCTTGCCCTTCAGCATATCGGACAGCGATTTCAGCGGGCGCTTATTGGCGCCCGTGATCGTGCGGCCACGGCGGCCGTTATCGAACAGCGCGTCGACCGACTCCTGCAACATGCGCTTCTCATTGCGCACGATGATGTCCGGCGCGCGCAGCTCGATCAGGCGCTTCAGACGATTGTTGCGGTTGATCACGCGGCGATACAGGTCGTTGAGATCGGATGTCGCGAAGCGGCCGCCGTCGAGCGGCACCAGCGGGCGCAGTTCCGGCGGGATCACCGGAACGACTTCCAGGATCATCCACTCCGGGCGGTTGCCCGAATCGATAAAGCTCTCGACGACCTTCAGGCGCTTGATTATCTTCTTGGGCTTGAGCGTGGACTTGGTCGTCTCCAGCTCGTGCAGAAGATCGTCGCGCTCCTGCACGAGATCGAGATCCATGAGCATGATCTTGACGGCTTCGGCGCCGATGCCGGCACTGAACGCGTCTTCGCCATATTCATCCTGCGCTTCAAGGAGCTCGTCCTCGGTCAGCAGCTGGAATTTCTCCAGCGCCGTAAGGCCGGGCTCGATCACCACATAATGTTCGAAATAGAGGATCCGCTCGAGCTGTTTCAACTGCATGTCGAGCAGCAGGCCGATGCGCGAGGGGAGCGATTTCAGGAACCAGATATGCGCAACCGGCGCGGCCAGTTCGATATGGCCCATGCGCTCGCGGCGGACCTTGGTGACGGTGACTTCGACGCCGCACTTCTCGCAGACAATGCCCTTGTATTTCATGCGCTTGTACTTGCCGCACAGGCACTCATAATCCTTTACCGGACCGAAGATACGCGCGCAGAACAGGCCGTCACGCTCAGGCTTGAACGTGCGATAGTTGATGGTTTCCGGCTTCTTGATCTCGCCGAAGGACCAGCTGCGAATGCGCTCGGGACTCGCAAGACCGATCTGGATCTCGTCGAACGTCTCGGGCTTGGCGACCGGATTGTTGAATTTGCTCAGTTCGTTCATGT
>JBBSUT010000117.1:0-7267 GCA_038234155.1 Sphingomonadales bacterium | reverse complement strand
TAACACCTCCAGCGCGCCGCCGCCCACCGCGGTGCCCACACCGCCACCGCCACCCCCGCCCACATCCACGGCTGGCTGCTCGCTGACCGAGCGTCAGAACTGGGCGCAGGCACAGCTGGATACTTATTATCTATTTCCCGACACGCTGCCGACCAATCCTAATCCAGCTCCCTATGCCACGGTGCAGGACTATATCGATTATCTGACGGCCACGGCGCGATCGCAGAATAAAGACCGGGACTTCACCTACATCACGTCAATAATGGAGGAAAACGCCTATTATAGCAGCGGCAGCAGTGCAGGTCTTGGCGTCAGGCTGGGCCGGACTTCAGATAGCCGACTATTCGTGACCGAAGCGTTCGAAGGGGCACCTGCGCTGGCGGCCGGCTTGGACCGAGGCACGGAAATACTTGGCATCGGCACGACGACGGGCAACATCCGCCCGGTGTCCGATTTCGTCGGCAATACGGACGGACTCAATGCGGCTCTCGCCCCAAATACGCTTGTCCTAGACATCAGCAATGCATCCGGCCGAAAAACGGTCACGATAACAAAGGCGGACTACGATCTTCTGCCGGTCTCATCGCGCTACGGTGCCAAAATTCTGGACGATAACGGCAAGAAAGTCGGCTACGTCAACTTGCGCACGTTCCTTTCTCCTGCAGACCCCGCGCTGCGTTCAGCGTTCCAGATGTTCAAAAGCCAGGGCGTGACAGAGGTGGTGGTCGATCTACGCTACAATGGCGGCGGCCTGGTTTCTATTGCCGAGCTGTTCAGCAACCTTCTGGGCGGCAATCGCAGAACGTCGGATGTGCTCAGCTACGTCACCTTCCGGCCCAGTCTCGCTAGCAACAACGAAACCAATTATTTCGCTCCGCAGCCACAGTCGATCGCGGCAATGAAAATTGCCTTTATCGGCACCCGGTCGACAGCTTCGGCCAGCGAACTGGTGATGAACAGCTTTGTGCCGTACCTTGGCGTTAACAATGCGCTGATCGGTACGAATACCTATGGTAAGCCGGTGGGCCAGATCGCCTTGGATCGGCCGCAGTGCGACGATCGCTTGCGTGCCATCGCCTTCCGAACGGAAAATGCCAACCGGCAAGGCGATTATTATAACGGTCTGGCGCAGTTCATGAAAACGACTTGCCAGGCGCCCGACGATATATCCTATCAGTTGGGCGATCCGCGCGAGGCATCGGTACGTCAAGCACTGGATTTCCTCGGCAACCGCGGCACATGCACGCCGATTTCTGCCACGCTGGGCTCGGCTGGTGGTACGACCACGCAGGGTTATCAGCAGCGCGTGTCGCTCAACCAAAGCACGCCGCTGATGCCAAGCGATCCATCCACGATTGAGCGCGAGAACCCAGGCGTTCATTGAGCCGGCCCGGATGGAGGCGCCCGGACCCGTCACCGTCTGGCGATGTGCGGGCGCACACCCGCTATAGCAGCGCACGCAGCGTACCGACCCGCCAGGCGGCCTTGTCGATCGACGATGGAAATTGGATCCCCCGTGAGGACTCGAACCTCAATTGACGGAGTCAGAGTCCGCTCTCTTACCATTAGAGGACAGGGGAATATGAGGGGCGCGGGATAGATTCGGGCGCGGCGCAAGTCAAGCGTTGCAACGCCCCTTTGTTGCATAGCCTCGGCTCGCCGCTTGTCTGCGCACGACATTGTGACTAGGTAGCCTGCAGGTTCCGGCGGCACAAGCCGTGCGGCGACATAGCAAAAGTAGATACGGCATGGGCGAATTCAAGACGCCCGCGCCGCAACCCGATCGTGCCAAAGGTAAAGGCTCCAGGGCCAGGCGCGGCGATGCGGACGCAGGGAAGACGCAGGACGGGGCACGCAAGCCTCTCCTCAATGTGATGCGCTGGCCAGCCCGCAAGGCCTATGCCGCGCTCGATCTCGGCACCAACAACTGTAGATTGCTGATCGCGAAGCCGTCGACGGACGGCTTTGTGGTAATCGATGCCTTTTCACGCGTGGTGCGGCTAGGCGAAGGCCTGGCCTCCAGCGGCGTGCTCAGCGAGGCGGCAATCGACCGCGCGATCGGCGCGCTGGGCATCTGCGCGGACAAGCTGCGGCGCCGCAACGTGGCACTGGCGCGGTCCGTGGCGACCGAGGCCTGCCGCCGGGCCCAAAACGGCGCGGCGTTCATCGAGCGCGTGCAGCAACAGACCGGCATCAAACTGGACATCATCACCGCTGAGGAAGAGGCACGGCTCGCCGTGCTGGGCTGTCATGTGTTGCTGGAGCCGGGTGAGGGGCCTGCGATCATTTTCGATATTGGCGGAGGATCGACCGAGCTGGTGCTAGTCTCCACCGATCGGCCGGTGCCGGACATTATTGATTGGAATAGCGCGCCTTGGGGCGTGGTGTCGCTTTACGAAAGTGAGCTGCCAAACGAGGAAACGAAGGCCGGACGCGAACGGTCCTATGGACGGATGAAGGACCGTGTCCGCGCGAGCTTCGCTGATTTTGCTGCGCGGCTACCGCAAGGTGGGCCGCAGCACCGCCTCCTGGGTACGTCCGGCACGGTCACCACGCTCGCCAGTCTGCACCTCGAACTGCCGAGTTACGATCGCAGTCAGATCGACGGGCTGATTGTGCCGTCCGCGTCCATGCAGGCGATCTGCGAGCGATTGTCGAGCATGGCGCCTTCGGAGCGGGCGATGCAGCCCTGCATCGGGCGGGAAAGGGCAGACCTTGTGGTGGCCGGCTGCGCAATTTTGGAAGTGATCATGGAAATTTGGCCGACGGCGCGCTTGGGCGTGGCCGATCGCGGCATCCGCGAAGGCATATTGCGCACGCTGATGGCGGGCGAGCAGAGACGGCCAAATTGACCCGTGAGCGCGTCAAGACCGCGCGGCGGCGGACGGCCCAGTCTACCCGCTGGCTGCAACGCCAGCTTGACGACCCCTATGTGAAGCGTGCCAAGGCCGAGGGTTATCGCAGCCGCTCAGCCTACAAGCTGATCGAACTCGATGAAAAATTCAGCCTTTTGAAAGGCGCGCAGCGCGTGATCGACCTGGGCATTGCTCCGGGCGGTTGGGCGCAGGTGATCCGCAAGTTGCAGCCACGCGCGCGTATCGTGGGTATCGATCTGCTGCCAGTCGATGCGATCGAGGGCGTGGACATGCTCGAGATGGATTTTATGGACGAGGCGGCACCCGCGCGGCTCATAGATATGCTCGGCGGGCCTCCCGATCTGGTGCTGAGCGATATGGCGGCCAATACCACCGGCCACAAGCAGACCGATCATCTGCGCACCATGCTGCTCGTCGAGGCAGCAGCGGAATTTGCCATTGCGCAGCTGCAGCCGGGCGGCAATTTCGTCTCCAAATCGTTCGCCGGCGGATCGGAACAGAGCCTGTTGGCAGAGCTGAAGCGCAATTTTTCCCGTGTGAAACACGCCAAGCCGCCGGCCAGTCGCAAGGGTTCGGTGGAATGGTATCTCGTGGCCAAAGGGCGCAAGGACTAACGCCCCCAGGGGGCCAGCGGATAACCCGTCCTGATCGCTACACTTTTTTGCTGTGGTTCGCTGAGAACATTGCCGATGGCTGCCCGGATAATACGCTGATCGGAGCGCGCGCCGCCGCGTTGCCGCAGCTGGCGATAACGGCCAGGATGAGGGTCCTCACGGCCGCTTGCCTGAGCATTAACCCGTGTCGGATCAGCTGGAGGAGCCGCGCACAGCGGCTTTCAGGGCATCAAAGCCGACGGCGCCTTCCAGCACATGATCGCCCGTCACCCAGGTCGGCGTCCCATTGAAGCCGACCGTCCGCGCCAATTCCAGGTTCTTTTGCAATTCCTGCGTAGCCTGCGCCGATGCCGCGAATCGTTGCGCGCTGGCAATATCGAGACCAGAGGAGCGCGCGGCGGACTGAATAGCCAGATCGGTGGGTTTGCCTGCAGCGTACATGGCGTCATGAAATACCTTGTATTTGCCCTGCTGCGCCGCCGCGAGCGCCATACGCGCGGCCTTCTGGCTGCCTTCGCCCAGGATTGGCAGTTCGCGAAACACGACCTTCAGATCCTTGTCTTGCGCGATCAGCCGATTGACGTCCGGCACGCTGGAGCGGCAGAATCCACAAGCGTAATCAAAGAATTCGACGAGCAGGCGGCTTCCGTTCGGGTTGCCCGCAACCGCGCCGGGGAAGGGGGTTTCCAGCACAGCGCGCACCTGGCCAAGCCGACCGGCGGCATCGCGCTTTTGCAGGATATCGACTGCTTGCGTAATGATTTCGGGATTGGTCAATATGTAATCGCGCACCACCGCTTCCATCGCCATGCGCTCGCCCGGGTTAATATCGGCGGCGCGCAAAGCGGCGTCGGTTCGCTCGGTCTCGAGCCCGTCCATTGCGGTGGCATGGGATTCCGTGCCACCGGCCTCCGGCACGGCGGTCCGCGGTGTGCCGAAAAAACTCAAATAGATCGCGGCGGATAGCGCGAGTAGGCACACCCCGATCATAGCGTAAAGAAGTGGCGAACGCGCGGCGGGCTTGGTGCTATCGAACATTGCGTATCCCTATCAGGCGCGCAAGCGCTGTCCAGCGCCGGTCAGCGCTTGCGTTTCTTGTCGTCCTCAAGCTGCGCCTCGGCGATCAGGCGGATATCCTGCGCGCGCAGCCAGTCCGGGCTGTAATCCGGCAGTCCGCTCATCGCGCGGTCCGAGTGGCGCAGCGCCAGCGATGGTTCACCGGTCATCAGATCGCGCTCCGCGCTGGCCAGCGCCGCGCGCGCCTCATCGCCGCGCTGCTGATAGACCACGCCCAACTGATACCAGGCGAAGGGATTACGGTTGTCCCGCACCACTGCAGCCTTCAGCACCTCCTCGGCTTCGGCCAGATGAGAACGATCTTCTGTGGCAACCAGCGCATGGCCCAAAATGGCGGCGATCAGTGGATTGTTGTCCGAATTGGCTACGGCTTTGCGCAGCGGGGCAAGCGCCTCGTCCGGCTTGCCCGATTCCAGAAGGATCTGCCCGTAAAGTTCGTTGAAATAGGGATCGGCAGGATCTTCGGCTATCAGCGACTGCGCTTCGGCTGCAGCTTTCTGCGGATAGGCAGCCTTGTGCCACGCATAGGCGCGGGCATAGCGCGCGGGCACGCTGCGGTCGCTCTCGGGATAATCCCGCAGCGTCTCCTCGGGCCGCGCGATATAGCCCATCAACTTGGCCTTGATGCGTTTGAAATCGCGCTCCCATTTGGCGTCGAGCGGGTTGCCCCAGGCCGGATCGTTCGCGTAGGTATCGCGCAGATATTGGATGCGGTCGCCCGACAGCGGGTGGGTCTGTACGAAGGCCTGATCGTCGTCCTGCGGTACGCCGAGGCGGAATTCGTAGCTCTGCAGCTTCTTGAAAAAATCCACCGAGCCGCGCCCGCTGATATGTGACGCGGACAAATAGCGCGCTCCGCTGGCATCGGCGACGCTTTCTTGCACACGGCTATAGGCGAGATATTTGCCCAGCGCCGCGCGTTGCCCGGCCATCATGATACCGGCGGCAGCATCTCCGGCGCCGGCCACCGCGGCCAGCGCGCCGAGCAGCAGTGATCCGATCGAGATGCCCTGCGCTGCGGCCGCGCCCTCTCCCCCGCGCATAGCATGGCCGCCCTCGACATGGCCGAGTTCGTGCGCAATCACGCCCTGCACTTCGTTGGCGGTGTCGGCCTCTTCGACCAGGCCGCTGTTGAGATAAACCGTCTGGCCGCCAGCGGTGAACGCGTTAATTGCGCGGTCGCCGATCAGAACAATCTCGACATTGCTCGGCTCCATGCCGGCCGCTTTAACCAGGGGATTGCTGATTTCGTTAAAGAACGCTTCGGTTTCGGCATCGCGGAGCACCGACTGAGCGGCGACGGGGCGAACCGCAACGACGAGCGAGAGGGCGAGCGCGATGGCAATGCGGGGCATGGCGCCTGCGTTGTCGAGTCGGCCCTGAACACGGTGTGAAGCGCGCGCGGTGACGTTCTTTGAACTGGCTACCGCGCGCGCTTTCATCGCCGGATCAGCCGAAGGTACGCTGCCACCAGCCGCGGCGGGGTGAGCCGTCGCTGTTGACCGATGCCGTACCGTCTTGCGGTGCCGCGTCGGCACTGGGCGTACCGCCATCGTCACCGGCTGTTTCGGTACGTGTCTTGGAAGATGCGGCTGGTTGTGCCGGTGCGGGCGTGGAAACAACGGTCTGCTCCGCCTCTCCCGTCGAGGGATCGGCCTTCTTGCGGCGCGCCCTGGGCTTGGGCTTATCCGCCTTTGCCTCTTCCTTCGCCTCCCCATCCGCCTTGGCAGAGTCGACTGCCGGTGCGGCTTTCTTTGCACGGCTGCGGCGCTTGGGCTTTTCCTCGGTTTCCGCTGCATTGGTAGCGGTGTCTTCGATCACGGCTGCAGCAGGCGCAGCTTCTTGCGCAGCCGATGCGTCGCCGCTGTCGGCCGCGGCGGTCTTGGGACCACGACGACGGGCGCGCTTCTTGGGCGCCGCCGCCTCGGCATCGTCGCCAGACGGCGCCTCCGGCCTGTCGTCCCCGGTCTCGCTAGAAGCCTCGGCCTCCACGTCGGTAGACGCGCGATTATCGTCGCTGTTCTTGCGGCGACGCGAGCGGCGGGCTTTGGGCTTCTCGCTGCCGTCATCGCCGTTATCGTTACCAGTGTCGGCATCCTGCGTAGGCCCGGCCTCGGTCGCATCGCCAGGTCCGTCGTCCAAACGGACGTCGGCGGCGTCGTTCTGGCTGCCGTCATCGTCGCGCTTGCGTCCACGGCCACCGCGCCGTCCGCGCCGCCGCCGCTTGCGCTTTGGCTTGCCGTCTTCGTCCAGTTCCCCGGCTTCGGGATGGTCGCTGCTCTGGCTCCGCTCGCTCCGGTTCCGTTCGCTCTGGTCACCATCACTCTGGTTCACATCGCTCTCGTTACCGTCGCTTTGCCTGTTTTCTCCATCGCTGGAGTTGCCGTCGATATCGCGCGGCTCTCCCCGACGCGATCCACCGCGCCGTGAGACTTTCTGGCGCGAATCCTTCTGGCGTGAGCGGGACTGGCGGCCGGGGCGCTCCTCGCGCTCCGTCTCCTCGATTTCTTCGGTGGATACATCCTCATCGTCAAACTCGTCCGCAATGTCTTCAGCGAAATCTTCCTCATCGACGATGGGTGTAAAAGCGACCTCCTTCTCCGGCTTGCCGCCTGCGCTGCTGACGGTCATCTTGGCACCCTCGGCCTCGCTATTGGGCAGGATTTCGATGGTGACGCCGTAGCGATCCTCGATCTCGGC
>JBBSUT010000116.1:0-7439 GCA_038234155.1 Sphingomonadales bacterium | reverse complement strand
ATGGGCCGGATCGCCCGGCACCTTGACCCCCCAATCGAAACTGGTGCGGGAAATGCTGAGATCGTTAAGTCCGCCCTCCGCAAAGCGGATCACTTCGTTGCGGCGACTGTCCGGCTGGATGAATTCAGGTTGGTCGGCGTAGAGTGCGAGCAACTTTTCCTGATAGGCCGAGAGGCGGAAAAACCAGCTTTCCTCGACCGTCCACTCGACCGGCGTTCCGTGCGGAGACAGCTTGGTCTCGTCCTCGCCATCGACCAATTCACCTTCGGTATAATAAGCTTCGTCGCGCACCGAGTACCAGCCTTCGTAGCGATCCCGATACAGATCGCCGCGCGCTTCCATCCGCCGCCAGATTTCCTGCGCCGCGATATGATTTGCCTGCTCGCTGGTGGATATGAAGCGATCGTAGGAGATGCCAAAGCGCGCGCACATCTCGGTGAAATGCGGGGTCATCTCGTCAGCGAATGCCGCCGGTTCCAGCCCGTTTTCGCGCGCGGTCTTGACCATTTTCAGCCCGTGGACGTCCACGCCGGTCTGAAAGCGGACATCATAGCCCTGCGAGCGGCGGAATCGGGCGATGACGTCCGCCGCTATTCCTTCATAGGCATGGCCAATGTGCGGCTTGCCGTTGGGATAGTTGATTGCGGTGGTGACGTAGAAGGGGGTTTTGTCGGTCATGGCCGTGCATCCCTATGGACTGACAGCTCAGCCAGCAACCGCGCCATGCGAAAAACAACCGATTGCTTGTCGAGCGTCAACGGTACGGCGCGCGCCGCCAGATCGCTCGCTTCGCGCCAGGCGTCGATGACTGGCGCGACGCTGCGTGGCTGGGTTTCGCGCGCAATCGCCGCGAAATAAGCCGGTGCCTGTTCCAGAAATGCAATATAGCGTTCATTCGCCGCTTTCAGCGATAGCTTTTGCGCGAGGGCCGAACCCAGGCGTCCGCTGCTATCGCCCTCCCGATATATTGCGCCGAGCTGCCGATCGATGTCACCCAGATCGAGACCATGCATGGCGATGGCGCGGCCGGGCGATCCGTCGGCGGCAAGCATTAGCGCGCCGCGGTCGTCACTGGACAGGTTGGGCAGTGCACGCCGCAGAAAAACGTCCATCTGTTTGCCCGGCAGCGGATCGAACCGCTGGACCCTGCACCGCGATCGAATCGTGGGAAGCAGGCGCTGCGGCGCATGGGAAATCAGGAAGAATATCGTATTTTCAGGCGGTTCTTCCAAATTCTTCAGTAACGCATTTGCTCCGCTCCGCTCCAGATCGTCGGCGGCATCAAAGATTATGACCCGGCGCGACGCAATGGCGGTCTTGGTTCCGAGCAGGGGCTGCAACTGGCGAACCTGATCAACGCTGATGTTGCGTTTCAGATCAGTCTCGTCCGCCACCTCCTCGGTACCGGCACCATCTTTCTTCGGCAGCCGCTGCAGCACTTTGAAATCCGGGTGCGATCCTGCCCGCATGAGCGCCGCAGCTGCGCTGTCCTCGGCCGATTCAAAGCCGCTACGTCCGTCGCTGTCGCTCAGCAGCAATCTTGCTGCCCGCACGGCGAAGCTGGCCTTGCCCATACCTTTTGGACCGCACAGCAGCCATGCATGATGCAGCCGCCCGTCGATTAGCCCGGCCAACACCGCGGCTTCCGCCTGCTCATGTCCAATGAAATCCGCCATGGGTCAGGCGATATAGTCAGACAGCGCCGATACCAAGCCCTGCGTGACCTGAGCCTGCGTGCCGAAAGCGGGCACGGTGCGCACGCGATCTGGCTCGTTTGCTGCCATGCGGGCAAAGGCGCGGTGTACCTGGGCGTGAAAAGCCGCGTCTCTTGCGCCGATCCGGTCCCCTGCCCCTGCGTCCCGCGCACAGGCACGTCGCTCGGCCTCGTCGACCGGCAGCTCCAGCAGCAATACCCTGTCGGGCAACAAGCTGCCACTGCCGATCCTGTGGAGGTTCATCAGATCATCATCGCAAACGCCTGAGGCTGATTGATAGGCGCGGCTGCTGTCGATAAAGCGATCGCAGATCACCCATCGCCCCTGCGCCAATGCGGGCCGGATGAGCCGTGCGACATGGTCCGCGCGCGCGGCAGCAAACAGCAGCGCCTCGCTTTGCGGCGTCCATCGGTCTGCCGCGCCGTCCAGCAGCAGATGGCGGATGGCTTCCGCACCATCGGTGCCGCCCGGCTCCCGCGTCGTGACCGCCGTAATCCCGCGCGCCGCCAGCGCTTGGGCCAGCGCGCTCACCTGGGTAGACTTGCCGGTCCCCTCCCCGCCCTCGATCGCGATGAACCGGCCGCGCGGCATCAGGCGAAGAGCGACAGAAAGCCGTTCCAGATGCGCGAGAATACGCCCGCTGCGCTGACGTCCTCGCCGGCAACCAGCGGCATCCGCTGCGTGCTGCCGTCTGCGGTGGTCACCACCAGCTCGGCCACTTTGGTGCCCTTGGCAATCGGTGCCGTCAGCGGCCCCTGATACTGCACGACCAATTTGTAATCGCCGCCTTGCGCGGCTGGCAGAGTTACCGCCAGATTGCGGGGCGCGATTAACGGAACACTGCGCGAACCGCCCTGCTGCACCCGTGCCGACGCAATTGCGGTGCCCTTCTGAAACAGCGGCTTGGTCGTCCAGGCACCGAAACCCCATTCCATAAATGAGACCGATTCCTTGATGCGATTGTTGTAGGTATCGAGCCCGGCAACCACTTCTACCAAGCGGCGGCCGTTCTGCTGGGCGGATCCGGTAAAGCCGAAACCCGCTTCCTCGGTGTGCCCGGTCTTCAAACCGTCGGCGCCCTGCACCTTGCCGATCAAAGGGTTGCGATTGGGCTGCTTGATGCCCTGCCAGGTGAACTCGTGTTGGCCATAGAACTCATTATAGAGCGCAGGATGCTCCTCAAATGTGGCCTTGGCCAATGTCGCAAGGTCTCGCGCAGTCACAAAGGTTACGCCCTCATCCGGCCAGCCATTGGCATTGCCGAAATGGCTGTTCTTCATGCCGATAGCGCGCGCCTTCTGGTTCATCAGTCCGGCAAAGGCCTGTTCTGAACCGGCCAGGCCCTCTGCGAGGACCACGCTGGCGTCATTGCCGGATAGCGTCACGACACCGTGGAGCAGCTGCTGAACGGTTACCTCCTCGTTGACCGCCAGAAACATGGACGACCCGCGGTTGTTCCACTCGCGCCAGGTATCCTCGCGCACCCGGATCTTCTTCATTTTGTCCACCTTGCCGCTGTCGATCAAATCGAACGCGACCAGTACGGTCATCATCTTGGCCATGGAGGCAGGCGGTATGCGCTTGTCTGCATTGCGCGCGTAAAGTTCCGCGCCCGAACTCAGGTCCACCATATAGGCAATGGGCGCGGCGCTGTCATAGGTGGGCGCGGCGGCTGCTGCCGGGGCGGCGAGCGGCAGAACGGCGGCAAGGGCAAGATAATGGCGCATGATATTCCGTTTGACTGGGTGGGCCGCCGGAGGTCCGGCGGTAAAAACGATCAGCGATTCACCAATCGAGCATCCGAATAGCCTGCACGGCGCGCCGCTTCCAGCCCTTCCCACGCCTCGCGCTCATCGGAATACGGACCGAGTAAGACTTGCCAGTAGCCTGCGGCGGTTTGCGTGACTGTCCCGCCAAGCCGGCCAACCAGTCGCGCGGCGTTGTCCGGGCTTGAAAAACTGGCCACCTGGACCAGGTAGCCGGCGCTTGGCGTATAAGCTGGCAGCGTCAAAGGAGCCGGATTGTCGAGGCGGGCGCGCAGCCGCGCAAGCGCCGCCGGAGTGGGCGCTGGCCGCTCGGCCGCCGATCTTCCCGAACGCAAAAGCACACGCTCGCGTTCATCCGGTTCGACGCGGCGCACACGCACCGCCGCCACGCCGATGTCCCGCACGCCAAGCTGACGCGCTGCGCCTTCCGAGAGATCGATGATCCGCCCGGGCCGAATTGGCCCGCGATCGTTGATACGGACCAGGATGGTGCGCCCGGTGGCGAGCGCGGTGACCTCCACGTAGCTCGGGAGCGGCAAGGTGCGGTGGGCGGCGCTGATGGTACTGGACCGAAAAGCCTCGCCCCGCGCCGTGGGCTTTCCTTCATGATCGCTGCCGTACCAGCTGGCATAGCCGACCGCATCGTATGCTGTTTCATCGGCCGGGACGTAGGTCGTCCCGCGTACCGCATAGGGCTTGCCAATCTTTAAAGGATAATCGCTAACAGCTGCGCCGCCCGGTGATCCGGGCTCACCGCCGCCCGAACACGCCGCCAGCGCCAGCAGCAGAGCGGCGGCGATCAGACCGTCAGGGCTGAATCTGGTTCGCAAGCAGACCAACACCCATGGCGTAAAAGTTTGAGCAGTTGTAATCCAGGATAGCGCGATAATTCTGCGTCAACAGATAGGCAGTGCTGCCAGGACCGTCGGGCTCCAGCAGCGTTGCCAGCACCTGATCCTTGTCCTGCGGCCAATAGCCTTGCTGGGCGCGAAAGCCGAGCCGCTCCCATTCGGCCAACGTCATCCAGCGGCTGTGCCGTTCGAACACGCGCGGGCAACGCGTCGGGACGGTGAGGTTGCGATAGGCGCTGCGATCAAAACCGGCTGGTACGTCTACGGCGACGCCCCAGGGCCGGCCTCTCCGCCAGCCTGCCGCCACCAGATAGTTGGCGATTGAGGCCATTGCATCTGCCTCACTGTCCCAGATATCGGCAAACCCGCTGCGATCCTCGTCCACGGCCAGGCGCAGATAGACCGACGGCAGGAACTGGGGCTTGCCCATCGCGCCCGCCCAGCTACCGGTCAATTTGTACCTGGGTACTCCGCGGTCGACCATCTTCAGCGCGGCGATAGCCTCTCCCTCGAACAGCGCGCGGCGTCGGCCTTCATAGGCCAGCGTGGCCAGTGCTCCGATCGTATCGAAATTGCCGGTGTAGCTGCCGAAGTTGCTCTCCTTGCCATAAATGGCGAGGATGATGCCGGGCGGCACGCCAAGCTCCCGTTCAATCTGGTCAAGTTGGGGCCGCAACTGCTGATATTTCTCGCGGCCAGGACCGGCCTTGCCCACGATGGCGCGTTGTTCGTCCGATCCATAGAACATCGGGATCGGCCCGGTGCCGCCGCCGCCGCTCGCCTTTTGATCAATCCGGATCGCGGTTTCGCTGAATTCCAGCGTCGGCAACACGCGATCCAGGGTCTGTGCGCTCACCCCGTCGGCCAGCGCAGCGGCGCGCAGTTGCCCCAGATAGGCATGAAATCCGGCCGCATCCTGCGCGAAGACGGGCTGCGAACTTGCCAGGACGAGCGAACCCAGACAGGCGGCGATTACCAGAAACCTACGCGGCATGATCACTTCCTTCTTCGCGCCTCAGACCCAGGCGCACAGCCTTTTTGCACGGATAAACCGGCGGGGAAACCGTAAATAGGCATGGCGGCGCAGTATCCCGCGCAGTTATTTGCAAGCCGCACGGATGGCGCTAAGGGAGGCCCTGTCGGAAGGGTGGCAGAGTGGTCGAATGCAGCGGTCTTGAAAACCGCCGTGGGTGCAAGCTCACCGTGGGTTCGAATCCCACCCCTTCCGCCAATTATCGTCAATAAACGGCAGTATTCTGCGCTTTTGGAAATCCTGCCCCACCACTCTCCCCACCAATAAACAGGTGCTGGCGGGATGGGTCGTCAATTAAGCGAGTTGCAAATCGACATTCACGATTTCCCGTAGCCACAGGGTTGCTCGCCCCTTAGCTTCCGATGTCTCCAAGCCGACGCTTATCCGCATGATAGCGGCCAGCGCACCGGCGTCGCCGTCATCATAGCCGGCAAGTGCCCGATCGAGGGTGAGGTTTTCGCGGTCGTCGCGCTTTGGGAATGCGATGATATTCGACATTGATTAGCTCCGATTTGTGTCTCTGGAAGGCCGATCAAGCGCGGGAATGGTGACCAAATCAACGAGATTGTTGTTGGCCGCAAAGATCAGCAAACCAGAGACAAAAAGCGCGGATATGCAGGGTTTTTGAGCACTCTCGCCCTGCATGTTGATAGTGTCTGGAGCATGAACCAACAGATGACTGGCTGGTGCTTCGACGCATGGGATCGCCGTCTCGCGCAATAGGCGCGCCGCGGCTGGTGCGCAGCTGAACGGTGGCAGGGCAGCGCCGAGGGGTAGCCAGTCCGACTCCAGGCCGACCCCCCCGGGGGCGCCCGCCGCGCCGCGCCATTTTTAATATATGCCTTCCGCACCAATTTTCGCTTCGCGAAACTATCTGGCCCCAAGATGGAGCATGTCGATTTTCTTGCGCTAAATTCCATTTGGGCTACTGTCTCTAGATGGCGCTGAAAAAACCAAGCCGTGCGAAAATGTCTCGGTTGTATGCCGCTGCGAGCGCATTGGCCGAGGGTTCTGACATGTCAGTTTTGGATGTGTTGGAGCATGCGAAATCTGAATGGGTGCCACCTTCCCTTCCTGGCCGGCCGGGGCGAGACTGGTATGCGCTGACAGGCTTATCGCTGCCGACGCTCCGCCTTCGATTGGCAATCGAAAAGGGCCTCCAGTGTGATCCAACGATGAGCGATAAGGCTGCCGCACGTTCGGTTTTACGGACCGCAATGCCTGCAAAAGATCAAATGAGCATCGAGGCAATGGTCGATGCGCTTCAGGATGCGATGAAACGGCCGTCCGTCCAAGCGATGAAGCAGCACGCTCACCTGAAGGCAAAGCGGACTGCATTGCGTGTGATATCGGGGAAAAACACCATCGCTATGTAGGGTTTTCTGCCCCATCCGAATGCCGTTCTTTGACGCAAGCCGACATGGCGAGCGCCAAGGAGCATTAAGATGGAACACGAAGCGGAGGTTTTGGCTGACAGTATCGATACTACTAGCCACAGGTTGAGCATCAGCCGAGCGACCATTTACCGAGAAATAAAAGCGGGGCGGCTGAATGCTCTAAAGGCGTTGGGCAAGACGCTGATAACCCGCAAAGCGCAGCAAGATTGGTTGAATAATCTGCCAGCCTTGGACACACGGGCGGGCCAGATCAACTAATGCCCGGCTATGTCGTCACCGGGCCGGATGGTAGAAAATACAAGGTGAACGCGCCGGATGGCGCGAGCCAAGAGCAGGTCATGGCCTATGTGAAGCGCAAGGCGAGCGGCGCACAGCGCTTAAGCCCGCCGCCTTCGCCGCCAGCTCCCCCGCCGTTTGCGCGCCGCCGCGCGCCACCCCCGCCGTCCGCTATTCGCGAGCAAGTGCTTGGGTCGGGCGCTCCCCAGCCTCGTCCTCCGGCTGCCGTGCGCGCGCTGATCCCGACGAACAAACCGTTGGCGCAGACCACGGAGCGCGTTGTCGAGGAAGCGGTCAATCCGATCTACAAGCGCCCCGAGCAGGAAATCCGTGCGAACAGCGAAGCGCAGCGGATGGGCTCCAGCTTGAAGAAGTCGTTTCTGCGCCTGGGCTCGGGCGGT
>JBBSUT010000115.1:0-7473 GCA_038234155.1 Sphingomonadales bacterium | reverse complement strand
GGGTTGCCGTCGCGGTCTCCGCCGATCCAGCTGCCCAAAGTCAGGAAGCTCGGCACGCGGCTGCCCAGCTGTTTGTCCCAGCGCGCGTAGAGCAGCGGCAGCGCGGGCAGGAACACGTCGCGCATATAGGCGCGCGCATTGTCGATCTCGTCGGCCACGAACAGGCGGCGTTCGCGAAGCGGCCGGGTCTGCCACAGCAGCGCAATCTGGCGGCGGATGGCATTTTCCACATCGTCGCCCTCCGGCGTGACTGCGGTGCCTGCATCGCGCAGGCGCATGAGCGCGGCGATGCGGTTCTTGTGGTCGATCACGCTCTTGCGCCGTACCTCAGTGGGGTGCGCGGTGAGCACCGGCACGATCGCCGCGCTCTCCAGCATCTCAGCGACCGATGCGCGGCTGACGCCCTGCGCCTCCAGCGCGGTCAGCGCTTCGGCCACGGTTGCGCCCCGTTCGCGCGCCACGCCCTGCCGGTCTTCGGCAAGATTGGCGAGCAGCGAGAACAGCATGAACCCGCGCACGAAATCGAGCGTGCCGTCCAGATCGAGCGCCTCCAGCTCGGGCACTGCGGCGGCGCCCGGCTTGGCGCTGCGATGCCGCTCCACGCTGGCGCGGCGGATCGCCTCGGTCTGGTCGTACAGTTGCTCGCCGCCATAAGCGCGGATCACGTCTCCGAGCACGCGGCCCAGAAAGCGGATGTCGGGATTTTGCGAGATCGGGGGAAGGTCAGCCATGAGCGCAGGTTGTGCGCTGCAGCATCGCCATCGTCAAGCCAGGCTTCATTCTGCGCCCGAGCAGTTTTTGCATTGCTATCGGGTGCGATGCGAGCATGGGACTGGTACAGGTTGGGAGTCAGTTTTTAAGGATACATCATGTCGCCGATGACGGACCTCGACCGCGAGCAGGCCTTGAGCAAGGTGCCAGCCGTCACCCTGATCTTCTGGATCATCAAGATCGCGGCCACCACGCTGGGCGAGACTGGCGGCGACACGCTGAGCATGACCTTCAACATGGGGTATCTGGTCAGCACCTTCATCTTCCTGCCGTTGCTGGCGCTGTTGGTTTTGCTGCAGATCAGGGCGACGCGGTTCAATCCCTGGCTTTACTGGGCGACCATCATCGCTTCGACCACGGCTGGCACGACCATCGCCGATTACGCGACCCGGTCAATCGGGATCGGCTATCCGGGCGGGTCTTTGCTGCTGCTGGCGCTGGTGCTGCTATCGCTGTTCGTCTGGTACCGCAGCATGGGCACGGTGCAGGTGGAGACGATCCGCTCACGCAAGGCGGAGCTGTTCTACTGGATTACGATCACTTTTTCGCAGACGCTCGGCACCGCGCTGGGCGACTGGACCGCGGATGCACCCGGCTTTGGCTATCTCGCCGCTGCCGCCTTGTTCGCGGGGCTTCTGGCCATCCTGCTGGCGCTGCATTATGCCACGGCCATCTCGAAGGTCTGGCTGTTCTGGGCGGCCTTCATCCTGACGCGGCCGCTCGGTGCGACGGTGGGAGATTTCCTCGACAAGCCGCTCGACAAGGGCGGGCTCGATCTCAGTCGACCCATTGCCTCGCTGGTGCTGGCCGTATTCATCATAGCGTGTATTGCGCTGTTGCCGCAGCGGGCGGGGCAGCATCCGGGCAGCGACGAGGCGGCGACCTAATATTCCAGTTCGATGTCCCAATAGAGCCAGTCGTGCCAGCTTTCGTGCAGATAGCCTGGCGGGAAGGCGCGGCCGCGTTCCTGCAATTGCCAGCTGGTCGGCCGGTGGGGCTTCAGGAACAGCTGCATATGCGCTTCCTTGGGCGTGCGTCCGCCTTTTTTGAGATTGCACGGCAGGCAGGCGGTGGCGACATTCTCCCAGCTGGTGCCGCCGCCCTGGCGCCGCGGCACCACATGATCGAAGGTGAGATTATCCTCGCTGCCGCAATATAAACAGGCGAACTTGTCGCGCAGGAACAGGTTGAACCGCGTGAACGCGGGATATTCGCTCGGCCGCACATATTGGCGCAGCGCGATCACCGAGGGGATTTTCATTGCGAAGCTGGGGCTGTGCACGGCGCGCTCGTAACTGGCGATAATATCGACCTTGTCGAGGAACACCGCCTTGATCGCGGTCTGCCACGGCCACAGGCTGAGCGGATAATAGCTCAGCGGCGTGTAATCCGCATTGAGGATCAGCGCCGGGCAACTTTCCGGGTGGCGCAAACTCGCGGGATTATCCAGAATGTCCGGATGGTACATGCCCGAACGATCGCTCCTCGACTTGTTTCGTGCCCTGATAAACGCAAAAAAGTGACAGGCCAATGACCTTGGCCGAAACTTCCGGAACGTTTTTGCCGCATCGGGTGACAAATTCTGTGGAAAGCGCGGCGATAACCCGGTTCGCGCCCAGCCCCAACGGGCCGCTGCATATCGGCCATGCGCTGTCGGCACTCTATTGCCACGATCTGGCGCGGGCCACCGGCGGGCGGTTTCTGGTGCGGATCGAGGATATCGACGGCAGCCGCAGCCGGCCGGAACATATCACGGGCGCGCTGGCCGATCTGGCGTGGCTGGGCCTGCCGCCGGACGAACCGCCGCTGCGCCAGTCCAGCCGCATCGCGGCATACCGCGCCGCGTTCGAGACGCTGCGTGCCGCCAGTCTGCTGTACCGCTGCTGGTGCACCCGCAGCGCAATCGCCGAGGCGCTGCGCAAGCAGCCGGTGCGCCATGGCCCGGACGGCCCGGCCTATCCCGGCACCTGCCGCCGCGCCGCGCCGGCCGGGGATCCCGGGCGCCCGCATAGCTGGCGGCTGCGGATGGATGACGCGATGGCGCGCACCGGCCCGCTGGGCTGGCGCGATCTCCTGCGCGGCGCGGTGACGGCCGATCCCGCGCGGTTCGGGGATATTGTGCTTTGGCGCAAGGATGCCCCGGCCAGCTATCATCTGGCGGCCACCCTGGACGATGCCGCGCAGGCGATCGGCCCGGTCGTACGCGGGGCGGATCTGTTCGATTACACCGATCTGCACGTGCTGCTGCAAGCGCTGCTGGGCCTGCCGCGGCCGGATTACTGGCACCACCCGTTGCTGCTGGGCCCGGACGGCGAGAAGCTGGCCAAATCCAGAACTGCGCCCGCGCTGGCGGCCCGGCGTGCGGCGGGCGAGAACGGTGCGGCGTTGGCCGACCGGTTGCGCGCGCATCACTTTCCCGCTGGCATTTCGCTATCCAGTCCCTAGCTTAGGCTCATGGGCGCTATTCTTGTCATCGGTATCATCATTGCGGCCTGCCTGGTCGTCCTGGCGCTCGTGCGCGGTCTGGCGTCGTTCGCCAACATGAAACCGGAAGATGTGGATGAGAACGGCACGCCCAAATCAGCCAATCTGCAAAACAAGATGATGTTCGCGCGCGTGAAATGGCAGGCGATCGCGATCCTTCTGGTCGCGCTGTTGCTGATCCTCAGCCAGGCCCAGTAGCGCCCGAATCGCGTGGTCAAGCTCAACAAAATTTACACCCGCACCGGGGACGATGGCAGCACCGGACTGGTCGACGGGTCGCGTTTGCCCAAGGATGACGCGCGCATGGCCGCGATCGGCGACGTCGATGAAACCAACAGCGCCATCGGCCTGGCGATCGGCGCGCTGGGCACGCACACGCCCCAAAGCGCCGATCCGGACGGCGGCATCGCGCCCGCGCTCTCCCGCATACAGAATGATCTGTTTGATCTGGGCGCGGACGTCGCCACGCCCGGTGTCGATTTTGCTCCGTCACCGATGGAACTGCGCATCGTGGCCAGCCAGACGGCCTGGCTCGAGACCGAGATCGACCGGCTGAACATGGCGCTGGCACCGCTCACCAGCTTCATCCTGCCGGCGGGAACGGCGGGCGCGTCTGCGCTCCATCTGGCCCGCGCGATTGCGCGCCGGGCCGAACGATCGATGGTGGCGGCGCATCATGCCCACGGCCTGAACCCCGAGGCGCTACGCTATATCAACCGGCTGTCGGACTATCTGTTCACCGCCGCGCGCCGGGCCAATGTGGCAGCGCCGGACGGAACCGCAACCGGCGACGTGCTTTGGAAACCCGGAGCGACGCGCTGAGAGCTTGTGTTGACATCGGTTGAGGCGCCCGCGCGCCGCGCCGTCTAGAAAAGAGGCCTGTCATGTCCAGCCGACCGAAGCTTGCCCCGCGCGATGGCGCGCTGCTGGACGATTTTCGCGCCACCCGCGCGCTCACGCTGGCCCTGGCCGCGCCGCTGTCCGACGCGGATGCCACGGTGCAGTCGATGGCGGACGCCTCTCCCTCCAAATGGCACATGGCGCACACCAGCTGGTTCTTCGAAACCTTCATCCTGCGCGATCATGTGGCCGGGTATCAGCCGTTCGACGCGCAGTTCGCGTTCCTGTTCAACAGCTATTATGAGGCGGAAGGGGAGCGGCACGATCGCTGTCAGCGCGGCATGATCACCCGGCCTTCGCTGGATGAGGTGCGGGCGTACCGCGCGCATGTCGATGCCGCCGTCGCCGATTGTTTCCACGCGCTGCCGGACGCGGCGATGACGCTGCTCGAACTGGGCATCCATCACGAACAGCAGCATCAGGAACTGTTCCAGACCGACCTTCTGCATCTGCTGTCGCGCAATCCGCTCAAGCCTGCGCTCTGGTCTGCGCCGCGCCGCCTGCACCATGCGCAAACCGCGCCGCTTCAATGGATCGAAGGGCGCACCGGCGTGGTCGATCTGGGCCATGATGCCGACGGTTTCGCCTATGATTGCGAGGGCCCCCGGCACGCGGCGCTGCTCCATCCCCACGCGCTGGCCAGCCGCTGCGTTACCAACGGCGAATGGAAGCAGTTCATCGCGGACGGCGGCTATGGCGATCCGCGCCACTGGCTGTCGGACGGCTGGGCATGGGCGCGCGCGGAGCATATCACGGCCCCGCTCTACTGGGCGCAGGACGCAGATGGCGGCTGGGCGCAGTTCGGTCTGGACGGCATGCAGCCGGTCGACGATGCCGCGCCGGTATGTCACGTCAGCCTGTATGAGGCCGATGCCTATGCCAGCTGGGCGGGCGCACGCCTGCCGACCGAGCCGGAATGGGAAAGCGCCGCCGCCGCGCTGGATGCGGCCTCTGGCAATCAGCTCGATGCCGCTGGCGCCATCCGCCCGGCGCCCGCGCCTGTCCCCGGCCACGCCCCCGCTCGCGCCCCCGCTCATGGTGGCGCAGGCATGACGCAAATGTTTGGCGACGTGTGGGAATGGACCGGCAGCGCCTTTCGTCCCTATCCCGGCTTTGCGCCGGCCGAGGGCGCGGTGGGCGAATATAACGGCAAGTTCATGAGCGGCCAGTTCGTGCTGAAAGGCGGCAGCTGCGCCACGCCGCGCGGCCATGTGCGCGCCTGCTATCGCAATTTCTTCTATCCGCACCAGCGCTGGCAATTCACTGGTATCCGGCTGGCAAAAGACATCTGAGCAGGGGCAAGACATGAGCAATCACAACGCCGGCACCTCCGGCGGCGCGAAGGATGCGTTCCGCGCGGACGTAACGCGCGGCCTTGCCGCCGTGCCCAAGGCCATTCCGGCGCGCTGGCTCTACGATCATGCCGGCTCCGGCCTGTTCGAGGCGATCACCGACCTGCCGGAATATTATCCGACGCGCACCGAGCGCGGGTTGCTGGAAAAACACTGCCCCGAAGTGGCCGAGATCGCGGGCACCGGCCATGCCGTGATCGAGTTCGGATCGGGCAGTTCGGTGAAGACGCCGATCCTGCTGCGCGCCGTCGATCCGGCGGTCTACGTGCCGATCGATATCAGCGGTGAATTCCTGCGCGAAAGCGCCGATGCGCTGGCCAAAAGCTTTCCCGGCCTGCCGGTTGAACCGGTGGAGGCGGATTTCATGCACCCCATCACGCTGCCCGAAGCCGCGCGCCATCTGCCGCGGATCGGCTTCTTTCCCGGCTCCACCATCGGCAATATGGTGCCGCGTACCGGCGTCGATTTGCTGCGCCGGATGCGCGAGAATCTGGGCGAAGGCGCGCTGCTGCTGATCGGCATGGACCGGGTGAAATCGGAAAAGATCCTGGTGCCGGCCTATGATGATGCCGCCGGGGTGACGGCCGATTTCAATCTCAACCTGCTGGACCGCATCAACCGGGAACTGGACGGCGATATGGCGCGCGCAAAATTCCGGCATGTCGCGCTCTGGAACGAGAGCCATTCGCGTATCGAAATGCATATCAGTGCGCAGGAGGCCGTCGATTTCACCGTGGCGGGGATGCGCTTCCATATGGACGCGGGCGAGACGATCCACACCGAAAACAGCCACAAGTTCAAACCGCGCGACTCGCGCCTGCTGCTGCGCGCCGCCAGCTGGGAACCGATCCGCGAATGGACCGACGACAAGGGCTGGTTCTCGCTCATCCTGGCCGAAGCGGTGCCCGAACGCTTCGCTCCCTGATGCCGCGCCTCCGCTCGACGCTGCGTACCCCTGCGCTGCGCCGCTCCTAAGCCGCGTGATGGTCCCGCGCTTGTCGAAGCCGCGCGCTTCTTTTAGGCAGCGCCGGACGCATGTGGCGATGAAGAGGACAATTTATGAACAGCATTGGCGTAATCGGCGCGGGCCAGATGGGCGCGGGCATCGCGCAGGTATCCGCCGCCGCGGGCTTCCATGTGTTTCTGTCGGACATCAGCCAGGAGGTGGCGGACAAAGCCAAGGCGGACATCGGCCAGCGGCTGAATCGGCTGGTTGAAAAGGACAAGATGGAGGCGCAGGCAGCCCAAACCGCGCTGGGCAGGATCGAGCCGATCGGGTCTTACGAGAAGATGGCGACCGCCGGGCTGGTGATTGAGGCGGCGACCGAGCGCGAGGAGGTGAAGCGCACCATTTTCGGCCAGGTCGGCCAAGTGCTCGGCCACAAGGCGGTGCTGGCGTCCAACACCTCCTCAATCCCGATCACCCGGCTGGCGCAGGCCTCGCCCGATCCGGCGCGGTTCATCGGCGTGCACTTCTTCAATCCGGTGCCGGTGATGGGTCTGATCGAGGTGATCAAGGGTCTGGCGACATCGGAGGAGACGGTCGAGGTCGTGCGCGGGTTCGGCAAGGCGCTGGGCAAGCAGATGGTGTTCGCCAACGATGCGCCGGGCTTCATCGTCAATCGCGTGCTGATGCCCATGCTCAACGAGGCGTGTTTCGCGCTGGGCGAGAATGTGGCGAGCATCGAGGATATCGATACCGCCTGCCGGCTGGGCCTGAACCATCCGATGGGCCCGCTGACGTTGGCCGATTTTATCGGGCTGGATACCTGCCTGGAGATCACCAACGTGCTGTTCACCAGCACCGGCGATCCCAAGTTCCGGCCCGCGCCGCTGCTTGTGAAATATGTCGAGGCGGGCTGGTTCGGCCGCAAATCGGGCCGCGGTTTTTACGATTATAGCGGGGATACCCCCCGGCCCACGCGCTGATCAACCGGCCTCCGCCAGCCCGCCGGTTAGCCGGCCT
>JBBSUT010000114.1:0-7474 GCA_038234155.1 Sphingomonadales bacterium | reverse complement strand
TTCTGACCCCCGCCGCGGGGCCGCAGGCGGCACGAAGTGCCAACCGGGAAGCTGTTGCTCATCTCCAGGCCTGCCATGGGATGAGCGAGCGGCGGGCATGCCGGATCATCGATGCCGATCGCAGGAGCGTGCGTTACCGTTCCACGCGGGACGATGATGCCGAGCTTCGCGAGAAGCTGTGCGAGCTGGCCAATCAGCGTCGGCCGTTCGGCTGCCGACAGCTTCACATATTACTGCGCCGGGAGGGCGTGATGATCAACCGGAAGAAGACCCAGCGTATCTATCGTGAGGAAGGCTTGGCGGTCAGGCGGCGGCGCAGTCGCAGGCGTACTGTGGCCACGAGAGCGCCGGCGCCGTCCAAGCTCTGCCGAACCAATGCTGGAGCCTCAATTTTGTGCACGACCAGGTAGTGTCGGGCAGACGGTCTCGGGACGCCGGTTCCGCGTGCTCAACGTGGTTGATTACGTGACCAGGGAAGTACTTGGCAGCGGTGCCGGACACCTTGATCTCAGGCCGCAGGGTTGTGCGCGAGCTGACAGAACTGATCGGACAGCGTGGCAAGCCGGGCATGATCGTGAGTGATAATGGCACCGAACTTACCAGCAATGCCGTGCTGGCATGGTGCGGGGAAATGGGCGTGGAGTGGCGTTGCATCGTGCCCGGCAGGCCGATGCAAAACGGCTACGTCGAGAGCTTTAACGGTCGGATGCGCGACGAGCTGTTGAACGAGACGCTGTTCCTCAACCTTGCTCGTGCCGGGAGGTCGGAGGCGGTCGACCCGAATGTTTTGATAGGCGAGATCGAGCGCCATTCGCCTGTTTCCGCCATCACAGTCGATCGATCCACCCTGCAGGCTCAGTCGCTCCAGCCGTCGCCGTTCAGCGAGAGGAGAAGCCCGGCCGCGGCTGCCAGCCAAAGAACGACAGGGCGCCGCAGGATATGGACCGGGGACTGAGGTGGAACGCGGTGGGTCATAAAACGTCGCTCGACCGCCCTGCGTTGGCGATCTCCCGAATGCGACCTTGCGTCAGGCCGGGGGCACGGGGCAGCCAGAGGAACAGTCCGCTCACCAGCACCCAGATCGTCACAAGGTCCAGCAGCGCCCGGAGAAGCTTCATGGGCAGGCCGCCATAATCGCCGAAATGGAGCGGTTTGGACAGCATCAGCGCGGCCATCGTGGCCGGCATAATGCGGGTGTCAGCAAGCGCGCCGGTGCGGGGGGCGATCATTGCCGGGGTCAGAAGATGCTGAGTGAGCGGCGTGTCCCCCTGAAAAAACACCGCATAACGTCGCGCGCTGCTCCAGGCACCGCTGGGAAAGGCGGCGAATTGGGGCGCCAGGCCGGGCAATCATTTCTCGGGATCGGGAAGGCCGGTTCCAGGAAGAATCTTCATCATCAGCAGGTGGTTAGATGGCCCAAACAGCCAGAGCCTGACCGCAATAAAAAACGATAAAACCAAGCGTCGCTGCCGCCAGATAGGTACCCAGCGGCAGTTTGAGCGTGGCCGGGTTTCCGCCTCCAGCCAACCGCATGGCAAGATCGACCAATCCGAGCGCGCAGGCACTGAGCAGTACGAGCGGCAAGCTCAGCGGGCCAACCCAAAGCCCGATCGCACCAAATAATTTGGCATCGCCGCCGCCCAGACCATCATGGCCCCGTATTCGGCGATAACCGGCGGCTACCAGCCATAAAAAACCGAAGCCGATCGCGCCGCCGATCAACCTCTCGGGCAAACCGAGCGCGGTGAACGGCGGCACTGCAATCGCGAACACCGCCGCGGCGCCGACCAGAGCATTGGGCAGCCACAGATGGCGTGCGTCGAACCAGAAAAGCAAGATGAGCAGCCACGCCAGCGGCGCCAGCCAAAACGTCCCAGCGGCAAAGCAGATCGCGCCCAGCACGGCACATGCCGCTTCGATCAACGCGTGCTGCCAGCCGATGGCATGGCCGCACGATCGGCACCGTCCGCGCGTCAGCACCCGCCCCGCAAGCGGAATGATTTCAAACCAACGCAGCCCGCGGTCGCAGCCGTCGCAGCGCGAGCGTCCCCGATTGGCGCTGCCGCCCGCTGGCCATCGCCACAAGATCGTTGCCAGATAGCTGCCCACGACTGCGCCAATGACCAAGCCGCTCGCCGCCAGAAACCACAGCGGCAGGGCGATCGACGCATCATAATCGATATAACGGATGCGGCCACCTCCGCTATCCATCGACGGCACCGACAGCTGATAGCAAAATACTGACAAAGCAGATTAATTGTGAACCTGGTCGGAACGAACTGGATGTTCCCGAATTATATATGCATCCATGCTTCAAGCGCCTGCGTACTCTATTCCGACGATAGGCAAAAACAGCCGAAAAATTTTAGTCTGATGCCGCGGAGTTCAGCGCGCGCAAGGGTCAGTCGAAAGTCACAAACCGGGGCCGTGTTATGTGTTATGAAGTCGGTTGCGAGCCATCACATGCAGCAAGTTGCGCATTCGCAGGGGCCGCACGATTGATACGAGATGCATAATGCCCGCGCCATTGCACCGGTTCTGGGACAGCGAGCCGGGGCGACGCGCGACCGCCATATCGCTGGCGCTGCTGGTGCAAATGCTCGTTCTCGTATTGGCTTTGATCTCGTACGACCGTTCAGCACCGGAAGTTTCAGAGACGTTATCAACCTTTACGGTCGAGCAGCCAGGCCCACCGGCCCCGGAGCCGGCCAAGCCGGTGCAACCGGTGGAGGTGCCGCCGCAGCCGCCCGAGCCAATCTTGGTGCCGGTGGTGCGTTCATTACCATCAGACAATCCTCTGATTGCCGCGTTGCTGGAGCAGGCCGATGCGACTGCATCGGGCGGCGGGTGCGATTTGACCGCCCCAGTCGAAGCGGCGCTGCAGGCGGATATGAAGGTTGCCGAGACGTTGCCGTCGATTGCGCGCGATCGCCGTTCGGTCGCCAATGCGCTGGCAGTATGGAACCAGCTTTGGATCACCGCGGATGCAAAATTTCCAGAGCCGGCGCTCGAGGCAATTCGCGAAGCGGTGCGGCTCACGGTGATCGCGGCGTCGGACGCCTGCCGCGCGCAGCTGCAGACTGGCCCGCGCCTGATTTACGTCGCCGTGAAGGACCAGACTACGGTGCTCGCGCTGGGGTCAGGCGAATGGACGTGGCAGCAAGTCGCCGACAGCGCCGATCCTCAGTTCCTGCTGCAACAAGCGGCGCTGTCTCCTGGAGCCCCGTCTTCTCGCCCAGTGCGCGGAGGCAAGGAAAAAACATTGCTGGAACGCATTCTTGGCCAGTAACGTGGATATCACGGCAAGCCATCTTGACCCTGGTTAAGAATAAGCCGCAATACCTATGCGATTGTCACTTCGGATATTTGACGCGTATAGGTTTGGCCAGGTCTGGGCCTGTGACGAACCAAGAATTTTTGGCTGTGCTTTGGCATGACCGCAAAATGCCGAACACGTAGCTACGATTAGAGTAAAGTTCACCTAAGGAGAGTAAAATCATGGTATTCAAGAACAAACTGGCATTGGGTGTGGCGGCGGCGACGCTGTGCGCCTTGCCCGGCACTGCTGTGTACGCATCGAGCCATCGCGAGGCGCCAGCGATAACCGAAACCCCGAAGGTCGATAACACCGATTTTTACATGTTCCGCAGCTATGAGCCTGGCCGCGGAGATTATGTCACCATCATTGCCAACTATCAGCCTCAACCGTTTCCCGGTACCGGTCCCAGCTATTGGACCATGGACCCTGATGCACTTTATGAGATCCACATCGATAACAATGGCGATGCCAAGGAAGACCTGACCTTCTCGTTCAAGTTCGATAACGACCTCAGGAACGGCGGCATTGCGCTCAATATCGGCGGCAAAAATGTGACCGTCCCGTTGCGAACAGTCGGTCCGGTAAGCAGCCCCGACGATGCCAATCTCAATGAAATCGAGAAGTACACCGTGACGATGATCGCTGGCGATCGCCGCAGCGGAACGCGCTCGAGCGTGACCAAAGCGGACGGCGGAGCGACCTTCTTCAAGCCGCTTGATAATGTTGGCAATAAGACGGTGCCGAATTATGATGCCTACGCCAACAGCCTCATTCAGAACGTAAAAATCTCGGGCTGTGCAGCAGGTGGACGTGTGTTCGTCGGACAGCGCGCAGATGCCTTTGCGTTTAACCTCGGTGAAACCTTTGATCTGGTAAACTATGTGCCGATCGAAGGCGACAGCGCTGCTTTTGCCGGCGATGGCAAGGGCTTCCCCGGCGGTATTACGCAGAGCCGCACCAACGATGATGTCTTCGGTTACTGGAATGTGACCAGCATCGCGATCGAGGTGCCGATTGCCTGTCTTAAGGGCAGTGGCAACGGCGTCATCGGTGGTTGGGCCACGGCCAGCCTGCCGCAGGCACGCCTCAATGACCCGACCCCGACGTATGAGGTGCCGACGGTCGATGGCGGCGCCTATGTTCAGGTCTCGCGTCTCGGCATGCCGTTGACCAACGAGGTTGTTATCGGTCTCGACAAGAAGGATTTGTTCAACCACGCCATGCCGACGCAGGACGGCGCATTGGCGGACTTCGTGACCAATCCGACCTTCCCGGCCATTCTCGACAAGCTGTTCCGGGCACCGGTCAACGCAACATTGGGAACCAACATCTCCAATCTGGCGCCGTCCAACTTCCCGCGTAACGACCTCGTCGCTACGTTCCTGACGGGTATCAAGACCCTCAACCAGATGTCGACCGTAACGGCTTCGGAAATGCTCCGCCTTAATACCGGCGTGGCTCCGACACCGATCGCCAAGCAGAGCACCTACGGCGTTGTCGGCGACGATCTGGCCGGCTTCCCCAATGGGCGTCGTCCTGGCGATGATGTTATCGACATTGTCTTGCGCGTTGCCATGGGTCGGCTGTGCTACACGGTACCGATCAACGGGGCGCAGACCGATCTTGGCCTGTGCAAGCCTGCTGATGCTCCTGTCGGGCAGGTTGCCTTTACCGATGGCGCGCCAATTTCGGCTCGCGATGTGCAAGGGGTCTTCCCATATCTGAATTCGCCAATTCCAGGCTCGCCAGACACCGCGCGTGCGGCTCGTGCGGCAAAGCCGGCGCAAAAGTAAAGAGAAGGTCAGACTATGTCCTATAAGAACATATTAAAGGCCGGGGCGGCGCTCTGGTTGGTAGGATCGCTCGCAGCATGTGACAACGCTTCGAATGTTCCAACGCCAACGCCAACGCCATCGCCGACGCCTCCTCCGGTGGGAACAGCCTCGTTCCAGAGCAAGTTTGGGGCGGCGTTCGCAGCTGTGTTCAATCGGTCTCCTTCAGAGCAGCCGATCGATCCAGCGCCATCCGACGTTCCGCCGCTGGCGCCCGCCAGTCAGCCGCTTGACAACGGCTAGGATCGTTTAACTTCGGGGAGGGGCGGCACCTGGACGGGTGCCGCCCCTCGCCACCTTTTTAGCACCAGCACTTCGGGCGCACCTGCGCCTTGCCTGCGGTAAAGTAAGCTGGTGAGCTGCTGATCGGTTGCCCCGATAATCACTCGGCCGCGCGACCAGAAATAGTTCGACGTCAACCCCGTTCCGGGCGGCGGAAACAGACCGGCTTTCGCCAGATCATCGCGCGTCGCGCCGCCATTGCGCGCTCGCAGCGCCACGAGCATGCGGGCCTGCGCCGGATTGCCAATCAGCACCGCCGCAAGCGCTTCAGGCGCGGTATTCAGATTGACGTCGGTCGGCTCGGGTAACACCGTCACAAATGGTTCGAGACGACGGATCTGGTCGGTATTGAGACCGATCGTCTGCAGCTCCTCCAGAGCGGACAAGGGCCCCGCTGTGAGCACCAGCTGTAATATTTTCGGCGCGGTGTCGTTTGGCAAGCCGGCGGCGGCCGCGATCGCGGCAACCGCACCGACGCTGATCGCATCGCCCCGCTGAAGATTGTTGATATTGAACAGCGCCTGCGCATCGGACACCGCGTAGGTGAAGCGCCCACCATCGATGGCGACGTTGCTGTCGGCGATCTTGGCCCAATTTTCGCCCAGTGAATCGCGATCATTGGCCCGCGCAAGATCACGGCGCAATTCAGCGACGGCCGAAAGCTCTGCGCCGCGGGTAATCGCGCGGGCTTGCGCGGCGCTGCGCAGGCGCAGCGTGAATTCGATATCGGAATCGTCGCCCGCGATCATCAACGCCAGGACTGCGGTGGCGATCATCACGATAACCAGCACGTTTACCAAGATCATGCCGTTCTCTTTGCCCGCGCTTTTGCGCATCAGCGTTGATCCGGAAGTTCGATGACGCGGCGGACCAGGCCGCCGGTCTGATTGGGGCGCGGTGCCAGCATCAGCGTTAGCTCGATCGCTTGAGGCCGTGCCGGGTTTTCTGGCGTAACCGGTGTCGTCGTCCATGCTCCATCCTTGAAAAAACGTAGATCGACGCGCTCGACCGCGCTCAGCACCGGCAATTCCAGATCGGCGGCACGGCGATTGAGTGATCCCCCCGAAAGGCGATAAAGCACCGGATAATCGCCCCTCGCGCTGCTCCGCATCAAGGCGATGCCGCCAGCATTGTCGAGCGGCCCGCGCGACAATTGTTCGAAATCGGCTGATATAAGATACAGCGCGCGCTGAATTTCTGCCAGCCGATCGCTGCGTGCCTCGGTGCGTTGCTGGACGCCGATCACGGTTTCCACGAGCCCAACTCCGGCGAGCGAAATCAGCGCAAACAGCAGCAGCGATACGAGCAGTTCAATAAGCGTGAACCCGCTGCTGGCATGATCGCCTGTCGCGGGCATCCCGTCAGGCCGCTGCGGCGGTGGATATTTTACGAAGACCACCGCCCGTCAGATGCAAAATGGCCAGCGTGCGCGATGCGCTGCCATCGTCCCGAAACCGGATATGGCCGCACACGCCGTCATAGCCGTTGCTCGCCAGAACGGCTGAACGATCGGTTCCGCCGCCCAGCCGCATGCGCTCCACCATATTGGCCGCATCAAAGGCCAACGCTGCGATGATGCCGGGCCGCGTTCCCATCCGTTGTTCGAAGGCGCGCGAAAAGTCCGAGAAACCGGCAGGATCGGGCGCTGCCAGCCAGGTGCCGTCCAGTTGCCGTACCTGATCCTGCGTCAGATCGAGTTCGGTGAACGCGCCGAGCGGCTGGATGCCGTGCACCGCAAGCTGCGGGGCCATTTGCGTCAGGCCGATCGGATCGGGCATCAAGACTGCATCGGGCAAACCGTCGTCGGTATCGGCCATAGCCTGCGGGGCCGCATCGAGCATGCCGATCGGGAGGGTTGTTACCGTAATTCCGTGCGCGGGCCCCTCTATCTCGGCGGCCACGCGGACCTGCGCGGCCCAGCCGCTATCGTCGCCGCCTACGCCGACCCGGCGGACACCGCGTCCGGCCGCGTAGTCGAGGATGGCCGACACGCGTTGCCGGGCGGTAATGCCGAGAACGAACGCGCCGCTTTCACGCAGCG
>JBBSUT010000113.1:0-7542 GCA_038234155.1 Sphingomonadales bacterium | reverse complement strand
TGGGCCGGCATGTTGACCGAATAATTGCGGCCGCGGATCACCGGGCCAATGTCCCAGTCGCTCGCCGAAGCGCCGGTCTGATGGGCCTGGACGGTGGTCAACGGCAGCCCGATCAGCGTGCCTGTGGCCAGGGCCATTGCCGTCAACATGGTGCGCATAGCGATCTCCCGTTCGCGCGCGGCTGTCCGCGCCCGTTTCGCTTTTCTTATGGGGCGGTGCGCGTTGCGCCGTGCTGAACGTGGCCGTCATGCCACGGTCAGGTGGGCACGGCGGCCGCCCGCCGCCATTCGCTGGCGCTCAGATGAGCGGCGGGCGGTCCGCGTCCGCGCGGGGCGGGGTGCGCGGCAGGGCCCAGTCCGCCATCAGCAGCGCCATCACGCGCACGTCGATCCCGGCACCGCGCGCGCGGCAGCGTTCGACAAAGCTGGGCAGTTCGGCCAGCGAAACGCGGTGGACGGTGATATCTTCGTCCGCCACGCCGCCGCCTTCGCCGACGCGCTCCAGATCATAGGCGCGGAACAGTGAGAAGCTTTCGCTCATCATGCCGGGCGACGAGAAGAACTCGCCGACATACTCCATGCGGCCGGCACGAAAGCCGGTCTCCTCCTCCAGTTCGCGCCGGGCGGCGGCGGCATCATCATCGTCCACGCGGCCGTCCTCGTCGCCAATCAGGCCGGCGGGCAGTTCGATGCACGGGCGGCTCATCGGTTCGCGGAACTGTTCCACCAGGATTACCCGCTCCTCATCGAACGCCAGGATCACGGCGGCGCGGATGGCCTTGGGCCGGGCCACGAATTCCCATGTCCCGCGCTTCTTGGCGACGAGATATTTGCCTTCCCATACGGTTTCGGTGGGCAGCCGGTCCATGGGCGCTTCAGCCTTTGTCTAGAGTGCGATCAGCCGGTCCGGCAGTTCGTTGGGGTTGCCGTCCGATTTGGGGAAATGCTCCGCCAGGATCGCGCCAACGCAGTCCACGGCGGCAACCATGCCGGCCCCGGAGCGGCCCGCCTTCACTTCGTCGATCAGCGCGGCCATGGCCCCGGCCCACGCGTCCGGTGAGACCTTGCCGGCAATCGCGCTGTCGGCCACGATCTCGGCGCGGCGCTCCATCGCCGACAGATAGATCAGGATGCCGGTGCGTCCATCGGTGCGGCTTTCGGTGCCGATGCGGAACGCCAGCACGGCGCGCGCGCGCACCCGTTCTTCCTTGACCGAGGGCGGAGTGAGAAACAGCCGCAGCGCCATATTTTCCAGCATCAGCGAGGCGACGAAATAGAGGAACACCGCAGTGGCCGCGATCGCGGTCAGGAACGCGGCGGTGCTATAATCCTGCGACCAGCCCTTGCCCAGCATGTTCACAGCGCCAAGCCAGAATCCCGGCGCGATCGGCAGTGCGATCAGGAACAACAGCGCCAGCGCGGCGGCCCAGCGGCTGGCAATGTCCTGATAATGATCGGACAGATGGCTGACGATGGTCACGATCTCGCCGTCGCTGGACTGTTCTGCGCGGGTCACCGCGGCGCTGACGGCGCGGTGCTCCTCCTCGGTCAGCTGGATATCGGCCGCCATGCTACCAGCCCCCCGATGCGCCGCCGCCGCCGAAGCTGCCGCCGCCGCCGCTGAACCCGCCGCCGCCGCCGAAGCCGCCGCCGCCACCACCGCCAAAGCCGCTGCCACCGCCGCCGCGTCCGCTATTGGCCATGCCGCTCAGCACGCCCCACAGGATCACATCGCCCATGCCGCCGCCGCGCCGATAGCGCGATCGTCGGCCGCGGCCCCCGGCCAGCATCGGCCCGATGAACATGAAGGCCAGAAAACCGAGCCAGATCAGCCCCGCCCAGGGAAATCCGCCCTTGTCCTTCTTGCGCGCCCCGGCATCGGCCGCGGCCACGCGTGCGCGGGCCTCTTCGGGCGGGAGCATCAACTGGCTGGCGATCCCGGCCACACCGGCACGGATGCCGCCGGGAAAATCGCCGTCGCGAAATTTCGGGATCACCGCGCCTTCGATGATGGTCTTGGACAGCGTGTCGGTCAGCACCGGCTCCAGGCCATAACCCACTTCAATGCTCACCTGCCGCTCCTCGGGCGCGACGAGCAGCAGCACGCCGTCGCTCGATTCCGCGCTGCCGATACCCCAGCTGCGGCCAAGCTGATAACCGAAATCCTCGATCGGATAGCCCTGCAGGCCGGGTACGGTGGCGACCACCACCTGACGGCCGGTCTGCTGCTCGATCTGGGCGAGCTCCGCGGTCAGCGACACCTCCTCGCCCTCCGAAAGGATCTGCGCCTGATCGACCACGCGCCCGGTCAGTTTGGGAAATTCCTGCGCCGCAGCTGGTGTGGCGAGAGCGGCGAGCAGCAGGAACGGGAACAATCGCAGTAGCGCGCGCTGCATCAGCTCTTCCCGAACACTTCCGGCGCCTTTTCCGATCCGGCGTCAGCTTCGAACGGAACGAGCGGCTTGGCGCCGTGGATCACCTTGGCACCGATGATATCCGGAAAGGTGCGGATCGTGGTGTTATAATCCTGCACCGCCTGGTTGTAGTCGCGCCGGGCGATGTTGATCCGGTTCTCGGTCCGCTCCAGCTCGTTCTGCAGCGCGAGGAAATTCTGGTTTGATTTCAGATCGGGATAAGCCTCGAAGCTGGCAAGCAGGCGACCGAGCGACTGGCCGAGCTGGCCCTGCGCCTGGCCGAACGCCTGCATCTTGGCCGGATCGTTCAGATCGTCCGCGTTCACCTGGACGGAGGTGGCCTTGGCCCGCGCCTCGGTTACCTCGGTCAGCACGGTGCGCTCCTGCTCGGCAAAGCGTTCGGCGGTGTTGGCGAGGTTGGGGATCAGGTCCGCGCGCCGCTGATAGGCGGCCTCGACATCGGCCCAGCGCGCGGTGGCATTTTCCTGCGCCGTGGGCACGCTGTTGATGCCGCAGGCGCTGAGCATGCTCATGGCGACCGCGGCGATCACGAATTTCGGCAGGACGAATTTCGGCAGGACGAATTTCGGCAGGACAAATTTCGGCTGGGCAAGACGCATGGGCCATCCTTGGTTATGAGATAATCTGGTTCGCCTTACACGAAATGCGCGGGCCCCCGCCACCGGCAATCGACAGGCGGCATTTTGCACAGCATAAACACGGACCATCTCTCGAAGGGGCCCCGCATGATTGCCGAATTCAAGAAGTTCATTTTGCGCGGAAACGTGCTCGATCTGGCGGTTGCCGTCATTATCGGCGCGGCGTTCGCCAAGATCACCACGTCGCTGACCGAAGATATCATCATGCCGGTGGTCGGCGCGGTTTTCGGCGGCCTCGATTTCTCGAGCTATTTCATCCGGCTCGGTGCGGTACCCGCCGGCTACTCCGGATCGATGGTCAATTACACCGAGCTGAAGGACGCCGGCGTGGCGCTGCTCGGTTACGGCCAGTTCCTGACGGTGGTGATCAATTTCGCGATTCTGGCGTTCATCATCTTTCTGCTGATCCGATCGGCCAACAAGGTGATGGCCGAGTTCGAGGAAAAGGACGAGACCACCGCCGCGCCGGGCCCCAGCGAGGTGGAGCTGCTCAAGGAAATCCGCGACGAACTGCGCCAGCGCGGCACGATCGACCGGCCGCGGTAGATCCGCAGCATGCGCCACGCGGACACTTTCCATTCACAATTCAGCGGCTATATAGGGCGAGCCGGTTTCGACCGGATATGGCGATAAATTGTTCTGTGTAATAGATGCAGCGGACCCGGGGGCAGTACCCGGCGGCTCCACCAATACCCGCGGGAAACCGCGGTTCCTGATGGGGCCGAACCAGGATCGACGTGTGTTGAAAGACAGCGCTTTTGCCCGGGCTGAGTAACCCGTTCAAGGCTCACAAACCATAAGTGCCAACGATAACGATGCACTTGCTCTGGCAGCGTAATTGAGGCCCTAACGGGCTGACATTACCCTAATAGAACGCGGCCGGGTCGGCCGGGCAACAGAAAGACTACAGCGGCCCCGGGGGAGCCGGGCAACAGAATCCCCCGACTATTTTCAGACATTTACGGCGGGGCACCGGGCAACGGAAGCTCCTCATTTTCCAGATACTGACGCCGGAGCCGAGGCCGGGCCACCGACGCTGCTTACGCTTCGCCTGGACATGCCCCAGCTGGAAGGCCGAATTGCCTTGGTTCAGCATTCAAGTCCATGTGCGTTTGATTTTGACCACCCCACGACCATGGTGATAGAATTTTATGGGCTGTTCTGGAGGAACCACTCTGATCCACTTGACCAACGGTGTCCCATGAACATCGCCGAACGCTATCATGCGGTGATCATCTGGATCGGCAACGGAACGGGCGCGCCTGATGCCTTGATCCATGTTCATGCCGGAATGGCGGTGCTGCTTGTGGCGCGGATTGTCACTGGCCGATCGCTTGCTAGTCCCGTTCCCTTTGCAATTGTCTGTCTGGCAGAACTGTTCAACGAGCTTATGGACCGGCTGAGCTTTGGAAGCTGGCGCGTAACGGACACGACCCTCGATGTACTGAATACGCTGTTCTGGCCGTTCGTGCTGATGATCGGCCTCAGGATAAGACGCCTTCGCGAGCGCCGCGCGCCGAAGATGATCGGCGAGCCACTCTAGCACAGGATAGTGTTTTGACCGGCGCGTGTAGTCATGCCAGATCCGCCACCATCCGTTCCAGATCAACCGCCTGCAACATCTTGGCGCCGGCCATGAACACCGCCGCGCAGCAGCAGATGAACATCGTCCAGCCGAGCCAGCCGGGATAAATCTGCACATAGCTCGCGCCGCGCTCGGTGGCGCCGAGCGCCAGGCCGAAGGTGATGAGGAACACCTCGGCGCGGGACTTGACCAGGAACAGGCGAAGGATGCGGTGCAGGGCAGACATGTTGAACATGTTAACAGTTTAGCAACCATCATGCCAAGCGCCAGAAACCGCGGGTCGTTGCGCGGTCGGAATGGCGCATTTGTAAAGCGTGCCGACGGTTTGACCCTGCCGTTGGGTGTCCGGCTCAGGGGCCTGATATTGTGCGATTGAAAGCGCCGCTTCTATGCCGTCAAAAGCTCCGCCAGTCCGAGCGTTTCCAGCAGCGCCTTGCGCGCGGCGCGGACCTGATCCGCCAGGGCAGCGTCGGCCAGCTGCGCTGGCTCGATCTGCTCGGGCCAGTGCTGAGCGATCACTGCGGCGATGCGATCGAGCCTGGACTCGTCTGCAAGGAAGCGCGCATCGACCGTTGCCGGATCGGCGACAACGCGCAGCCGCAGGCAGGCAGGACCGCCGCCGTTGGCCATGGACTGGCGCACGTCAACCGGCACGATCCGCCGGATCGGTCCGTTCCCGCCGATCAGCATGTCCAGATAGGCGTGCACGCTGGGCGTTTCCATCGCCTCTAGCGGCACGATCAGCGCCATCGCGCCTTCGGGCAGGGTGACCAGTTGGGCGTTGAACAAATAGCTGGCGATGGCGTCCGGCAGGCTCACGCTGGCGGCGGGCACGATGACGATCTGCGCTTCCGGCATCTTGGCGCGGATTTCGGCATAGGCGGCAGCGGGCTTGGCAAAGGCCTGCTCATGCACAAACAGCACGCGCTCGTTGGCGACGGCCACCACATCATTGTGGAACGCCCCGGCCGCGATGGCGGCTTCGGCCTGTTCGATGAAGACGATGCGGCCGCTGTCCAGTCCGTGCCCGCGCGCGACAGCTTTGCTGGCTTCGATATGCTGGCGCGCGGGAAAGCCGCCGCCCGATCGGCCGTAAACGAACAGCTCGATGCCCGGCGCGCCGTGGCCGGGTGCCATGCGCATGTGGTTGGCCGCCCCCTCGTCGCCATAAGGAGCGGGGACGGGGCCGTGCACGGCAAAATGCGCCGTGTCCGCAAAAGCCAGCTTCAGCTGCGCCAGCGTGCCGGGCCATTCATGGCTGCGATGCGCCATCGTGACCAGGTTGGCGACGGTGAGATGGCAGCGCCCGTCGGGCGTGTCGGGGGCGGGTGACACCGTCGCAGCATTGGCGGTCCACATCGACGAGGCGGAGAAGGCGGCCGCGCGGATATGGTCCGGGGCGCCGGCAAGATCGACGTTCAGCCGGTCCAGCCAGCCGATGTTGGGTCGGCCGAGCGGAAGGAAGAACCCCTGTGCCAATCCGCGCCTCAGGTTACCGCGCATTTTCTCCACGCCCTGAAGCGCCGCCGCGCGCGGATGGGCGACCGCGCCCTTGTTGCTGGTTGCCGCCAGATTACCCGGGCTGAGGCCGGCGTAATTGTGGCTGGGGCCGACGATACCGTCAAAATTGATTTCGGTCAGGGTCATGCTTGTCCTCACGTCGATTGTCCCCAAGCGCGCTGGGAGGAGATTTTATCGGCCAATCCAGCTGACGGCGTCGCCTTCCGACAGCCTCAGCAGCTTGGCCGCAGCCGCATCGATAGCCACGCCGCCGTCCCGGCGGGCGGCCCTGGCGTAGCCGCAGCGCCAGCCGGACAGGTGGCCAGTGGCCACCAGTGCCTTGTCGCCGCCGTCCGCAATCCCGGTAATGGCCATGTCCTCGGCCTCGCGCACGGTGGTCACCTGGTCGGTGCGGGCCACCATACTGGGGCCACCATCGAAAATATCGACATAGCCGTTGTAGGAGAAACCCTCATTTTCCAGCATGCGCATCGCCGCGCGGCCGCTGGGGTGGGGCAGGCCGATGACGGCGCGCGCTTTTTCGCTCAGCATGGCGGTATAAATGGGGTGTTTGGGCATCAGATCGGCGATGAACTGGTTGCCATGGGTGGCGTTGAAATAGTCCGCTTCCTGAAAGCTCATGCCGAAAAAGCGTCCGGCGATACCGTCCCAGAAGGGCGATCCGCCGGCCTCGTCGATGATGCCGCGCAGCTCGGCCAGGATGCGTTCGCCGAAGCGTGCACGGTGCTGGCGGATGAACAGATAGCGGCTGCGCGCCAGCAACAGGCCCAGCCCGCCGGCGCGGTGACCCGGATGCAGGAACAGCCCGCCGACCTCGCTTGACCCTTCCAGATCGGTCACCAGGCTGAGCATTTCGGCGCGGAAGGTGCGGTTCAGCTCCTCGCTCTGCTGGCTCAGCGTGCTGATCCGATAGCTGTAGAACGGCCAGCGCTGGCCGACCTGCGCGAACAATTGGCAGGTGCCGCGCACCTCGCCGGATTCCACCTCTTCCAGTGCCAGCACGAACAGATCGTCCTGCAATTCATCGCCAGAGCGCGTGAACGCCTGTTCGGACCGTGCCAGCTTGGCGCTGAGCGAGGTGCGGTCGGCGGGCAGATTGGTGAAGCCGCCGCCGGTCAGCTTGGCCATTTCATAGAGCGCCTCGAGATCGCTGGGGCGCGCCGCGCGGACGATATACGCCATCAGAAGCCTCCCTCGGCCAGCCGCAGGATGGTGAGCGCGGACAGCCGGGCGCGTTCGGCGAGGCTGTCAACGATCAGGATCTCGTCCGAACTGTGGATGGCATCGCCGCGCACCCCCATGGTGTCGACCACCGCGATACCGCAATCGGCGATGTTGTTGCCGTCGCACACGCCGCCGGTGGC
>JBBSUT010000112.1:0-7567 GCA_038234155.1 Sphingomonadales bacterium | reverse complement strand
TGAAGCGGCGGGACCGGGCGTTCGCGCTCGCCTGGGAAGGGGCGATGGTGCAGGCGCGCGCGCTGGCCGAGGACGATCTGCAGGACAAGGCGCTCAACGGCTTCACCGAGCAGCTGCATTATCATGGCGAGGTGCTCGACACGCGCACGCGGTTCGACGGGCGGCTGCTGCTGGCGCTGCTCGGGCGGCTCGACAAGCGCGCGGAGAGCGAGGCGGCGCTGCTCGGCGCGGACCGGTTCGACGATTTGTTGATGCGGATCGAAGCGGACGAGGATGCGAGCGATTTGCTGGAGAGCCCGGCCGAGGCGCGCGCACGGGAAGAGGCGGCGCGGCAGGCGGCGGCGCGGGTGGCGGATGACGCGCGCGCCGCGCAGGCTGCGGCGATGGCCGGAGACGCGGACGACCATATGATCTGGGAAGAAGATGGCGACTGGTGGACCGACTATCCCGCGCCCGCAGATTATGACGGCATCGAGGACGGCCGCTATGGCCAGGACGATTATCGCCGCACGCTGAGCGAGGAGGAAATGGCGGCGCTCGACGAAGACGTGGATAAGGATATGAACGAGCGGGACGCACTCGCCCGCGCCGAGGCGCAACGCCGCGCCGCGTTCGGGCTGGACGTGGAAGAAGACGGGACGGACGACGATGGCGCGGATGACGATGGTGCAGAACCGCAGGCTTCGGGCAGCAGCACGGAGGTACCCGAAAAACTCCCCCTGGACAGTGTGAAGCGTGTGAAGCTGGAGGAGGCAGCGGACGGGGGCGGCCTGCCCGGAAACCCGGCCGACACCCCCTCGGGCGGAACCGAGACAGCCGCTGACCATTCCACTCCCGTAACCACCGGCGTTTGTGACCGGGGCGATTCAGGAGATCACGGCATGACACAGTTCACACGCCCGGCGGGCAAGACGGCGCTCGCTCTTGGCATCATCGGCACGGCGGCCGCGCTCACGGGCTGCGCCACGCTCGCCGGTACGGTGGGCGAGAGCTACAACACCGCGCTGGTCGGCCAGCAGGAAGTGCCCGGCTCCGGCGATCCGGACGGCACCGGCACCGCCAAGATCACCGCCGACGCCACCACCAACCAGATCTGCTACGATGTGACCGTGCAGAACATCAGCCGCCCCACCGCGGCGCACATCCACAAGGGCGCGCGTGGGCAGGCCGGTCCGCCCGTGGTAACGCTCGAGGTGCCCACCAACGGCGCGATCAGCAAGTGCATGGGCGTGGACAAGCAGATCGCCGCCGGCATCATCGCCGATCCTTCGAGCTACTATGTCAACGTGCACACGGCGGACTATCCCAATGGCGCGGTCCGCGGGCAGCTGTAGGGGCGGTTCGTTACCCGTCTCCGTTCGGACCGGGCTGCTACGGGCTCTGAACGTACGGGGTTGGAGTGTGGGACGGGCGGAGGCATAGGGCGGCGATGACCGACTACGCCGTCCCTTCCGCTGCCGCCGCACCGGCCGCACCCGCAATCGTGCTCGTCCGGCCGCAGCTGGGGGAGAACATCGGCAAGGCAGCGCGCGCGATGCTCAACTTCGGGCTCACCGATCTGCGGCTGGTCGCCCCGCGCGACGGATGGCCCAACCCCTCGGCCGGGCCGGCCGCCGCCGGCGCGGATGTCGTGCTGGAGCGCGCGCGGCTCTACGATACGGTGGCCGAGGCGGTGGCAGGCTGCGCGCATGTCTACGCCACCACGGTGCGCAAGCGCGGCGTCACCAAGCCGGTGCTCACGCCCGAGGCCGCCGCCGCCGCCTGGGTGCGCGAGAGCGGCGGCAGCGCGGTCCTGTTCGGCCCGGAGCGGTCGGGGCTCGATAGCGACGATCTGGCGCTGGCGCGCACCATCGTGACGGTGCCGATCAACCCCCTGTTCGGATCGCTCAACCTGGCCCAGGCGGTCATCCTGACGGCGTATGAGTGGTCGAGGCACGGCGCCGCGCTGGCCCAGCCCCCGCGTGTGGAGGACGAGCCCCCCGCCCCTCAGGAGGAACTCGAACGCCTGATCGCCCATATCGACGCAATGCTCGATGCGCGGGGCTACTTCGAACCGCAGGACCGTGCGCCCAAGACGCGGCTGATGCTGCGCACGCTGCTCACCCAGCCGGGGTGGAACGCCGGCCAGGTTCGTAGCATGCGCGGGGTGCTGAGCCGGCTCGAACGACCAACGCTGGAGGGCCGGGCGGGCCCCACTCAGCGTTCGTCGAAGCGGTCCAGCTCATAGGCGATCGAGGCTTCGACCAGCTGCTCCCACAGCGCGGCGATGGCGTCCGCTGGCAGGCCGCGCGCAGCAGCATGACGCGCGGCGTTGGCGACGACCTCGGCCTTGCGCTCCTCGTCACGCACAGCCCCGCGCACGGGCTTGATCCGCGCGGCGGCAGCCATGTAGCCGAAGCGGCCGACGAGCAGTTCAACCAGCGCCCTGTCAAGCGCATCCACACCGCGGCGCACCTCTGCCATCGTGGTGCAGTCTTGCGGATCGATGGTCTGATGGGTCATCGGCTCGGTCATGGCGGCGTCTCTAGCAGGGCAGCGCGCGATGTCGAGCGGTTGACTTGTTGGGTGCCCCCCCCTACCAGCGCGCCTTCGCAATGGGCCCTGCACTCCGGTGAAGCAGTGGCCGCGCCCGGCTTTACAGCCTGGCGGTGCGGTACCGGAAACGACGTTGTAGCAAATTGGAGACAGATCATGTCGAAGCGTAAAGCCTCGAAGTACAAACTCGATCGCCGCATGGGCGAGAACATCTGGGGTCGTCCGAAGTCCCCAGTCAACCGCCGCGATTACGGCCCCGGACAGCACGGTCAGCGCCGCAAGGGCAAGCTGAGCGATTACGGTATTCAGCTGCGCGCCAAGCAGAAGCTCAAGGGCTATTATGGCGACGTGACCGAGAAGCAGTTTAAGCGCGCCTATACTGAAGCCAGCAACATGAAGGGCGATACCAGCCAGAACCTAATCGGCCTGCTTGAGCGCCGCTTGGATATGGTCGTTTACCGTGCCAAGTTCGCGCCCACAATTTTCGCCGCCCGCCAGATCGTCAGCCACGGTCACATCCGCGTCAATGGCGTAAAGTGCAACATTGCCAGCCGCCAGATCGCCGTCGGTGACGAGATTTCACTGGGCGACAAGGCCAAGGAAATGGCGCTGGTGATCGAAGCACAGGGCCTGGCCGAGCGTGACGTGCCTGATTACGTGTCTCAGGACGGCAACGACAAGGTCAGCTTCGTGCGTGTCCCCTCGCTGGATGAGGTGCCTTATCCGGTTAAAATGGAGCCCAACCTGGTCGTCGAGTTTTACTCGCGCTGATCGGATAACCGGATCGCAGACATCAAATAGGGCGGTCCATGCGGGCCGCCCTTTCTCGTTGCGGCCCGCTGGACCCCCCTCTGCCTTGATCCTCCGCCCCCTCTCTGTCAGACGGTAATCGACATCCATCCGGCCTTCAGGGAAATTCCATGATCATCACCCGCCTGCTCTTGAGCGCTGCACCAGCCGCGCTGCTTCTATCCGCCTGCGCGCCAACCATGACCAACGTTGCCGCCACCGGCGCTTTACCGCAGCTGTCCGAACAGACGATGAAGGACGTGACGCGCGAACTGTCCTCCGACGCGTTCCAGGGCCGCGCGCCGGGCACGGCGGGCGAGGACAAGACCAAGGCGCTGATGGTGGAGCGCTTCCAGCAGGCTGGCCTGAAGCCCGGCAACAACGGTAGCTGGTTCCAGGAAGTCCCGCTGGTCGAGATTACCGCCAAGCAGTTCTCGCCGCTTAAGATTGCCGGTGGCCAACGGTCGCTCAGCTTCCAGAACGGCAGCGATTTCGTGGCCGTCACCTATCGCGAAACGCCGTCGATCGACCTGAAGGACAGCGAGATGGTGTTCGTTGGATATGGCATCGATGCGCCGGAACGCGGCTGGAACGACTATGCCGGCGTCGACGTGAAAGGCAAAACGGTCGTCATCCTGGTAAACGATCCCGATTTCGGTACGCAAAGCCTGGACGGACCGTTCGGCGGCCGCGCGATGACCTATTACGGCCGCTGGACCTACAAGTTCGAGGAAGCGGCGCGCAAGGGGGCGGCGGCCGCGCTCATTATCCACGACACCGCGCCCGCCGCCTATGGCTGGAACGTGGTGGAATCGAGCTGGACCGGCCCGCAATATCTCGCCCAGTCAGACGACAAGGGGGCCAGCCAAACCAGGATCAACGGCTGGATCCAGAAGCCGGTGGCCGAAGCGATCTTCGCGAGCGCCGGGCAGCGCCTCGATCGTCTGATGCAAGCTGCGCGCGTGAAGGGTTTCAAGGCGGTGCCACTTGGCACCACGGCCTCGCTGTCGTTCGGCAATGATTTCAGCCGCAAGATGTCCAGCAATATCGTGGGGCTATTGCCCGGGGCAAATCGCCCAGACGAGCATGTGCTGTACACCGCGCACTGGGACCATCTGGGCATCTGCAAGCCCGCGCCCGACGGCGACAACATTTGCAACGGGGCCGTTGACAACGCGACCGGCAGCGCCGCGCTGGTAGCGCTGGCGGAAGCCCATGCAAGGGCGGGGGCGCCGGACCGGTCGCTGGTGTTTCTGGCGGTCACCGCCGAGGAATCCGGCCTGCTTGGTTCGCAATATTATGCCGAACATCCGATCTATCCGCTCGCCACCACCGTCGGCGGAGTGAACATGGACGCCTTCTCGATGGCGGGTCCGGCCAGGAATCTAACGGTCATTGGTATGGGCAAGAGCGATCTCGATGGTTATCTGAGCCGCGCTGCCGCCGCCGAGGGTCGGACGCCCGAGCGCGAGCCGACGCCGGAGAAGGGCTATTATTACCGGTCCGACCACTTTAGTCTCGCCAAGAAAGGCGTGCCGATGGCTTATTTTGAGGGCGGCGAAGATCTGGTCACTGGCGGACGCGCCGCGGGCACGGCCGCGGCTGCGGACTATGTCGAGAACCACTATCATGGTCCCAAGGACGAATATGATCCCAGCTGGGACTGGGCCGGCGTGATGGGCGATCTCCGTCTCTATTACAGGCTCGGCCGCGAGCTGGCGATGACCGGCGATTGGCCCAATTGGAACAACGGGGACGAGTTCAAGGCGATCCGCGACGAAACGGCTGGCCAGCGGATGACAGGGGAATAAGCGCGTTCCCGGATTTAAAAAACTTTCGGAAATGACCCACCCATTCCGCCCCCCGCCCGAATGGGCTCCGCACGAGGCGGTGTGGATCGGCTTTCCTGGCAATCCCGAGGAGTGGCCGGCCGGTCTGGCCGATGCGCAGCGCGACGTTGCCGCTTTCGCCGACGGTGTGGATGCAGACGGCGCGGGCGAACGGGTGGAGCTCATCGCGCGCAGCGAAGCCGATGCCGAAATCGCGCGAACGCTGGTGGGCACCGGCGTGGCCGTCTCTGTGGTTCCGTTCGGCGATATCTGGTTGCGCGATACCGGGCCGATCGTGGTCGGCAACGGCAGCGACCGGCGCGCGCGCGGCTTCGGCTTCAACGGCTGGGGTGGCAAATATGTGATGGACGGGGATGCGCTGGTGCCATCCGCGCTGGCGGACCGTGCCGGGCTTGCGCTGGACGCGAACGCGTGGATCCTGGAAGGCGGCGCGATTGACGGGGACGGCACGGGCCTGGCGGTTACAACGGCGCAATGCTTGCTCAACCCCAACCGCAACGCGGGGGTTCTGCAACCGGATATCGAACGCTGGCTGCTAACCGATCTTGGCATCGACCGGCTGCTCTGGCTGGGCCAGGGTCTGCATAACGACCATACCGACGGGCATGTCGACAATCTGGCGCGGTTCGTGGCGCCAGGCGTGCTGGCGATCCCGGAACCGGCCGGCGGCAGCGATCCCAATCGCGCCGTCTATGCCGATGCCGCCGCCCGCGCGCGTGCTTTCGGGCTTGACGTCGCGCCGCTGCCCTCGCCCGGGCGGTTCGAACAGGACGGCGCAATCGTGCCCGCCAGCTACATGAACTTCTACATCGGCAACGCTGCCGTGGTCGTACCGACCTACGGTTGCGCGAACGACGCCGCAGCAGTGCGCGCGATCGGCGCGCTGTTTCCCGATCGACAGGCCGTTGGCGTGGACGCGCGCGGCATCATTCGCGGAGGGGGCAGCTTTCATTGCTGCAGCCAGCAGTTGCCCGCGCTATAGCGGCCACGATAACCAGAACATCACCCAAGGGGAGAGCCTGAGATGAAATATTGGATCGCCGCCGCAGCTATCGCCGCCACACCGCTGGGTGCCAGTCTTGCGCAGGATAAGCCCGATAAAGACATGGCCGGGCATGACATGAGCGGACATGACATGGTCGCCATGCCGGGCATCTCTGATGCGGCGCAGGCCAGGCTGGCCGCCGTACTCGCCGATCCCGTGCGGGCTGAGGATGCGGCGCGCGACCAGTATCGCCATCCAGCCGAGACCATTGCCTTCATGCGTATCGAGCCGGGTATGAAAGTTGCTGATTATGCGCCGAGCGGCGGCTGGTACACCCGCGTGCTGGCACCCTATCTGGCGGACGATGGCCAATATGTCGGTCTGTTTTACGCGCCCGATACGCTGCCCTTCCCCGATGCATCCAAGGAGAAGATCCGCGCGCAGCCCGCCGCCTTCCCGGCCGAGGAAGCGCGCCCCAACATTCCGGCGAGCAGCCTGAGCGCCTATGCCACGGACACCGTGCCCGAGGATCAGCTGGGCAGTTTTGACCGCGTGATCATCGCCCGGATGATGCACAATCTGATGCGCTGGAATGTGGCCGACAATGAGCTGAAAGCCATTCGCACCATGCTGAAACCGGACGGACTGCTCGGTATCGTGCAGCACCGCGCCAAGGCCGATGCCCCCGCCGCCTACACCGACGGCAACAAGGGCTATCTGCGGCAGAAGGACGTCATCGCCTATATCGAGGCGCTGGGCTTCGATCTGGTCGGCACCAGCGAGGCCAACGCCAATGCGAAGGACAGCGCAAACTGGCCGGAGGGAGTCTGGACCCTGCCGCCGAGCTACGCGCTGAAGGAGCAAGACAAAGCGACTTACGACGCGGTGGGAGAGAGCGACCGGATGACGCTTCTGTTCCGCAAGCGCAGCTAAGACCCTTTCAACACTGCTGTATTGTCGCCGAATAACAAGCCGTTAATCAATGTGAGTTAGGCCCGTTCCCGTCATTCATCGGGAGCGGATATTGGCCCTGGCGGTAAGTTTTTTCGATGTCATGTCCGGCCTGATCGCCGCGCTCGCCATACTGTCCGCCATTTGCTTCGCCGCGATGCGCGGACAGCGTGCGCTGGCTTGGCTTGCCACCGCGCTGGTTATCGGCGCTGTCGAGATGCAGGTAATGAAGCTGGGCGGCCGATCCCCCGCCGTGATCGCTTCGGTATCGGTCTTCATGCCCTTCGCGCATTGGTGCTTTGCCCAGGCGATCCGGTCGTCGCTGTCGCTCGGTGGATCAGGCCAATGGCGCAACCTCGCGATCTTCGCGTTGGCCGCGCTCTCACTTCTGCTGCTGGTGACCGGGGCGGGAGATTTCCTGCAAACGCTGCCTTTCCAGATTGCGGGACTGCTAGCG
>JBBSUT010000111.1:0-7876 GCA_038234155.1 Sphingomonadales bacterium | reverse complement strand
CTGGCGGACACGGAGGGATTCGAACCCTCGGTACGGAATTAACCCGCACGGCGGTTTAGCAAACCGCTGGTTTCAGCCACTCACCCACGTGTCCTGACGCTGGTTGGCAAGCCGCGTCCTATAACGAGGGCATGCGCGGGCCGCAACGGGGGAATGTGCGGGCGTTGCTTCAGGCGCGATTCACCTGTCCGGAGACAGGCAGGGATTCGTCCTGTCGCGAAAAGGACTCGGTCCGTCGCGCCGTGCTTTGCCCGCCATGCGCGGGGGCAGACTGTGTTATCTGCGGGGAAATGAGCCGCGGGGGAATGAGCCCAAGGGAAATGTGCCCAGGCGAAATGAGGGAAATATTGCCATGACCATGTCGCTTCTCAAGCGGCTCGTGCCGATCCTGGCCGCAGCCATGATGATCGCCGCGCCCGCCGCCGCGCAGATCCGCGAGATCGATCCGAACGAGGCGATCGATGCCGATCTGGGTCCCCCGCCCGCGCAGCAGCGTTTGCCGGATAATCCGTCCCCCCCGGCCTACAATCCCTATGACGTGCCTGCCGAGGACAATGTCCTGATGAACGGGCAGAGCGGCGCGAACGATACCGCAAGCCCGCCGCCCCCACCCCCGCCGGTTTACGAACAGGGTTACGGAACGCAAAGCCAAGGCGCATCGCCGATCGGCGCGGTGCCGACGAGCGGACCGGCCACCTATCAGAAGGATGATCTGATCGGCGCCGCCCAGGGCGTGTTCGGCAAGGGCGCCGAAGGGCTGGCCGGCCTGATCGAGGACATCTTGTCCAAACAGGGCGAACCCAACGGCTATATCGTGGGCCGGGAGGGCGCCGGCGCTTTCATCTTCGGCCTGCGCTACGGATCGGGCACGCTGTTCCACAAGATCGAAGGCGAACGTCCGGTGTATTGGACCGGGCCATCTGTGGGGTTCGATGCGGGCGCCAATGCCGGCAGCACCTTCATTCTGGTCTACAATCTCTACGACAGCGAAGATCTCTACAAACGCTATGTGGCGGGCGAGGGTGCGGCCTATCTGATCGGCGGATTCAACGTCAGCTACATGCGCCGCGGGGACAAGGTGTTGATCCCGATACGCGTTGGCGCTGGACTGCGGTTGGGCGCGAACGTGGGCTATATGAAATTCAGCAAGAAGCAGCGCTGGCTGCCCTTCTGAAATCGGTGGTCCGGCCGGCCGGTCGCGATCAGCCGTTGCCGGGGCTGCGCGCCGCTCCACCCTTGCGGCGGCTTGGCATAAGCGGCATGGCACGGCGCGAACCCCTCAAGCGGAGCGCGCCCATGTTCGAACAGTTGCAAGACCTTCCCCCGGACGGGCTGCTCGCACTCATCAAGCTATATCGCGACGATCCGCGGCCCGAAAAGGTCGATCTGGGCGTGGGCGTATATCGCGATTCGGACGGCAGCACGCCGGTATTCCGCGCGGTGAAAAAGGCCGAGCATCGGCTCCACGAAATCCAGGACAGCAAGAGCTATCTGGGTCCAGAGGGCGACTTGGCCTTCGTGGCGGCGCTTCGGCCCTATATCTTCGGCGCAGACGATGGCTATGGCGCGCGGCTGCGCGGTGTGCAGACGCCCGGGGGCACCGGCGCGGTGCGGCTGGCCTGCGAGACACTCGTTCAGGCGGGCGCACGGCGCGTGCTGCTGGGCACGCCAAGCTGGCCCAACCACGTGCCGATCATCACCGCCTGCGGCATGGAACCAGTAACCTTTGTCCACGCCGATATCGCCACGCAGACGCTGGACTTCGATGCGTTGCTGTCGGCGATGGAAGCGGCCGATGCCGGCGACGTCGTTCTGCTGCACGGCTGCTGCCACAACCCCACCGGCATCGATTACAAGTTGGACCAATGGGCTGAGATCGCCCGCATCATCGCCGCGCGCGGGCTCTTTCCGCTGATCGATCTGGCCTATCAGGGGCTGGGCCACGGGTTTGATGCGGACGCCGAGGGGCTTCGTAAGGTGATCGCCGCCGCACCGGAATCGATGCTGGCCTATAGCTGTGACAAGAATTTCGGTCTGTACCGGGAGCGGGTGGGCGCGCTCTATGCGATTTCGCGGACCGAGGATCAGGCGGCCACGCTGTTCAGCCATCTTTTATCCAACGCACGCGCCAACTGGTCCATGCCGCCAGATCACGGTGCGGCGACCGTGCGCGTAATCCTGGAAGACGACGGCTTTCGCGGCGAATGGGATGCAGAGGTGCACAATATGCGCACCCGGCTGAACGCGATGCGCGCCGCGCTGGCCGAATATCAGGCAATCGGCCCGGTCGATTTGGCGGCGGTCGGTCGGCAGAACGGTCTGTTCTCGACGCTCGACCTGTCCAAGGATCAGGTCATGGCCATGCGTACCAGCCACGGCATCTACATGGCCGCATCTGGCCGCATCAACGTGGCCGGCCTCAACGAACGGAACATCCCGCATTTCGTCGATGCTCTCCGCTCGGTTATCTGAGCGAGCACTTGTAAAAGCGCAGGCGCGCGAACGATCGCGATGCCGGCAAATAGGGAACCGTAGTTTCAGACGGCGCGCGTGGAGCGTGCCGCGCGATCAGCCCTTGCATTCTCCGATGCGTTCACCCGTTAGCTTGCCGCTAAGCGACATCTTGCCGTTGGGGCTGCTGAGCATATTGGTGGTCATCGCCAGATCGAAGCTGGTTTGTCCAACGCTGCCCTGCATGTCGGTGCGCGCCTGGCGGCCGCCCTCGGCCCCGCACGTCATGCTGATGGTCATGAGATCGCCGCTGCGGCTGAAGCTGTTGTAGCTGCAATCATGGCTGGCGTCGTTGCCGAAGAACTCCGGATCGGGGCGGGCGGCCTGCTCCGGTGTCAGACAATGCTGAAAGCTTTTGGACGTGCCCTTCTGCGTCTCCAGCGCGCGCCGGGCCACCGCGGGAATGCCGGGCATCTCCAGATCGACGATGGTGATGGTCTGCTTCCACAGGCCAGGCTCCAGCTTGTCGGTCACCGCATCGGCGATCTTGGCGGCATTTCGGGCGCTTTGCTCTGGGCTTGCGCGCTCTACTGGCGCGGCCGCGTTCTTGCCTGCGGGAGCGGCGGCGGTGTCTTCCTTGTCGGAACAGCCAGCCAGCGCCATCAGGCCGATGACGGCAAGGTAGGGACATGATTTCATGGGGCAGGCTCTCCAGCTATAGACGCCGTCAGATTAGCCGCCGCGATCCGGCCTGCCTAGCCGCCTTGGCATTGGGCCTGCGACACCACATATTGCAGCCATGGCAGAACTGGTGATCCGACGCGGGCTGGACGAGCCCGACACCAACGACAAGTTCGTTCCCCACAAACCCGTTCGACCGAACAAGGCGGAGGGCGGGAGGCCGTTCAAGCTCGTCAGCGAATATGAACCTTCGGGCGATCAGCCCACTGCCATCGCCGAGCTGACGGAAAGTGCGCGCGACGGAGAGGCGACGCAGGTGCTGCTGGGCGTTACCGGATCGGGCAAGACCTTCACCATGGCCAAGGTGATCGAGGCACTGCAGCGCCCGGCCCTGATACTCGCACCCAACAAGATTCTTGCGGCGCAGCTTTATGGCGAGTTCAAGCAGTTTTTCCCCGAGAATGCGGTAGAATATTTTGTTTCCTATTATGATTACTACCAGCCGGAAGCTTATGTTGCGCGGTCAGATACCTATATCGAGAAGGAAAGCTCGATCAACGAGGCGATCGACCGGATGCGCCATTCGGCCACCCGCGCGTTGCTGGAGCGCGACGATGTGTTGATCGTGGCTTCGGTCAGCTGCCTCTACGGCATCGGATCGGTCGAGACCTATTCGGCCATGATCTTCGACATCCAGAAAGGCGAGAGCGTGGACCAGCGCGAGCTGATCCGCAAGCTCGTGGCGCTGCAGTACAAGCGCAACGACACCGCCTTCGCGCGCGGCAATTTCCGCGTGCGCGGCGATACGCTGGAGCTGTTCCCGTCGCATTACGACGACGTGGCATGGCGCATCGAATTTTTCGGCGACGAGGTGGAATCGATCAGCGAGTTCGATCCGCTCACCGGCAAAAAGGGCACGCAGCTGGCCAAGGTGCGTGTGTACGCCAACTCGCACTATGTCACGCCTGGTCCCACCATGAAACAGGCCGCCGCCGCGATCCGCTTCGAGCTGACCGAGCGGCTCAAGGAACTGGAGGCGGAGGGCAAACTACTGGAGGCGCAGCGGCTCGAGCAGCGCACCAATTTTGATCTGGAAATGATCCACGCCACTGGCAGCTGCAACGGGATCGAGAATTACAGCCGCTTTCTCACCGGCCGCCTGCCCGGCGAACCACCGCCGACCTTGTTCGAATATCTGCCCGAAAATGCGCTGCTATTCGTCGATGAAAGCCACCAGACGGTGCCGCAGATCGGCGCAATGGCCAAGGGCGATCATCGCCGCAAACTTACGCTGGCCGAATATGGTTTCCGCCTGCCCAGCTGCATCGACAACCGGCCGCTGCGCTTCAACGAGTGGAACGCGATGCGCCCGCAGACTGTCGCGGTGTCGGCCACGCCGGGCAAGTGGGAGATGGAGGAGACCAGCGGCGTGTTCGCCGAACAGGTCATCCGTCCCACCGGCCTTATTGATCCGCCGGTGGAGATCAAACCGGTCGAGGAGCAGGTCGATGATCTGATCAACGAGGCGCGGATCACGGCCAAGGCGGGCTATCGCACTCTGGTCACCACGCTGACCAAACGGATGGCAGAGGATCTGACCGAATTCATGCACGAAGCCGGACTGAAAGTGCGCTACATGCATTCCGATGTGGAGACGCTCGAGCGTATCGAGCTGATCCGCGATCTGCGGATGGGTGTGTATGACGTTCTGGTTGGCATTAACCTGCTGCGCGAGGGGCTCGATATCCCCGAATGCGGACTGGTGGCGATCCTGGATGCGGACAAGGAAGGCTTTTTGCGCTCCGAGACCTCGCTCATACAGACCATCGGCCGCGCCGCGCGCAACGTGGATGGCCGCGTCATTCTGTACGCTGACCGCATCACCGGATCGATGGAGCGCGCACTGGCTGAAACCGATCGGCGCCGCGAGAAGCAGGTGGAATATAATATTGAGCATGGCATCACGCCGACCACCATCGTGCGGCAAATTTCCGATATTGTGGCGCATGCGCACAAGGGCCATCCAGCGCGCAAGGGCAAGGACGAAGCCCCCGGCCTGGCCGGGCACAATCTGCGCGCCTATATCGAGGATCTGGAAAAGAAGATGCGCACCGCCGCCGCCGATCTGGAATTCGAGGAAGCCGGCCGCCTGCGCGACGAAATCCGCAAGATGGAGGCCGACGAACTTGGCTTGCCCGGCGGTGACCAGGTGGCGGCGCCGCGCGGACGGGCGACGGAGGGGCGGCCTGGAACGCGAAAGATGCGTTACGGCAAGACGCAGCGCAAGTTCAGTTAAAGCGTTGTTAATTTTTCTTGCGCGTAGCTGTAAGAAAAATAACAACGGCTTTTCAGATTGATGCCGGAATACGCACTTCGTTGCTCTTGTGAAACCATTTTTGTGCGTACACAGGAGGGCGGTGGGGGAGGTCGATGCAGGGAGCGAGCGGAAACGCGCGCTTCTTCAAAGCGATCCGGAGTCTGGTTTTACAATGTCTTCCCAACAGTCGCGCTCTATATCGAGCGCGCCCAACGGTCGTCTCGTCGATTTTGAAGAGGCTGTAATCAAATCCGGTTTTGTCGGTGGCACGCGTTTCCTGCGGGTGAGAGGCACGATGCCGGACGACGGCCTTGTCGCCAAACTTGCCCCGCGCATCTATTCGGCCAAGCCGGACTGGTGGGTCATCGAAGTGGTGGGCATGGCCAACAGGCAGGCCGAAGGCCGCGCATTCGAAGCCTCGGTGCCGATCGACGGCGTGACCGGAACCGAAGGGATTCTCGTCATTGGTGCCGCGCGGGAAGAACGCTTCCCCAATAATTAGCGGCGACCGGCCGACCGGCTAATTCCGGGTCAGCGCGATCAGCGTTTCCGGGACGAGCAGCTGCGGCAGCTCACGGGCCGCGCCGCCGCCCGCCGGATAGAAAAGATACAAGGGCACGCCCGCCCGGCCATGGTCCGCGAGGAAGCGCGCTATGACCGGATCGCGCCGGGTAAAATCGGCGCGCAGCGTCGCCACGCCGGCCTTTTCGAACGCCGCACGCACCGATGCCCGGTTGATCGCGGCAGCTTCGTTGGCTTTACAGGTGACGCACCAGTCGGCGGTGAAATAGACGAACACCGGCGTGCCAGCGCGGCGCAACCTGGCCAGTCGGTCCACGCTGTAGGCGGTATCTCCGCCATCGCTGCCAGCGGCTGTGAACCGATCCGCGGGAGCAGCGGCGATCAAAGCGGGCGGCAGCAACAACATGACTGCGGCGGCAAGCGCGAGCGGTAGCATGCGGGGGCCACCATGTCGCTGCACCCGGCCCAGCCACAGCAGCAGCGCCAGCAACAGCGCAGCGGCCACAAGCGCCGCGGCCACAAGCGGCGCGCCCCCCAATCGCCACAATAGCCAGGCGAGCGCGGCGGCGGTAAGCGCCATGGGTAGCGCCATCCAGCACCGGAATGTCTGCATCCAGGGGCCGGGCTTGGGCAACCAGCGCCGCAGCGCGGGCACGAAACCAATCGCAAGAAAAGGTAGCGAAAGGCCGACACCGAGGCCCGCGAACAACAGCAGCGCCGCCGGAGCCGGCAACAACAGCGCCGCCCCCAGCGCCGCCGCCATAAACGGGCCGGTACACGGCGTGGCGACGAAGGCGGCCAGCGCGCCTGTCCAGAAGCTGCCCGAAGCACCGCCCGACCGCGTCAGTCGATCCCCCAATGCCAGGCCCGGCATGCTGAACAGCCCCAGCAGGTTCGCCGTGATCGCCGCGATCAGCAAAAATAGCGCCGCAACCACGGCCGGCTCCTGCAACTGAAAGGCCCAGCCCACCGCTTCGCCGCGCGCGCGCAGGATCAACAGGATGCCGCCCAGCGTGAGACAAGCCAGCACCGCGCCCGCCGTGTAAGCCAGCCCGTCGCGGCGGGCCTCGCGCCTGCCGATGGAGGCACGGGTCAGGCTGATCGCTTTCAGGCCCAGGATCGGAAATACGCAGGGCAGAACGTTGAGCAGCAGACCGCCCAAGACGGCAGCACCGAAACTGAGCAGAAGAACCGCCATTCCCGGGGCCCTTCTGTTAGCTGGCCCGAGCGGGACGCCGCCCGTCGGCACGGCACCGGGCGCGGCGCTGATGCTGAGCCCGCCGCCATCGCCCAGCGAAATCAGCCCGGCGATGCTCAGCGGCGCGATGCCTGCCAGCCGCGTCTCCATGATCAACATGTCGCCCGCGCGGGAGAAGTTTTGCTGGGCTGCATAGTCCACAATGCCGTCCGCACGGGCGAAAAAATGGGGGTTTGAGATGGCCGCGCCGGATGGAAAGGGGATCGCCAGACGCAGCATGCCATTGGCCGCCGTAAAATGCCCCGGCTGATCCAGCGGCGTGGCGAGCCGGGACCGAAATCCATCGAACGCGTTGCTTTGCGCCTGACCGCCGCTCCCCGCCGTCAGCACGGTTTCGAAATGGCCGCTTTCGGGCACGCATATCTCATCTGTGCAGGCCAGCCATTGCGCGTCCAGCCCGATCGGCAACCGCGTGCCAGCGGCGATCGAGCGGTCCAGACGCGCCGTCATGAGCAGGGCGTGCGGGCCCGAATAAACGTGGTTCATTAGCCCCGCGATCACCAGGATCTGCGGCACCGGAAATAGCGGTTCCGATATCGTTACGCCGGGCGGCAAACTCCAGTCCAGGGCAATGCCAAAGCCGGCATCACCGGGGTTGGACCAATAGCCGTGCCAGCCCGGCGCAGGATCAAAAGCCAGAGCAACCG
>JBBSUT010000110.1:0-7906 GCA_038234155.1 Sphingomonadales bacterium | reverse complement strand
TCGGGAAATAGATAATAAGTATCCAGCTGTGCCTGCGCCCAGTTCTGACGCTCGGTCAGCGAGCAGCCAGCCGTGGATGTGGGCGGGGGTGGCGGTGGCGGTGTGGGCACCGCGGTGGGCGGCGGCGCGCTGGAGGTGTTACCGTTTCCGCTGCCGGAACCGCCGCCGCCGCCGCATGAAGCCAAGATGGTGACAATCCCTGCCAGAGCACCGATTTTTCTACGCAACATATAACGCCTCCCCAAAAACACGTCGCACGGAGCGCGGCAAGCGCCCAGCATGTTGGACGATGCGATGCTAGCTACCAAATACTGGATTGGCGATGAACAATGTCGGCTGCTACAATTATCCCCCTTCTTCTGAATCGCGTCGCCCTTGCCGAGCGCGCACGGCGTTTCTAAGATCATCGCCCTGTTCAGGAGTTTCCGGCATGTCCATCCACCACCCGATCCAGCCGGTTATTGCCGCTACGGGTTTGTTCACTCCACCGCACAGCATCTCCAACGACGAGCTGGTCGAGAGCTATAACCATTACGCCGGGCGATGGAACGAAGACCATGCGGACGCCATCGCCGCGAACGCCGTTGCGGCCAAGGTGCCCAGCAGCACCGATTTTATTGAAAAGGCGAGCGGTATCAAGGCTCGACATGTCATGGATAAGGTCGGCGTACTGGACCCCGACATCATGGAACCGCGCCTGCCGGAGCGCACCAATGACGAACCATCCCTGATGGCAGAAATTGGCGTAAAGGCCGCTCGCATGGCGCTGGAACGGGCGGGGCGAGATGCGGGCGACATCGATGCAGTGTTGTGCGCCTGTTCCAACATGCAGCGCCCCTATCCGGCAATGGCGGTAGAGATCCAGGATGCGCTCGGTGCTGGCGAAGGCTTTGGGTTTGACATGAATGTGGCCTGCTCTTCGGCAACCTTCGGCATCCAGACCGCGGCTGATTTCATCCGGTCAGGCAACGCGCGCTCGGTTCTGGTAGTTAGTCCGGAGATCACTTCGGGCCATCTCAACTGGCGTGATCGCGACAGCCATTTCATATTCGGAGATGTGGCGACGGCGGTGCTCGTAGAAGCGCAGGACGTTGCGCCGACTGATCATTGGACGATCTTGGGTACGCGTCTGAAGACCGTATTCTCCAACAACATCCGCAACAATTTCGGCTTTCTGAACCGGACGCATCCCGCAAGCCGGGATGGCGACGACAAACTGTTTGTGCAGGAGGGGCGTAAAGTGTTCAAGGAAGTGGTGCCGATGGTCAGCGCCATGATTGCCGAACATATGGAAACGCTCGCGCTCAGCGGCACACAGATGCGCAGACTATGGCTGCACCAAGCCAATGCAGGTATGAACCGGCTCATCGCGCAGCGCGTGCTAGGGCATGAAGCGAGCGAAGATGAAAGTCCCACGGTGCTCGACCGCTATGCCAACACCAGCAGCGCCGGATCAATCATCGCCTTTCACGAGCACAGCGCAGACCTGGAGGCGGGCGACATTGGGCTTATCTGCTCATTTGGTGCCGGTTATAGCGCCGGAACAGTGTTCCTGCAAAAGGCTGCGTGAAAGCATCCATCATACGCCGTAGATAAGGTCAGGGCTGCGTGCTGCTTGCCGGATCGGAACCGGCCATGCTGCCTTCCAGCCCTTCTTCGAGATTGTCTTCGTCGCGCGGTGCATCCTTGGCTTTCTCACCTTTACCAGCGGGGCCGTCATGCTTCGCGCTGTCATGCTTAGAGCCCTCCGCTTTCGGATCGCCGGGCGCGACCGACATTTCCTCCATACGGTCTTGCGGGATCAACGTGTCTTTGGAGTCTGCCATGTCGAATTCCTTCCGATTGTGTAACGGCCGGATGGAAACGCGGTTCCGGCGGTGCAAGTAAGCAAAATATGCGAGCCTCCCGGATTGCGCCCGAGTTGAACGTCAGCGATTAACCCAGCGCCGGGAATTTCTGCACGATGTGGTCGAACACCGCTGGATAGAGCGGATTGGCGAACGAACATCCGTACAAATCCCCTTTGGTCCAGGCCACTTGCGCCGCCAGCGGCGCCAGTCCCGGCAAGGTCAACGTCACGCGGCTTTCCGGATTGATGAAGGTCAATGATTTCATCCGGAAACCCGTTTCGGACAGATCGAGCACAAAAATCTTGAAGCGGCCTGCGCCGGCTTCCCGGATTTCGGCCTCTATGTTCACGTCCTTGCGGCTGGTGAAGCGGTGTTCGCCAACGCCGTCCCTATGTTCCTCACGATCGTCCATCGGCATCCTGCTCCGCCGGTTACTTGCAGCGTCATAGCCAACGCGTGGCGCAGGGAAAAGCTTTTCGCCTCAATCGACCACCAAGGCCATGACGATGTAAAGCAGCATGGGCAGGCCCGCGCCAAGTAACACGGCGGCGACCAGCGCTATGCGGATCAAGGTAGCATCGATACCGGACCAGTTGGACAAGCCGGAACACACGCCGAAGAGCTTGCCGTTGGATTTGTCGAGATGAAGAGCGTTTTGCATTGTGCTGGTTGTCCTTGGATGGCGGGTCCGCGCTGTCATGTCGTGGGCGGCGAACCGAATGGATTGGGCGCTCGGTGGCCTCAGGCAACCAGGTGCGTGGCGGGGCTGACGGCCGGGGCAATGCTGATGCCGACGGTGATAACGGCACAGAAGCAAGCGGCGGTAATGGCCATCAGGCGGGTGCGGAAAACTTCGGTCATGATAAAATCTCCTTGGGCTTGAACGTTTGCGGCGGGAGCATCCTGCCGATGCCAGAGGTGTTGCACGGCCCGTGCCAACTGCAGTTAGCCGCAGAAAACCGCCGATTATGGCAAGTTCGGCTGGCGACAAGTCCAGTTTGAAACCTAACATATGGTGTTATATCCCGCATGTTGGTTCGGTGCTGCTGGCGCGCTGCTCTTGCACTGGAGCGCACCATCCCGCAGGACTTGGGTCGACCATGACGATCGCTCGGCTCAGCCTGGAAGATTTCCGCAATCATGCCCGGCTGGAAATTGTCGGCCGCGCTGGATTCATGCTTCTGACCGGCCCCAACGGCGCGGGAAAGACCAATGTGCTGGAGGCGATCTCAATGCTTTCGCCCGGCCGCGGCCTACGCCGGGCGCCGCTCTCCACCATGGCGCGCGAAGACGGGCCGGGCGGTTTTGCGATCTTTGCGCGCACCGATGACGCCGATCTGGGTGTGGGCACCGATGCTGCCGCGCCCGAGCGCAAAAAGGTGCGGATCAATCAGGCGGGAGCGAGCGCAGGGGCTCTGGCCGAACGGATTGCGCTGGTCTGGTTGACGCCATCGATGGACCGCATCTTCCTGGAAGGCGCGGCGGGTCGGCGGCGTTTCCTGGATCGGCTGACCTATGCGCTGGATCCCGCCCATGCCGGCGCCACCACCCGGTACGAACGCGCGATGCGCGAACGCAATCGTCTGCTGGGCGCCGATCGTCCAGGCGATCAGGCATGGTTCGAAGGGCTGGAGCACCAAATGGCCGAACATGGCGCGGCGATCATGCGGTCGCGGCGCGCGCTGATCGACAGGCTGGCGCAGCGTGTGATGGGTGATCCGGATGACCCCTTCGCGCGCCCGCTGCTCGCGCTGAGCGATGCAGGTCACGACGACGCCCTTATCGGCGCGCGCGAAGACGGCGAGGGTGCCGATGTTGCTCGTTTAGCGGCGGCCTTTCGCGCTAACCGCTTCGTAGACCGGGCGGCCGGACGCGCGCTGGCGGGGCCGCATCGTACCGATTTGCTGGTGCGCCACGGTGCCAAGGATCGCCCGGCCGAGCAATGTTCGACGGGCGAGCAAAAGGCGCTCCTGCTCGCGATCGTGCTGGCGCACGCCGATGCGGTGGCCGAGGCCCGCGCGATGCGCCCGGTTCTGCTGCTCGACGAGGTAGTAGCGCATCTGGATCCGCTGCGCCGCGCCGCGCTGTTCGCACGTCTGGCAGCACGCGGCGGGCAAGTCTGGATGACGGGAACCGAGCCTGCTCCGTTCGCCGAAATCGCGCAGGACGCGGTTCATATCGATCTGATCTGAGCGTCCGGATAGCGGCCAGCTAGACGCGCCATTAACCCTCAACGTTGACCAAAGCGCTTAGCGCCGCGTTGCCGTTCCTGCGCCCATAGCCGTGCCCGAGGGAAAGGGACCGCCGCGCTATGCAGACTTTATTTCGCGTGATCGCCATGCTCGCGGCCGTCATGCTTGCCGCGCCCGCCATCGCGCAGGACGAAGACGGCCTCCAGTGCGTCCCCTACGCGCGGCAGGTTTCCGGGATACCGATCTATGGCGATGCCCACACATGGTGGGGCCAGGCCGCGGGCAAATATGAACGCGGCAGCGTCCCCCAGATTGGGGCGGTGCTGGCCTTCAAACCGCATGGTATCATGCGCCTGGGCCATGTCGCCGCAGTTAGCCGCATCATAGACTCGCGCACGATCCTGGTGCGGCACAGCAACTGGTCCATCATCGACGGCCGGCGCGGCCAGATCGAGGATAATGTGGCGGTGGTGGACGTCTCCGCTGACAACGACTGGAGAACGGTGCGGGTGTGGTACACCCCGATCGCGGGCCTGGGGACCACGGCTTACCCGGTGGAGGGTTTCATCTATTCCGGCCGCGCGCCCAAGCTTCCCCCCAAGCCACTACGAAGCCCGGCAGCCCGGCCCACGCTGCAGTTCGCCTCAGCCCAGGCGATCACGTCCGCCCGCTCCGCTGAATTCAAGCACGAGCGCGCCGCTGCCCCGGCGCCCCCGATTGCTTCTGGGCAGGCTTCTGGGCCGCATGGCGACCCGATTGGCGATCTGCTGGTGCGCCTGGGCCAATAGCCCTGCCGCGTCCGGCATGGTCCGCGTCGCCAGCTAACCGGGCACCGCTTATCCTTCTTTGCGGGCAACCGGCGGGTTGTCGCCCAGATCCTCGAACCAGGCTTCCACCTGGCCGGACAGCTTGATCGTTAGCGGGCGTCCACGCCGATCGAGCGACTTGCCCGCCTGCACGCGCACCCAGCTTTCGGATATGCAATATTCTTCGATGTTGGTGCGCGTCTCGCCCTTGAAGCGGATGCCTATCCCGCGCGCCAGCTTGTCGGCGTCATGAAATTCGCTGAGCCCAGAAATCGCCAGATGATCAGGCGGCGTATCATCTCCGCCAGTGGCACTGGCCGCGTTGGCGGCGTCGATAGCCGTATCGGTGGCGTCGGAACTGGCGATATCGGAGCTGCCAGTGCCGGGGTCTGCCGCCGTTAGTTTCTGATCGCTTTCAGCTTCGGATTGGTTTTCAGTTTCAGTATCGTTCGTCATATCAATCTCCCGTTCGGTCGGGCCGCGCCCTAGCGTCGTTACCGGTGCCCGTCACCGCTTTTGGTGCGCAGCCGCCCCAACATTTGCCCGGCGCGCCAAAGGCGATGGCCACGGCCCATACTCTAAGGACCATGCGCTGGGGATCATGCGATGGGCTCCGCTGTACGAGATCCGCCGTAGCGATAGTGGGCTTGCAAATCATCCGATATTCGTTATGTGCGCGCTTTCGCCTTGCGTGACCGAGACACCTTTTGCCGCCCGGCGGGCCGCTTGCCAGCTGGGTGCTTCGGGCGTATCGCGTTTGTAACAGATATTTTTGCTTAAATAGAACAGGTGCCGAGATGGCCGTACCCAAAAGAAAGACGTCCCCGTCCAAGCGCGGCATGCGTCGCTCGCACGATTCGCTGAAGCCGATGGCTTATCAGGAATGCCCGAATTGCGGCGAGCTCAAGCGCCCGCACCATATGTGCGGCGAGTGCAATCACTACAACGGCCGTGAAATCCTCGCACCTGCGCTCTAATCCGCTCCAAACTCCCGTATCGCCCGATCCTGAAAGGACGGTAATGTGCCCATGACGCCGCGTATCGCTATCGATGCGATGGGCGGCGATGTAGGCGTGCGCGTCATGATCGCGGGCGCGGCGTTGGCGCGGCATCGACATCCCAAGTTCGAGTTTTTGCTAGTGGGCGATCAAGCGCGAATCGAATCCGCGCTGCAAAGCCACGCCGGCTTAAAGGGCGCTTCCGAAATTCGCCATGTCGACGGGGTCGTAACTAATGACGACCGCCCTATGCAAGCGATCCGCAAAGGGCGCACCACCTCCATGGGTCTCGCGATCGACGCGGTGAAGACCGGCGAGGCAAGCGCCGCGGTCAGTTCCGGCAATACCGGCGCGTTGATGGCGATGTCCAAGCTGGCGCTGCGCACGATAAAAGGGATCGACCGCCCCGCCCTGGCCGGGCTTATTCCGACGATCGAAGATCAGGATCTGGTGATGCTGGATCTGGGCGCCAACGTTGAGGCGGACGCGCGCAATCTGGTGCAGTTCGCTGTGATGGGCGCGGCCTATTCGCGCATCATCTATGGCTATGGACGGCCGCGCGTGAAGCTTCTCAACATTGGCACCGAGGATATGAAGGGCACCGAGGAGTTGCGCGACGCGGCGCAGACGCTGAGTGCGGCCCATCATCTGTCGCTGGATTTCCAGGGTTTTACCGAGGCCGACAAGCTGAGCCGCGCAGAAAGCCACGTTGTCGTCAGCGGTGGCTTTTCGGGCAATGTGGCGCTCAAGGCCATGGAGGGCACGGCGCGCTTTGTCACCGATCTGCTGCGCAATGCCTTTTCCAGTTCGGTCCGTTCCAAAATCGGCTTTCTGATTTCGCGACCGGCGACCGAGCTGCTGCGCCATCATCTCGATCCCAACAACCACAATGGCGCCGTTTTTCTGGGGCTTAACGGTGTGGTTGTTAAGAGCCATGGCAGCGCTGACGCCAAGGGTGTTGCCAATGCCGTGGCCGTGGCCGCGCGCCTCGTGGAGGAAAGCATCGTCGACCGGATATCCGAGGATTTGATCGAACTCGACTCGCTGTTGCCGCGACGGGGCACGGCCGCATGAGCCAACGGCGCGCCGTCATCGCCGGCACAGGCTCCGCCCTGCCGCGCAACCGCGTCTCGAACGAAGAACTGTCCAAGACCGTCGACACCTCCGATGCCTGGATTACCGAGCGGACCGGTATCAAATTCCGCCACATCGCAGAGCCGGACGAGACCACCGCTACCTTGGCGGCCGAGGCCTGTCGCCGCGCGCTCGAGTCTGCCGGGATGGAGGCAGGAGAGATCGATCTGATCGTGCTGGCCACCGCCACGCCGGACAACACCTTTCCCGCCAGCGCAACCAAGGTGCAGGACCTCCTTGGCATCAGCGGCTGCCCGGCGTTCGATGTTGCCGCCGTGTGCTCGGGCTTCCTTTACGCGCTGTCGGTGGCCGAGAGCATGATTCGCGCGCATTCGGCCAGCAAGGCGCTGGTCATCGGCGCGGAAACCTTCAGCCGCATCCTGGACTGGGAGGACCGCGGCACCTGCGTACTGTTCGGCGACGGCGCCGGGGCTGTGGTGCTGTGCGCTGAAGAGGGAAACCGCGGTATATTGGCCACCCGGCTGCACGCCGCCGGCCAGCATGGCGAGATGCTGTATGTGGACGGCGGCCCGTCGACCACCGGAACCGTTGGCAAGCTGCGTATGAAGGGCCGCGAGGTGTTCCGCCACGCCGTAGTCAATCTGGCCGAGGTGTTGACCGAGACGCTCGCAGCAGCTGGTCTGTGCGCCGAGGACGTCGACTGGGTCGTCCCCCACCAGGCCAATGCCCGCATCATCGACGCCACCGCACGCAAACTGGGCCTGCCCATCGAAAAAGTTGTGATGACCGTGGACCACCACGCCAACACTTCCGCCGCCTCTGTGCCGCTGGCGCTGGACGAGGCCGTGCGCGACGGCCGGATCAAGCGCGGCGATTTGATCGTGCTGGAAGCTATGGGCGGTGGCTTCACCTGGGGCGCGGCGGTGGCCCGTTACTGACCCAATCTGAATTGCAGCAGAAATTGC
>JBBSUT010000109.1:0-7988 GCA_038234155.1 Sphingomonadales bacterium | reverse complement strand
GGACGATATTATTGCGGCCGGCCGCGCGCTGAAGGATGAGGGGCTGGAGTTCTCGCTCGTATTCGCCGGAGCGGGCGAAATGGAGGGCGATCTGCGCGCCCTGGCCGCAGCCAATCCGGATATCGATATCGTCTTCACCGGCTTTATCAACCAGGCCGAACTGCCCCGCCTGTTCGGCGCATGCGATGTGTTCGTGCTGCCGTCAGAGGCCGAGCCGTGGGGCCTGATCATCAACGAGGCGATGTGCGCTGGCCTGCCCATCGTGGCCTCGCGCGAGATCGGGTCGGTTGCCGATCTGGTGATCGCGGGTGAGAACGGCGCGCTGTTCGACGCCGGTGACGTGACCGGTCTGACCGATGCGCTGCGCCCGATGGTGCGGGACGACGGCGCGGCCCGGCGCATGGGCAAGCGCAGCCGCGAGATCATATCGGGCTGGAACTACGACCGCTGTGCCGCCGGCCTGCGCGCCGCGCTGGCCGCATGACACCCAGAAGGAGAAGCCGTCGCTGGATCCATAAGCGCACGGTGCTCGCTACATCAAAAGTTTGAGATTCGGACCGCGCAGCTGCATTCTCGTAATCGGCGAACATTTAACCGATGGCGGTTGCTGGGCGTCGGCTCCAATTAATGAACATGGTGGGAAGTTCAATGCTTGGTGGCCGAAGCAGGCTTCTCATGCAGACTAGACTGATCAACATGATGATGAACGAGTTCGACGATTAGATATATTTCTCATCCGTACCCGAAAATATAAATACTTCAGCTGCGCAGCCGCGTTCGGATCGCCAGCAGCATAGCGCTTCGTCGTTGCCCCCGAATGCCGAAGGTAACCAGGCATAAGCCCAACGCGGCGGCACCAACTACTATGCCAAGCAATATTTTAACATAAGAGCCCTCCCCCGGCATCAGATACACCGGATACATCATTATCCCCGTCAACACGAAGCTTCCAACAGTTCGCGACAGCAGACCGGCTTGTTCACGCAATCGAATCTGACGATTGAATCTGCGCATTTCAAAAATCAGCGGAAGGCCAAAGCCGAGCACCTCGCCGACCGCGAGCCCCGCCATGAGCCGTAGTCCGATCGGCTCGATCGGCAGTACGAACACCAACATTGCCGTTAGCAGCAACTGTAAAACTCTCGCGCGGATGATGGGCCAAGGCAAGTTGGCGTACGTAAGACCCTCAACCGATAGCATTGCCGCCGGTACGAGCAACGGCGGAAGCACCGCGAATGCCAGAAGGACGTAGCTGAACAATTCAGGTTTGCCGGTCCATAGCCTGAACAGATCTGGCGCGAGCGCCGTGAGCACGCCAGCGGCGACAGCCGTTTGCACCGCTAGGAATTGATTGGCTTCGCGGTAGACCATGGCCACCCCGCCGTGATCGCCTATAGCCTGGCGGCGAGCCAGTTCTAGCCCGAACACATTTGCAAACATTTGCAAAATCTGCCGAACAAAATTTGCAATTGTACGCATGAGGACAAATTGCGCAATGACATCACCAGACGTCGATAAATATCCCAGAGCAAATACGGGTAAGGACGTATAGGCTGTTTGCAACGTAACCTGAAACCAAAGCCCAGGCGAAGTCATGATGAGATGCCGCCGGCGGTCAGGTGCGATAATGGCAGGACGGACAGAAAATCCGCCGAACTGCTTTCTTGTATCAATCACCAGCGGAACGATCAGGCAGATCACAGTTGCGCCAAACCATGCCCATGAAATGCCCAATAATGATGCGCCAAGCACTGCTGCGACAGTCACAATTGCCACGCGCAAGCTCAGCGTGATACAAGACAAAACAGTTTCGCGCGCAAATTTCTGGTGCGCCCTGTAAAGCGCATAACGGATCGCAAATACCTGAAATATCGATGATGATAATATAATCGGAATAATCGCGCTCTTCAAAGACGCATCTACTGATGCGTCTCCACTGCTTGGTGAAAAGTAATTAAAGATCAACAAAATACCCAGCGTACTGATCGCCACTGCGATAAAAAGAAGCGTTGATCCTTCGCGATAGGACCTTTGTGCGTCGGCGTATGCGCCGGATACGACCTGTTTTATTATAATATTAGTATAGTATTTAGCAAGACCGAATTCCAGTGCTGCAATCAAGCTGGCTGCTGCCAATAAGATTGACCAGCCTGAAAATCCAGCCGTACCAAGAAACCGGAGAAACACTGCTGGAATGATCAGTCGCTCTATGAGAGCGACCATAAACGCGAATATTTGTGTAAAATATTCTTTCCCAACGCGTTTTATTATAATCATTGCTTATGATTCCGGCAATTTATCTAGCAGTTTTTGCGCCAGTGCTGGAAACGCAGTTGACCCGGTCCAGCCAATCCGCTGTCTAGCCAAAGACGGAGCAACCCATTGTTCGGATAAGTCTCTGTTTCTGGCCGTGTCGCCGCTCGCGACGCGCGCACATTTATCAAACGCAAGACCGGCTGCATCCATCACCGCCCGCACGGCTGTCTCCAGCGAGCAGGATTGTCCGGTCGCCAGAATAATCTCTTGCGGCGGATCGATCTGCGCCAGGGCGATCATAGCCGCAGTATAATCGGGTGCCCAGCCCCAGTCCCGCACGACGGACAAGTCCTGAAACTCCACCACGTCCTGCTCGCCGGCATGGATGGCAGCGATGCTTTTCAGCAGTTTGCCGAATACGAAGCTTTCCGGGCGAAGCGGCGATTCATGTCCAAACAGATAGGCGATCGAGACACGCGTGCCGTAGCTGTCACGGTAACTGCGCGCCACCTGGACCGCCATGCACTTGGCAGCCGCGTAAGGACTGCGCGGAGCAAAAGAACTGGTTTCGGTTATCGGACGATCGGCCGTACTTTCGCCAAAACATTCGCCCGACGCGGGGTAAATGATTGCCGGATCATTTCCAACCGTTCGTGCGGCTTCGAGAACAGCGATCAATGGCACAACGTTGGAGCGAAACGTTTCCGCCGGCTCGCGGAAAGAGCGACCGACAGAACTTTGCGCCGCAAGCAGGAAAATTGCATCGGCTTTGGTGCGCGCGATCAGCGCGGCGACAGCATGGTGATCGCATGGATCGAGGCGATGCCGCGTGACCAGATCGGTCAGGCCCAGCTTGTCCCACGCAGGGGGTACGTGCACATCCAGGCTCCGCCCGGTCGCAGAAACGTGGCAGCCAGTTTCGGCCAGCTGACGGCAGAGCAACGTTCCGTCCTGCCCTGTGGCACCAATGACAAGAGCGCTGGAAATACCCGTCATCGCGCCGGATTCGTAACCAGTTTTTGGATCATGCTCCTGATCCGGTCTGAAAAACGATCGTAGCCGAAAAAGTCCAGCCCCGGCGGAACGCCGCGCGCTTTCTGCATGGCGCGCAGCGTGGCATCGACGATCTGCTGTCTGTCGTCCGGATCAATCACTTCCCCCAGCATGCCGTCGCGCACGGCTTCGCGCGCGCCGTCCGCGCCGCTTGCGACGGCCGGAATGCCGCATGCCATCGCTTCGAGATGGACGTAGCCGAACCCCTCCTGCCTGCTGGGCATCACATAGGCGTCGGCCAGCCGAAAATGATCGGCCTTCGCCTGTTCATCGATCATACCGGTAAAAATCACCGTATCCGCCACATTGAGATGCGCCGCCTTGGCTTTCAACCGGGGCATATCGTCTCCGCCGCCTGCCAGCATCAGCACAATGCGGTCGTCCCGTTCACGCAGCTGCGGCAGCGCCTCAATCAATTCGTCGAACCCCTTGCGACGCTCGGTCGGGTTCATCCGGCCGAACAGCATTGCTACTTTGCGGCCGACAATGCCGTAGTGCTGCTCCAGGGCGGGGTTCTTCGGTCCAGCTGAAAAATCGTTCAAATGGATCGCGTTAGGAACCAGCGTCATGCGGCGGGCATCGAACTTTGACCATTCGGCGAACCGACGCCAGGTATAGTCACTGATCGAAAGAATGTGATCGACCGAAGGCAGGGCCTGGCGGGACGAAAAGCGCTCGAACGGGTCCCAGGCTTCGAAACCGTAAAGCGCCAATATCATCGGTGCGCCGGTCAATGCCTTGGCCATTCGTGCGACGGGCAGCAGGTTCACATGCGCACAGTAGATCACATCGAAAGGGCGCTCGGTAAGGCAGGCCCGCAGTGTGTGTAAGATATAACCGGCAATGCTGCCAGCGGCGGCTTCCTTCCACTCTATTTTGGGATCAATCGTGGAATCATGTTCGCCGATGATACGCGGTACAGCCACGATCCTTTCGACCGTGGGATCGCCGGCCATCGCCTCAAGCACGTCGCGGTTGTACAAAGCAATACCGCCATAGCCGCCGTAACCATCGGTCAGCAGATAAAGAATACGCATGACGGCGGCCCGTTACATGCGCGGCGGTTCGTTGCCGCCGCCTGCCGCCTTGCGCATGTCCGCCTCGACCATCTCGGCAACCAGCGCATCGAAACCGATCTTGGGTTGCCAGCCCAGTTCGTTGCGGGCCTTGCTCGAATCGCCGAGCAGAAGCTCCACCTCCGCCGGGCGGAAATAGCGCGGATCGACCTTGATCAGCTCACGCCCGCTGTTCGTGCAGCGCCCGATCTCGTCCACGCCGGCGCCCTCCCAGGCGATATCGAAACCGGCATGGCCGAACGCGGCGATCACAAAGTCGCGCACGCTGTGCAACTCGCCGGTCGACAGCACATAATCGGTGGGCGTGTCGTGCTGGACGATGCGCCAGATGCCGTCCACGAAATCGCGCGCATGGCCCCAGTCGCGCTTGGCATCGAGATTGCCGAGCCACAGCATGTCCTGCTGCCCCGCCGCAATAGCGGCGGCGGCCATGGTGATCTTGCGCGTGACAAAGGTCTCGCCCCGCAACGGGCTTTCGTGGTTGAACAGGATGCCGTTGGTGGCGTGCATGCCATAAGCTTCGCGGTAGTTCACCGTGATCCAATAGGCATAGAGCTTGGCCACGCCGTACGGGCTGCGCGGGTGGAACGGGGTGGTCTCGGTCTGCGGGGTCTCGCGCACTTGGCCGTAAAGCTCGGACGTGGAGGCCTGATAGAAGCGCGTGTCCGAAAGGCCGTTGATGCGCAGCGCTTCCAGCAACCGCAGCGTGCCGATGGCGTCCGAATTGGCGGTATATTCAGGCGTCTCGAAGCTCACCGCGACATGGCTCTGCGCGGCCAGATTATAGACCTCGTCGGGCTTGATCTCGTTCATCAGCCGGATGATATTGCTGCTGTCCGTCAAATCAAAATAGTGCAGGAACAGACGCGCGTCGGACCGGTGCGGATCGACGTACAGATGCTCGATACGCTGCGTATTGAACGAGGACGACCGGCGGCGCAGACCGTGCACCTCATAGCCCTTCGCCAGCAGCAGTTCCGACAGATAGGCGCCGTCCTGGCCGGTGATGCCCGTGATAACGGCTTTCTTGCGCGTCAAAACCCTATGTCCCTTTTCAAGTCGCATTTCCCTATCGGACATGGCCCAAGCCATGGTCCCTAAGCGCTGCCGTCGATAGTGCGCAGCAAGGGAAACGCAACCGCTATCCGAGCGGAGCCGGCGCCAGGCTCCCGCGCGGCCACGCCGCACCCCGCCGGGGTTGCCAACAAAGTCGGGTGAAACTAGAGCGCTGGACCGGGCGGAGATTCACGAGGTTTTTGATGAGCAACCAGGGGCTGCGGGAGCATGATCTCGGCCCAGTGGCCTTTCGGGCGACTGCGCTGCTGTTTGTCGTAGCGCTGCTGTTCGGCGGCGCGACTCGGCTCGATGTGCTGGTGCCGATCATCCCCCGGCTGGTCGCGATCGCGCTGATCTTGGTGCTTTTGGCCGGCCGTGTGCGGCTGTTCGCGGGCTGGTCGATCTGGGAACGGCTGATCTGGGCACTGCTGCTGGCGACGCCGCTGCTGCAGCTGATCCCGATGCCGTTCGACATGTGGACCGCGCTGCCCGGACGCAGCTATCCCGCGCAGCTGTTCACGACGCTGGGCATCGCCCCCGCCGAGCCGCTATCGATGACGCCAGACCGGACGCTGAACGCCTTTTTCGCCCTGCTACCCGCCTTTGCCGGCTACATTGCCTGCCGCATCGCCGATAGCGAGCAACAGCGCAGCCTGTTCCAGATCACGCTGGTTGCCGCGCTGGTCAGCGCCGTTCTGGGCCTCGCGCAGGTGACGAGCGGCGCGGGCAGCGCGCTCTATTTTTACCGTATCACCAACAGCGATTCGGCGGTGGGCCTGTTTTCGAACGCAAACCACCTTGCCTCGTTCCTGGCAGCGGGCATGCTATTGCTCGCCTATTTTGTGTACAGTCGGCTGGAGAACCGCACCAGCCGCACGCCGATTCGGGGTCCGCTGCTGGTGGCCGGAATCGCGCTGCTGGTTCTGGCCGGGGCGATCCTGCTCAGCCAATCGCGTGCGGGCTTCGCCTTCGCGGGCGTTGCGGTCATCGCATCTCTGATGATTTTTCGCGGCGCGACCGGACTGCGGCGAAAGGCGTTGGCGGTGATCGTGATGGTCCTGGCGGCGGGCGCCGTGGCAGGATATATTTGGCTCGCTTCCCGGCCTGGCTTTGCCGACAATATGGTCCGATATGGTAGTGAGGAAGGGCGCTTGCAGACCGCGCCCACGTTCTGGCGCATGATCCAGGACCTGTTCCCTTTTGGATCGGGGCTCGGCAGTTTCGATCCTGTTTATCGCGGATACGAGCAGGCCAGTCGCCTGATTTATAATTATCTCAACAACGCGCATAATGACTATGCACAGCTTCTGATCGAGGCCGGACTGGTGGCGGCGCTGGGCCTGGCCGTGTTCGCCGCCTGGTGGCTCCGGCAGAGCTGGGCCATCATGGTCAAACCGCGCGGCAACGGTGCCGACATCGTCATGCGGCGCGTAGCCTGGACGATCACGTTCATCTTCCTTGCCCACGCCCTGGTCGATTATCCGCTGCGCGGCGCCGCTATATCGCTGCTGTTTGCGCAATGCTGCGCGATATTGGCGACAGCAGCGCAAGGCCGCGGCGTACAGTCTTCGTTTGCCCATCACGGAAATGGCGAATAGACGATGACCAAATTAGCGAAAGATTGCAGGTTATAATGATCCATCTTCCGACCAAAAGGCTGACTGTTCTGGCATGCGCCGCCCTGCTCAGCGGATGTGGAAGCCCCAATTTCAAGCCGAAATTGGCCACCGCCGTAGCCGTGCAGCCGGCGCTGCCCGCGCCCGCCATGCAGGACCGCACCCAGGCCGTGCGCCCCAGTTTCATCGGCCCGGGCGATCAGCTGAACTTTCAGGTGTTTGGCATGGAAAATTTTGACCGCGTGATCCGCGTCGACGGCGACGGTCTGATAAACATCCCGCTGATCGGCAACGTCGATACGACGGGCCAAACCGTGGCGCAGGTTCGCGAGCAGATCCAGGGCCGACTCGGCCAGCGCTATCTGCAAAATCCGCAGGTCTCGCTGATCCTGACAGAGCAGGTCAGCCAGCGCTTTGTGATCGACGGCGGCGTGACGACGCCGGGTATTTATCCGGTGACCGGCAACCAGTCGCTGATGCAGTCGGTGGCTCAGGCGCAGGGCACCACCGACACGGCAAAGCTGGACGAGATCGTGATCTTTCGCCAGGTCGACGGGGTCGATATGGCCGCCCTGTTCAGTTTGAAGGACATTCGCGGCGGCCGTGCGCCCGACCCCCTGGTCTATGCGAACGACAAGATCGTCGTGGGCAACAACCAGACCAATCCGCTGATCGCTAACCTTCTCGCGCTGAGCCCGATTACGGGTCTATTTTATCAGGTGGTCCGATGAACGAACTAACCCAAGACAGCATCACCGGCTCGGCGGAAGAGGCCAACGGTCTGCGCCGGATGCTGGGATTCGACCGGGCCGGCGAGAGCCCGCTCAGCTATTATTTCGGTATTGTGCGACGGCGCCTCTGGCTGATCCTGGCCTTTATCGCGGGCGCGGTGGCCATCGCGATATTCCTGACGCTAAACACCACGCCGCTC
>JBBSUT010000108.1:0-8222 GCA_038234155.1 Sphingomonadales bacterium | reverse complement strand
TGGCGTAGGAGTAGCTGAGTAGTGATGACGAACCGGTTAGACCGGGGGGCGGCCAAACCCAGGGGGTCACAGCGCATGCGAAGCGCGATGACGTGATTAGGGAGCCAGCCTGCGGACTTCATCAGGGCCAGCAGCCATGCGGTGCTGCGCGAACAGGCCGAACACATGGATGCACCTGACCGATGCCCATCGCTGTAAAAAAGCTTTTGCGCCACATGGGTCGTCCACACATGGATATGCCGCGCGAGCACCTGTTGCACGAAGATCGGGCAGGATCCGAGCAATCTCGCCACGATCTTCCGATTTTGTCGAATCGTATGAAGTGCATCGTCGCCCGAGAGCGACCCGTGCCAAAGGCGAGCCGATTTTGCCGCCGGGGAGGCGCCGAATCTTAGCCTCCATTAACAAATATTGCATATCCTACTGAATTAAGGCGATTAATTTTCTTTAACATTTGGCCTTGGTTAATGTTCTATAACTGGACAACGCAAAAGTTGCGCTTTTCAGATTCCATTTTTGGGGCACGGTTGTCGTCACCGCGTCATGGCATGCGGGTTGCGAAACGAAACAGTGGAGAATGAAGATGCGTGATCTGACCAACGATGAAGTCAGCTTTGTCTATGGCGCCGGCAGTTCGCCGTGCCCGCCCTCGAAGGGATCGAACGGCAAGAAGAGCAAAAGCAAGAAGAGCAAAAGCAAGAAGTCCGGCAGCAAGGGCCGCAGTAGCCACGGCCGCGGCAGCAAAGGCTATTACTGAATGTTGGTCGCCAGGCAGCCCGAGGCCGCCTGGCGACGCCGTTCGTCGGCCAAGCCTTGTCCGGCAATCTCCCGATAGGGGCTTAACGCGTTCTTCAGCGAATTGAGCGAAGATGCCGGTCCCGAGATGGGTCGGCACTGCGCGTTTTGGAGACATTCATGAACATGGTCTGGCAGCCGAACGATACCCCGCTTGCGGCGCCGATCGATGTCGATCCCAACGCCGAATTGGTTTGGATGTTGGGCCAGCCCCATCTTGAAGACTTTCTGCGGTTCGTAAAAACGAAGGTCGTGGGCGGAGGCGAAATGTGCCCGCGCTGGCTGACCGACCAGTGGCGAGCCGCCAACGATCGTTATTACGACCTGGAGAAAACCGAAGCGGGTGCCGCCGACGGTGCCGAAACGGAGCCCGTGCCGGACATGTTGGCGCCGCTTGAAGCCGAAGTGTTCGCGGATCGCTATTTTCGTCGATCCTATGATTCTTTGCCGACAACGATCAAGATGATCGATTTGGAAAAATTGATCGTGTCGCAAGACCACGTCGCCAATATTTTTTCCGATGAGCGGGGCCGAGCGCTGGGATCGCAACCCGATCCCGCAGCTCTGTTCAGGTTTTGCCTGCCGCTGGAATCGGCGATGCCGCCGGTCACGATCCGCAGAATTGCATCCGATCGCTATTTGCTTTCGTCCTTTTCGACCGACCTGCGCGCGCATAGTCCACGCCTGCTGACCCAAGACAAGCTGCCTGACGTCGACAGTTTCGGTCCCGTCGCAGCGATGCTGGGAGTCGGCATCGGCTTTGGCAGCAATTTCATGAGCGCCATTCGTAGCGAAGGGCGCATTGTGCTGCACAACGGCCATCATCGCGCCTATTCGCTGTATGCATTGGGTATCCGAAAAGCGCCCTGCTTGATCGAAACCGTAACCCGGACCGACGAGCTGAACCTGACGGCGGGCGGCGACCTGGCCGATCGGCCGGCGTTCTTTTTCCGCGCGGCGCGACCGCCGTTGCTGCGCGATTTTTTCAACCCCGAACTGACGATGCGTCTGCCGATGCGAAAGCTGGAAACGATGGTCGAAGTCCAGGTCAAGGTGCGTTCCTGGGTGGCGACCGACCTGTCGGACGCAGAGTAGGTCCGCGCAATGAAACATAGCACCATCGCTGCCGTACCTTCGCAGGGGTTTACATTGAACCCCAACCTCGATCGCGCCGAGCTGGCCCGCGCATTTGCCGCAAACCGGCGAATCCGCATCGAAAATCTCCTCACACGGGACGCCGTCGCGGCGCTCCACGACTATCTCCAATGCCACGACGGCTGGTGGCACCTGATTAACACCCCCGACGGCATATTCGAGCTCGATCGCGAGGATCGCGCGAGGATGACCGCGAAACAAAGACGCGCGCTTCAGGCGCAGATCGACGCGGGCGTGCGGACCGGCTTTCAGTATCGCTACGAAGGCCTGCGGGTGCCTGACGGCGTTGAGGTGTCGAATGTCGACAATCCGCTCCATGCGTTTTCCGCGCTTATGGACAGCGCACCGATGCTCGAGTTCTTGCGCGCCGTTACCGGCAGCGAGGAAATCAGTTTCAGCGACGGTCAGGCGACGGCTTATGGTCCCGGTGACTTTCTGACCGGGCATGACGACAATGTCGCAGGCAAGGGCCGGATCGCCGCCTATGTGTTTGGGCTGACGCCGCGCTGGCGCATCGAATGGGGCGGGATGCTGATGTTCCACGACGGCAACGGCTATTCGGCGACGGCACTGATGCCGCGATTCAACTGCCTGGACCTGTTCGCGGTGCCGCAGCTGCACAGCGTATCGATGGTGATGCCCGCCGCCCCTGAACGGCGGTTTGCCGTTACCGGGTGGCTTCGGACGCCCGCAATTTCACCCGAATAACCGTTGGCAAACGGTCAGCGCGCGGACGCGATCAGCGTCGGTTGCGTCAGTCGGGCCGGGGTGACACCTTCCAGTCGCCCCTTGATCAGCCGCAGCACCATTTCCGCCCGCTCGACCAGCGCAGGCCGATGGTTCACGGCAACCCGCGTCATGGTGAGCCCCGCCAACATATCGGCGATCCCATTCTCATTCTCTTAGTCGAGATTGGCGGTGCCTTCGTCGAGGAAAATGGCGTCGGGCGTCCGGTAGAGCGCGCGCGCATTGTCCGTTGGCGCTGGCCGGCGGAAAGTGCCGCCCCCATGTCGCCGACCAGGCTGTGATACCCCATCGGCATCGCGATGGTCGTATCGTGGATGCGCGCCATCCGCGCCGCAATTTCGATGCGAGACTGGTCGGGCTGATCCTCGACGAAGAAGATGTTGTCGGCCAACGTGCCCGACTGTAGCTGATCTTCCTGCATGACCGCGCTGATCGGACTACGCCATTGCCCAAGCGTCGCCGCGGTGAGCGGCTGGCCGTTGACGAGCAACTTGCCCGAGCAAGGTAACATCGGACCGAACAGCAGCCGCGTCGGCGTGGACTTTCCGGCACCCGATTCGTCGATGATCGCGACGAAACTGCCGGCCGGGATATGAAACGACAGATCGTCGAGTACGTCGGGTTCCTGTCTGCCGTAACGAAAGCGAACACCCTCTGCGCCGATCGACGGGGCCGACTGGCGATTGCGCCGCGGTGGGGCGACCGCAATCTCTTCGCGCCGTTCGGTCACGATGTCCGACAGTCGTTCCAGATGCACCGACAGCAAGCACCATTTTTCCATGTGGTCGAGCATCGCCGTCGCGGCTTCGGTGAAGCTCGACCGAAAGGCAAGAAAGGCCAGTAACGTGCCGATGGTCATCTCGTTGACGACCACGGCCGAGGCGGCGACGTAGACGACGATCAGAAACTGCCCGCTGCCGATCAAGCCTTCGGCGAAACGGGTCCAGATGCTGCATATTTTCGACCGGTAGCTGGCCGAGATGACGTCGGCATAGCGATTTCGCCAGCCGTTTTGGCGCAGGTTTTCGGGCGCGTGGAGTTTGATGGCGCGCATCGAGCGCATCGTTTCCATGAGGAAGCTGTCCTCGCTCGCGTCGGCCAGGATCTGTTCCTCGATCCGGCGGCGGACAACAGGATAGATGGCGAGCCGGGACAACAATATCAGGACGGTGGCGGTCACGACAACCGGCATCAACGGCACGCTGATCAACGCCATGACGATCAGCGCCGTGACCGCGAGGAAGGCGTCGATCAACGTGTCGACCAGCCCTTGCGTGAGAATCGACTGGATCGGATCGACCGACCGCAATCGTGACATCAGGTCGCCGACATGGCGGCGCAACGATTTGTTTCGGGCTACCGCCGAACAGCACGAGGCGGTCGAAGCCTATCGCAAAGCCATCCTGCAAGCGCTTGTCGAAACGCAAAATGCCTTGGTCGCCGAACAGCAATCGCGGGTCCGGCTCGATCTGTTTCAACGGTAGTTGGGCGAAGCGAGAAAGGCGCCCGCCACCGTCGAGATTCAATATCGTGAAGGCGCCGTCGATTTCGGCACCGTGCTTGATGCCGAACGTCGCCTGCAGGAGGTCGATGACGGCAGTTTATTTCGCGGCAGAAGGGGCTTTTAGCCGCTATCCAGCTGTATCGCGCGCTCGACGGCACGCCCTTGGCGGCCTAAGCATCTCCGGCTGCCGAGGATTTTCGACAGCTTCCCGCGCACCGCTCATCAACCCGATCGGCGAATTCGATGCTGCGGCGCTAGTGGATTAATCGAGACAAAAGGGCCCTAACGGATTTCCCTTGGCCCCGGGTTGTACGAGTCTGCGTGATGCGCAGCGGTATCACATTCGACATCACCCCTTCCGACATGGCTCGGCTCGAGGCGATCATCGCCGCCCGGAGCTCACCACGAAAGCACGTCTGGCGTGCCATGATCGTTCTGCTCAGCGGCGACGGTGTCGGCACGATGGCGATCATGGCGGCGACGGGCAAATCGAAGAACTGCGTCTGGCGATGGCAGGAGCGGTTCATGGCCGAGGGCGTGGACGGCCTGCTGCGCGACAACACCCGGCCGCCGGGCACCGCGCCGTTGGCGCCTGCGCTGGTCGACGAGGTGGTCGCGCTGACGCTGGAGCCTCCTGCCCACGAAGCGACGCACTGGACGGTTCGCGCGGACGGTTCGCGCGGACGGTTCGCGCGATGGCCAAGGCGGTCGGCATCGCCGCCTCCTCGGTGGTGAAGATATGGCACGATCACGGCTTGGCGCCGCACCGCTGGCGTAGCTTCAAGCTGTCGAACGACAAGGCGTTCGCCGAGAAGCTGCACGACGTTGTCGGGCTCTATGTCGATCCGCCCGCCCATGCGATCGTCCTCTCGGTCGACGAGAAAAGCCAGATCCAGGCGCTTGATCGCAGCCAGCCGGGACTGCCACTGAAAAAGGGGCGCGGCGGAACGATGACGCACGATTACAAGCGCAACCGCACCACCACGCTGTTCGCTGCGCTCAAAGAGCCCCGGCCGTTCGTCTGGAAGGCCGATGCCGACACTATCATCGCTGCCGTTAAGCGCGGGCAACATAATATGGATAATGCTGGCGCGGGTAGAATTTGGCAGGCCGCGAAGATAGAGACGGCCTGAGTGCCGGATGCTGCCTCTGTCCTGTATCCACGGCCATGGCTTGGGCGGCGCGCCGTCATCGGTGCATTGCAAAGCATTGACCAGCGCCAGAGCCGCAGCGGCGACATCATCACCGCTACCGAACATTTCCCATAGCGATGGAGGTAACGCGACGTCAGGCGACCATGCGCCCCCTTCGCCTCGCGCAAGCATCGCTGCGGGGAAAGTGGCGCACAGCTGATCAAGCGTCGGCGAGACGCTAATAAGAAGGGGGGAAATTGATGAAACAGGCACAATAGGAATGCGACTCGAGATTGATGATTGTTCCTATTATGCTCTCGTCGACGGGAATAGCCTTAACGTAAAACCGCCGCTTGCCCCCCAATCTTGAAGGTCCGCTATCGACTAGCTGAAATCTTATCGGGAATGACCATAATTGGGCGCGTTCTTGCCCGGCGGCAGCCGACCTAATGTCGGCCATAGCGGGAACGATCCGGCGTTCCCGAGGCAGACTTTCTGGCTCAGAGTTATGATCGCGGCCACGAACAGGCGGGACCGGGCGCTGATTTCGAAGCTGATCGATTGGGACACCAGGATTATCTGAAGGCTATGGCCGCCACACTACAGAAGATGTCAGAACCAGCCTGCCGCCTTCAAGGTCGGAGCATGGTTCCGGCTGACCGGGGCGTAGAGATTGCCGAAAAGCGTCGCTTCTCCAGCACCACCTCGCCGCCACCGCACGGCTTCGATTGCGTCGTTCGCAACCCACCATGATCGATGGATTTGCATTCCCTCGGCTCCGGTCAGCTCGGCCAAAGCATCCGCAAACCGAAGCGTCACCAATTCCGTCCCGTCATTGGTGTGGACTCGAACATAATGGTCGTCAGCCTCGACAGCGATCAGCCGCGCCGTTCTTCGCCTTGAGGACAGGCGTTGTCGAAAAGCTACCTCCTCCATCGGAACCGGAGTTTTGACGATCGTGCGCGTCTCGACGATGGTGACTGGCGCTCGCCAGACGAGCGAACGAACTGCGAGAACCGGAAGAGAGATCACAAATACCTGCCAGAGAAGGTTGGCCGCACTTGCGACGTTGAAGCGCTGGATACCCATTGCTGCCCCGGTTGCGAAAACCAACAGCGCCACGGGCGGGGTCATTGTGACCGCAGCAACGAACAGGCGACGCCATCCGGGCGGCATTCTTAAACCGATCAGCCGCTCGCATGTGAAACCAATCACGCCGCCGCCGACGATACAGCCAATCCAGTAGATCAGACGCGGCAAGAACGCGAGTACGCCGCTCGCGTAAGGCGAGATCAAAGCCAGAAAAATGCCGATTGCTACAAGCAAAACAAGATCGGCGGCGGGGCGGCGCCAGCGTGCAGGAACTTCCTTCATCATTGCCCTATCTAGCATCGCACCATTCGCGAAGAAACGGCACCGGTCGCGAAACAAGGGCTAGCGTGGCGTGGGATGGCAAGCAATCTCAGCCTTGCCGCTCCATACGAAAGCTCGTCCATGTTGCCACCCGATACGATCTTTTCAGCTGCCAATATGCTCGCTCTACCCTGCTGGCTTGCGCTCGCCCTATCGCTGTTCGTTGCACCGATGCGAGTTTGGACCTGGCGGGCGACCAGCCTAGTCGTCCCGGCGACCCTGGCGGTAGCCTATGTGGTCCTGATACACCGGGGCTTCGGCGAAAGTCCGGGTGGAGGATTCGGATCGGTGGCCGAAGTGCGACGTCTGTTCGCAAGCGACGCGGCCCTAGTCGCGGGCTGGCTTCACTATCTCGCTTTCGACTTGTTTGTCGGCACCTGGATCGCACGCACGGGTATTGAGGAACGAATCCACCCCCTATTCCTGCTGGCGTGCTTGCCGCTCACGTTCTTGTTGGGACCGGCAGGTCTGCTCCTCTTCCTTTGTATCCGCCGCGTGACCCTGCGACCTTCGCTGCGAAAAGCGCGGTCATGACAAGCGGTGCCTTGGACGGGTTTCTGGCATTCCCGAGCATCCGCGAATTGTTTGCGCGCCAGCGGACTCTCGCGACCTACGGCGTGGCGCTGCTGCCACTCACGCTGCTGGCACTGTTGGCCGGGGTCCTCGATCCACGCACCATCGATGGCGTGAACATCTGGGCCAAGCCCGCCAAGTTCCTTTTTTCTGTCGCGGTGTTCTCGATTACCGCGGCATGGTTCTTCGGCTATGTGCGGCCGGAGCGGCGTCACGCGCCCATGCTACGCTGGACGGTTTTCGTGCTCGTCGCGGCAGGATCGCTCGAATTGACTTATCTCATCTGGCAAGCAGCGCACGGTCTCGCCTCGCATTTCAATCGCTCCTCAACTTTTTACGAAATTATGTATGGGGTCATGGGCCTCGGAGCCGTCTTGCTGGTTAGCACGAGCCTCCCCCTCGCTTGGGAGATCGCACGCCGACCGACCGATGGGCTGCAACGGGAGTTCGTCGCATCGGTAGTAATCGGCCTCGTGCTGTCCTTTCTGCTTGGCGGCGGGTTTGGCGGTTACATGGCGCAACAAACTGGGCATTCGGTCGGTGTTATCGGCGGGCACGTGCCAATCTTCGGCTGGAACCGAAGCGGCGGCGATTTGCGTATTGCCCACTTCCTCGGCATCCATGCACAACAGGTCATCCCGATCATCGGCATGCTCGTCGCCGTTCTTCCCGCAAAGGTGCGTTGGCCGATGCTGATTGGCGGTTCGATGGCCTATGTCGCGCTCGCGGTCGCTGTCTTCTTACAGGCGATTGGAGGGCAACCCCTGATATCAGGTTGACAGAGGTGGCTCGGTTTGTCTGGACAGTGATTGGCAATAGATAAGTGGATTGTCTGCCGATTGTTTCCTCGAAATGCCGATGCGGGGTGTCATGCAGGGAGGGCGTAGCCTGACCGGAATGAC
>JBBSUT010000107.1:0-8379 GCA_038234155.1 Sphingomonadales bacterium | reverse complement strand
CTCGATCCGCTCGATCGCGAGCGGCGGAATGGTGTTGAGATCGACCGCCGCCGAACCGCGGCCGACCGACCCGTTGAGGTTCAGCAGCGCCGAGGTATGCCGCCGCTTCCCGTTGACGAGCACCAGTGTCTGGTCCGGCCCGAGGCCGCGCAGCGTGGCCGGGCGCAGCGCATCGGTACCGTCGGTCAGCGAAGGCTGCGGAAAGTTGAACGAGGGGACGAGCTGGTTGAGCAGCCGGTTGGTGTCGGTATAGCCGCTCTCCACCAGCGCATCGCGCCCGATGACGTCGATCGGCACCGGGCTGTCAGCCACCGTCCGGTCGGTCCGCCGCGTTCCAATGACAACGATCTGTTCTTGCGGCGTCGCTTCGCCGAGTTCCGACGCGTCGGTTTGCCCGCTCTCCTGCGCTACGGCCGGCGCGGCGATGCACGGTATCGCGGCAAACGCAGCGGTTAGTCGCAACATGGATTTGATCGTCATCTCGAAGCCCCCTTCAAATGGAAGGATGCTTTGGCCGCATCTGCAATAAAATTGCAATCTCTTGTTAACAGGTTTCGAAAAATTTCAACTTTGCTGACATTTCCGGCACAGTTGGAAAGCCGCAGGCCATCAGCCGCGCACCTGCCCGAGCCGCGCCGGATGCACCACCTGGCGTACCCTTGAAGCAACGAAAATGAGCCCTATCTCAATATCCCTGTACGGTTTCCCGATGGAACTGTGGACCCCATGCCGGGATATGATAAAGCCGGTATCGATCGCGTGCGCCGGATCGAGGGGCAGGTGTGGGCAATTACCATCGAAATCGTGGATGAGCGCTATTGCATCGATAACCTCCACCAGTTCGGAGCGGTCAAACCTGCTCTGCCGAGATGAAGAGCCCGGTGCTCAACGATCACGCCGCACAAAGTCTGGCCGATGCCATCGCATCGGGAAACGCCGCCGTGCAGCAGGCCAAATTCGGCGAGCTGGTAGACCTGTTTGAAAAGGTAAAACGATGAGCAAGAAAACGGCCACCCTTTATCGCATGGTCATGGACAAGCATGTCTGTCCCTATGGCCTGCGTTCCAGGCATTTGCTGGAAAGCAGCGGCTACAAGGTGGAAGACCGCTGGTTGACCACGCGCGATGAGACTGACGCATTCATGGCCGAATATGACGTGAATACCACGCCGCAAACGTTCATTGATGGCAAACGCATCGGCGGGAACGATGATCTTCGGCGCTATCTTGGCAAATCCGTGGCCGATCCGGAGGCCACCAGTTACAAGCCCGTGATGGCGATCTTTGGGGTGGCCGCACTGATGGCGCTATCACTCAGCTGGGCGCTGACTGGCGCGCTGCTGACGGTGCGGGCGGGCGAAATGTTCATCGCCCTGTCGATGTGTATCCTTGCTATACAGAAGCTGCAGGACGTGCGCGGTTTCGCTACCATGTTTCTGGGCTATGATCTGCTGGCGCAGCGGTTCGTGCCCTATGCCAGCATCTATCCTTTTGCCGAGGCGCTGGCAGGCATCCTCATGCTCAGCCGCTTGCTGGGCTGGATATCGATCCCCGTGGCATTGTTCATCGGCACGATCGGCGCGGTGTCAGTGTTCTATGCCGTATATGTGCAGAAGCGTGAGCTGAAATGCGCTTGCGTAGGCGGCAGCTCTAACGTGCCGCTGGGCTTTGTCTCGCTGACCGAGAACGTGATGATGGTGGCCATGGCATTGTGGATGCTGTTCACCTGAGCGCCGGGTCCCGACGGCCGCCGCTCCCGCCAATTGGCAGCTCATCCGCGCTGGGCTAGGGGGAGCCTATGTGGGCCGATTGGACCCGCCGGAGAGAGGGCCATGCGATCGCGTTGGAACAGGGGGAAGCGGCGCGGGAACGGTGCGATTTTGCCGTGCTTGCCTCCGCCTGCTGCATTGTGCCGATGACCGCTGCGTCCACTGCGCAGGATCAGTCGCTGCGTTTCATGCTGCTCTATGCGCTGGCGGCGGCCGGCGGCGCGGCCGCCTATGTGCCGTTCCTCACCATTCTCTTGCCCATGCGGGTCACCGTGTTGGCAGGCGAGGCGCAGCTTGGCTGGCTGGCCTGGCTGACTTTTGGCGGCGCCGTGGCGGCCAGTCTGTCCAACATCCTGTTCGGTTGGCTGAGCGACCGCACGCGCAACCGGCGCGGCTGGATTGTCGGCGGCCTGATCGTTTCGGGCAGCCTGCTTATGGGCTTCATGCAGGCCGAGCGGTTGTCCACGCTGCTGATCCTGCTGATCGCTTGGCAGAGCGGGCTCAATATGATGTTGGCCCCGCTGGCCGCCTGGGCGGGCGACTGCGTACCGGACCATCAGAAGGGCATGCTCGGCGGGCTGCTGGCTTTCTCTCCCGCGGCCGGCGCGCTGTGCGGCGCGTTGGTGACCTTGCCCGGGTTCGCCGATCCTTCCACACGGCTCGCCATGGTGGCGCTGTTGGTATGCGCGATGGTGCTGCCTGCCGTGCTGCTCGGCCGCCCGCGGCCCATGCCGCAGCTGATGCTGGCCGGACACGCCGGCCCCGCGCGGCCTGATCCCCCGCGATTAACAGCCACGCATGCGCTTACAAACCGTTCGATCGTGCGCCGCATGTGGGGCGCTCGGCTGCTGGTTCAGATTGCCGACACCGCGCTGTTCGCGTTTCTCTATCTCTGGTTTCTCTCGATAGACCCGACCATGGGGGATAACCGCACGGCGCGCATTTTCAGCGTGGTACTGTCCGCCGCTATTCCGCTGTCAATGATCGTGGGGCGCTGGTCCGACACGCGCGACCGGCCGATCCAACCGCTCGCGCTTGCCGCTCTGGGGTCCATGGCAGGACTGCTGATGATGGCGCAGGCGCCCGGGCTGGCGCAGGCGATCGCCGGCTATGCCGCCTTCGGGCTTTCGGCGGCGGTGTTCCTGTCACTCCACAGCAGCCAGACGCTGCGCGTGCTGCCGCATCCCGCGCGCAGGGGACGCGATCTGGCGGTTTTCAATCTCACCAATACCGTTCCCTCGCTGATCATGCCGTGGCTGACCATCGCGCTCGTCCCCAATTTCGGCTTTTCCGCGCTGTTCCTGCTGCTGGCTGGGTTGCTGCTGGCGGCAACGCTGTTGCTGGGCACCATCCCGCGTCTGCGCCGACCGCTGAACGCGCCATAATAGCGCAATGCGTGATGACAGACTGGCTGGTATCGGATTGGGCCACGGGGCACGCTGACCTGCGGTGCGATAACCGCGCGGTCGATCAGGCCATGCGGCGCCCGAGTTCCTTATTGGCGCCCAGTGCGATCAGCGTGGCCAGCGCGCCGGAAAGAAGATAGGCACCCGCCGCGATCAGCCCGAATTGGCTGGCGATGACCAGTGCGACCAGGGGTGCGAAACCAGCCCCGACGAGCCAGGCGAGGTCCGACGTCAACGCCGACGCGGTGTAGCGCTTGGCGGTCGCGAAATTGGACGCCACCGTGCCCGAAGATTGCCCGAAGGCGAAGCCGAGCAGCGTGAACCCCAGGATCATAAACACAAGCTCTCCGATATTGCCGCCGTCGAGCAGCTGCGGTGCAAAGCCGCTGAACACCGCGATGCCGGCCGCCGAAATGCCCAGCACATAACGCCGGCCATACCGGTCTGCGGCGAGGCCTGACAGCACCATCGCGCCCAGACCAACTACCCCGCCGATCATCTCGATCACCAGGAACTGCGCCGGCTTTTCGGGCGTGAACAGCGCCACCCAGGACAGCGGAAATACCGTCACCATGTGGAACAGCGCGAAGCTGGCCAGCGGAGCGAACGCCCCAATCACGATGCTGCGCCAATCGCTGCGCAATGTGTCCTTCACGCGCGATGGCTGCAGGTCCTTGCTCTCGAACAAAGCGGTGTAATCGGGCGTGGAGACCATGCGCAGCCGCGCAAACAGCGCCACCACGTTGATCGCAAATGCCACGAAGAAGGGATAACGCCAGCCGAATGACAGAAAGTCCTCGGTCGATAGCGAAACGAGGAAAAAGGCGAACAACCCGCTCGCCACGATCAGGCCCAGCGGCGCGCCGAGCTGCGGGATCATGGCGTACCAGCCGCGCTTGTTCTCCGGCGCATTGAGCGCCAGCAGCGAGGCCAGCCCGTCCCAGGCGCCCCCCAGCGCAATGCCTTGCCCGATACGGAAGATACTGAGCAAAATCGCCGCCCAGACGCCGATGGTCTCATATCCCGGCAGGAACGCCACCGCCGCCGTCGATCCGCCGAGCAGGAACAGCGCGATCGTCAGCTTGGTACCGCGCCCGAGCAGTTCGTCGACACGCAGGAAGATGAGCGATCCGATCGGCCGCGCAATGAACGCCAGCGCGAAGATGGCGAACGAATAGAAAGTGCCGGTTAAGGGATCGACATAGGAGAAAATGAGCGATGGGAAGACCAGCACCGAAGCGATCGCATAAACGAAGAAATCGAAGAATTCAGACGTGCGCCCGATTATCACGCCGATCGCGATCTCGCCGGGCGCGATCTGGCTGTGGCGGGTGTTGATGGCGCGCGCATCGCGCTCGGCACTTTGCGAGTTGGTCAGCGCGCGGTCGTTTGAAACGCCGATGCCGGTCTCAGCTGTCATGATCATCATTGTCCTGGAATCGAGGGAATCCGTCGGTCATGTTACGCGCTATGCCCTAATCCATTTTCGTTGGGGATTGGACAAAATGTCCAATGTCGCGTTGCAGCATAATAAGCTAGATAGGCTGCATGCAAAGCTCCCTTTCCCCCGCACGGTCGTTTCGGTTCGCGCTGCGCACCGTTCCCGCAGTCGGCCTGGCTGTCCTTCTGGCGGGCTGCGACATGGTCGTACTCAACCCGATGGGCGATGTCGCCGTTCAGCAGCGCAACCTGCTGGTGTTCGCGCTGGCGCTGATGCTGTTGATTGTGGTTCCAGTGATCGCGCTGGTGGGTATATTCGCCTGGAGATACCGGGCGAGCAACAAACAGGCGCACTATGATCCCGACTGGGATCATTCGACCATGCTGGAGCTGGTCATCTGGTCCGCTCCGCTGCTGATCGTCATTACCCTGGGCGCAGCAACGTGGACCGGCACGCATTTGCTCGACCCGTACCGGCCGATCGAACGGATCACCAAGGGCCAGCCGGTGGCGGCGAACGTCAAGCCGCTCGAGGTACAAGTGGTCGCGCTCGACTGGAAATGGCTCTTTATCTATCCGGAATACGGCTTTGCCACGGTCAACGAACTGGCCGCGCCGGTTAATCGGCCGATCAAGTTCCGGCTGACCTCCGCTTCGGTGATGAACGCCTTTTATGTGCCCACGCTGGTCGGCATGATCTACACCATGCCATCGATGGAGACGCAGCTCCATGCGGTAATCAACAAGCCGGGCAATTATGCCGGCTTCTCCTCCAATTACAGCGGTGCCGGCTTTTCCGGCATGCGCTTTCGCTTCCACGGGATGGACCAGGCCAGGTTCGACCGGTGGGTGGCGCTGAACCGGGCGGACGGCGACGCGCTGACCCGCGCCAGCTATCTGCAGCTGGCCAAGCCGACCGAGAATGTGCCGGTGATCCGCTACGGCCAGGTGGCGCAGGGCCTGTTCGAACGGGTGGTAAACCACTGCGTCGAACCGGGTTCTGTGTGCATGGGCGAGATGATGAAGGTGGACCTGGCCGATCCATCGGCAATGGACGCCAGCGGGCTCCGCGCCAAACCGGACGGGCGCGTGCCACAAATCCCGCTCAACGGCGCCACCGCGGGCGGGGTTCCCCCCACCAGCCCGGCTGACGTCGATCAACGCAGCCGCTCGGCGCCGAGCGCGCTCGATATTCCCTCCCAGCGGAACAAGTAACATGGCACAGCCCGACATCCTCTCCCCGCTCAACGTTGATCCGATCTTCGGCCGCTTCACGCTGGAATCGCTGCCGCTGCACGAACCAATCGTGGTGGCCACCTTTGCCGCCGTGGCGCTGGGCGGCCTCGCGCTCATCTCGGCGCTGACCTATTTCAAGGTCTGGGGCTATCTGTGGAAGGAGTGGTTCACCACCGTCGATCACAAGAAAATCGGCATCATGTACATGATCCTGGGCGTCGTCATGCTGCTGCGCGGCTTTTCCGACGCGATCATGATGCGGCTGCAACAGGCGATGGCGTTCGGCGGGTCCGAAGGCTATCTCAATGCGCATCATTATGATCAGGTATTCACCGCGCACGGCGTGATCATGATATTTTTTGTGGCCATGCCATTTGTCACCGGCTTGATGAACTATGTGGTGCCGCTGCAAATCGGTGCGCGTGACGTGTCCTTCCCCTTCCTCAACAATTTCAGCTTCTGGATGACGGCAGCAGGCGCGGTGATCGTGATGATGAGCCTGTTCGTGGGCGAATTCTCGCAGACCGGCTGGCTCGCCATGCCACCGCTGTCAGGCATCGCATTCAGCCCCGGAGTTGGCGTCGACTATTATATCTGGGCGTTGCAGATCGCAGGCATCGGCACGTTGCTGTCGGGCGTGAACCTGATCGCCACGATCGTAAAGATGCGCGCGCCCGGCATGCGCTTCATGAAGATGCCAATCTTCTGCTGGACCGCGCTGTGCACCAACATCCTGATCGTGGCCGCCTTCCCGGTGCTGACTGCCGTGCTCGCGCTGCTCAGCCTCGATCGCTACGTCGGCACCGCTTTCTTCACCAACACACTTGGCGGCAATCCGATGATGTACGTCAACCTCATCTGGATATGGGGCCATCCGGAGGTCTACATCCTGATCCTGCCGATGTTCGGCGTGTTCAGCGAAGTCGTCTCCACCTTCTCCGGCAAGCGGCTCTTTGGATATACGTCGATGGTTTACGCCACGCTGGTGATCACCATCCTCGCCTATCTCGTGTGGTTGCACCATTTCTTCACCATGGGATCGGGCGCCAGCGTCAACAGCTTCTTCGGCATCACGACGATGATCATCTCCATCCCGACGGGCGCCAAGATTTTCAACTGGCTGTTCACCATGTATCGCGGCCGTGTGCGGTTCGAGCTGCCGATGATGTGGGCGATCGCCTTCATGATCACCTTTACGCTGGGCGGAATGACCGGCGTGCTGCTCGCCGTGCCGCCGGCCGACTTCGTGCTGCACAACTCGCTGTTCCTGGTCGCGCATTTCCACAACGTCATCATCGGCGGCGTCGTGTTCGGGGCGTTTGCGGGCATCAATTACTGGTGGCCCAAGGCGTTCGGCTTCAAGCTCGACACTGTCTGGGGCAAGCGCTCCTTCTGGCTTTGGGTGGTCGGATTCTACTTTGCCTTCATGCCGCTCTATGTGCTCGGTTTGATGGGAGTGACGCGCCGGCTGCGCACCTTTGACGATCCCAGCCTGCAGATCTGGTTCATCATCGCAGGTTTTGGCGCGTTTCTGGTGGCGCTGGGCATCGCGGCCATGCTGATCCAGTTCTATGTCAGCATCCGTGATCGCAAGCAGCTGGTCGATGTCACCGGCGATCCGTGGGACGGGCGCACGCTGGAGTGGTCCACCTCCTCGCCCCCGCCCGATTATAATTTCGCGTTCACCCCGGTGGTGCACGACAGCGATGCCTGGTGGGACATGAAGGCGCGTGGATACCGGCGGCCCGAGGGCAATTTCGCGGCCATCCATATGCCCGCCAATACCGCCACCGGCATTATGCTGGCAGGGCTCAGCGTCGCATTTGGCGTTGGCATGATCTGGTATGTCTGGTGGCTTGCGGGCCTCAGCTTCATCGGCATCCTGGCGGTCGCGATCGGTCACACGTTCAATTACAAGCGCGACTTTTTCATCCCGAAGGAAGATGTCATCGCCCACGAAAACGCACGCACTGGCAAGCTGGCGGGAGCAGCGGCATGAGCGGCACGGCCACCGAGCATGACCGCGACAGCTTCCACTTAGCTGAGGAACCGCATCATCCCGAAGGGTCGAGCACCATGCTCGGCTTCTGGCTCTATCTGATGAGCGATTGCCTGATCTTCGCCATGTTGTTTGCCGCCTATGGCGTGCTTGGCACCAGCTATGCCGGCGGACCGGGGCCGAAGGAGCTGTTCGAGCTGCCGCTGGTTGCGGTCAACACCGCCATGCTGCTGTTCTCCTCGATCACCTACGGGTTTGCCATGCTGTCGATGACGGACGGCAAGCGCGGCGCGACGCTGGGCTGGCTGGCGATCACCGGATTGTTCGGCCTGACATTCCTGGGCATCGAGATGTACGAATTTGCGCATCTGATCATGGAAGGCGCCGGGCCGCAGCGCAGCGCGTTTCTGTCTGCCTTCTTCATCCTCGTCGGCACACACGGCCTGCACGTCACCTTTGGCATCGTCTGGCTGGTAACGCTGATGGTGCAGGTCAGCATGAAGGGATTGATACCCGCCAACCAGCGGCGG
>JBBSUT010000106.1:0-8408 GCA_038234155.1 Sphingomonadales bacterium | reverse complement strand
GGGAATAACCTCGACGAACGCCTTCCACTCATCGGGATAGGTGATGTAGCTGCCGGGTTCGGTCAGCGCGAAAGGCGCGTCCGCAAAAGTCTCGGCATTGCCCTGATACATATAGCGCAGGTCTTCGCGCGCGCCGATGAAGATGCCACGAAGAACCAGCGACGCAACGTTCCGGGGATGCCGGATCGCATATATGAGCGCTAAGGTACTGCCCCAGCTTCCGCCAAAAACATGCATCTTGCCGGTGACGCCGAGTGCCACCCGCAAAGCGTTGATGTCATCGACCAGATGGTCGGTCGTGTTGCGGGCGAGCGCGACCAGCGGACCTGCGTTGGCGACGGTGGGTTGGCTTTTGCCGCATCCGCGCTGGTCAAACAGGATTACGCGATAGCGAGCAGGATCGAAGAAGCGTGCCATGACCGGCGCACAGGCACCGCCAGGTCCGCCATGCAGGACCATGACGGGCTCGCCCGCCGGATTCCCGTATTCCTCCCAGTATAGCGTGTGAGCGGGAGCGGTATCGACCTGCAACATCCCGCTTCGGTTTGGATCGACCGCAGAATATTTCCATTCATCCGTGATTGCGCTGGTGGCCTGAAGCCTGGATAAATCAATCATTTGAACCTCGCTGTGTTACGCCACGGCTAGGCGCGTCCCGAACAGATGGCAATCGCGGCAGCCCTTCCTTGGATCAATGCTGCCAAGGCGACGTCAGCAGGAGACGCTCCAAGCCGGACCGGTGTCGGCCCTTAAGAAATCTGGCTGATTGGCATGACCATCGCGCGCACTGGGCCGCGCTTGCGCAACGCCGTCGATCGTCGAGCATTCTGCCGGGCGAGGCTGAACAGAAGGGCAGACGGTGCTTTACCCGCCATGCTTCTTCCGGCAATTGAGCAGCCCATGGCGCGAAGGGGATGGCGCTTTTCGCTACCGTGCGGCCGCAGCCCACGCAAACGCCTGCCAAAAAAGGATAGATCATGATCTCGATGAAAACCTGGGCTCTGGCGGGCGTCGCGCTGGCCATGCTGGGCGGATGTTCCGGCAAGGATGCCGACAATGGCACCGCGGCCGGCGCCGATGAGGCGAGCACGCAATCTGACCTGTCCACCGGCCGCGTACGCGGCACAGTGCAGGCCATTAGTGGCGACATGCTCACGGTCCAGACTTATGACGGCAAGACGGTCACGGTGCCGATGGATGCTGCGACGGGCTATGCCTGGGTCGTCGGCTCCAGCCTGGCGTCGTTAAAGGATGGCGATTTCGTTGGCACCGCGACCACCGGCCCGGAAACGGCGCTACGCGCGGTTGAACTGGTGATTTTCCCAGAATCGATGCGCGGCACCGGCGAAGGCCATTACGCCTGGGACGTGCCCGGCATCGTCGCGGCCAATAGCGGCACCTCTGCCGCCTCAAGCGCCATGACCAATGGCACAGTCGATACACAAAGCGCGATGACCAACGGCACGGTCGATGCGCAGAGCGCCATGACGAACGGTTCGGTCGATGCGCAGAGCGCCATGACCGACGGTACGGTAACCGGCGGCGCCCCGTCGCCGGAAGAGAAAATGCTTACCATCTCCTATAAGGGTGGCACGGCAAAGGTGGCCGTACCGGCGGGGACACCGATCGTCCGCTTCGATCCCACGGCTAGGTCGGTGTTAGCCAAGGGCCAGAAGGTCTTCGTCGTTACACCGCCGGGCGCGAGTACCGTGAAGTTCGTCGCGATTGGCAAGGACGGCCTGATCCCGCCCATGTAGCGGTTTGGGCTTAGCGTTTGGCGGCGCCGTGATGCGCCCGGCAGCGTCGATAAAGGCGGTTATTCCCCGCTCTTGAAAACCGCAGCTTACAGTGCTCACCCGGAAGGCTGCGGGGTAGAATAAGCGCTTGAACGCGGCAACGAGCCATGTTCCGGCCTATTATATCAAATTTTAAACGTAGAACTTAGGACATCTGCCGGTCGGCAACGCGTCCACTTGCGACCGATGCGGCACCGGATCTGTGCCGCTGAAAACGGACGAGCTACCATTGTACCAGAACTTGGCTTAACGTCGGCAGGGTCTTTCGGCGCAGCATATTAGCGGAGATCCTGCAGTTGCCCGATGGTCTAGGCCTGTTTGTCAAACCTCGAACGAAAGATGCTGCCCCCGCCCTATGAAATCGACTGACGAGACTTTGGAAGCGCTCGGCTGGAATGGCTTTTTCAGCGATCAGGTTTCGGCAGAGGAAGAGCTACGATGCCAGCCCGTCCGAGTTATGGCCGTACATCGCGGAAAGATCGCGGTGACGGGGGCTGGCGTACAGCATTCGATCACACCTTATATCCCCGGCGCCGGGCCATCTGACGATCATCCCACGGTCGGCGACTGGCTGCTGATCGATAACGCCACGCTGCAGCCGACACGCTTGCTTCAGCGGATGAACCTATTCAAACGGCGTTCCCCGGGCGATCCGCGCAAGGAACAGATGATCGCCGCCAATGTCGATACGCTGTTCATTGTGGCCTCCTGCAATCAGGATTTCAGTCTCGCGCGGCTGGAGCGGTATCTGGTGCTGGCGCACGAGGTGGGGGTGCACCCGGTGGTGGTTCTCACCAAGATCGACCTGACCGAAACTCCGGAGAAATTCGCGGCCCTGGCACGCGCGATCGAGCCCGGATTGGAGGTGGAAACCGTCAATGGCCGCGATCCCGCCAGTGCGGCTGGCCTTGCTGCCTATTGCGGCAAGGGCAAAACCGTGGCGTTGCTGGGCTCCTCGGGCGTCGGCAAATCGACGCTCGTCAACACCTTGCGCGGTTCGGACAGCATCGCCACCCAGCCCATTCGCGCAAGCGACGATACGGGACGCCACACCACCACCGTGCGCGCCATGCACCGGCTCACGCTGGGCGGCTGGCTGCTCGACACGCCGGGCATGCGCGAACTGCAACTGCTCGGCGCAGATGCCGGCATATCGGAGATTTTCGAGGACTTTCTCCTGGCGGCAGAGGGTTGTCGGTTCTCAGACTGCGCGCATGGCGGCGAACCCGGATGCGCTGTTCAGGCGGCGATCGCACAGGGTAAGCTGACAGCAGAGCGCTTCAATCGCTGGCAGCTGTTGGCGGCAGAGACCGTCGTCACCCCGGTATACTCGAAACGGCGCCGGTAACGCGATCAATCAAGATGATCCGGCAGGTAAAACGAACATCGTCGGCGTCCGCTCAGCGCCCCTGACTGGGCCATTGGACCGCAAATGCCAAACTTTCGCTAGATTTCTAGCTTGTGCTAGAAAGTTGGTTGTGGCATCGCAATGGCCAGGCATCATCAAAAGATGCCGGATGTTGGGAGAGTTGATCATGGGGAAGACCGCATTCCTTTGCGCTGTCGGCCTGGGGGCTTTAACATATTCGACTGTGGCAGCTGCCCAGATTACCGAAAATCAAATTGCCGATGAAAATAGTGATGCATCTGGCGACGGTTTCACGGCGCGCGACAGCAATGTTATCGTGGTCACAGCATCCAAGCGTGAGACGACACTTGCAGAAACGCCGATCGCAGTGTCGGTTGTAGGCGAGCAAACCATAGAGCAGGCCCAGATTCGTGATTTGAACGATCTTCAGTCGCTGGTGCCATCGCTGCGCGTCAATACAAACCAGAACAGCGCGGCCACCACGTTCACCATCCGCGGGTTTGGCAACGGCGCAAACAATCCGGGCATTGAGCCATCGGTTGGCGTGTTCATTGACGGCGTCTATCGTTCGCGTTCGGCGGCACAAATCGCGGATCTTGCGAACGTCCAAAGGATCGAAGTGCTGCGCGGCCCGCAGTCAACCCTGTTTGGCAAAAACGCCTCGGCCGGTGTCATCAGCATCATCACCGAAAAACCGCAGTTCGACTTCGGTGGCTCGGCTTCGTTCACCTACGGAAATTTCAACACCTATGTCGCCAAAGCCGACATTACGGGTCCGCTCACCGACAGCATCGCGTTCAGCCTGTCGGGCGCCTATAACAAGCGCGACGGTTATGCGCGTGTCGAAAATCTGGGCACCGACATCAACGATCGCGACCGGTACAATGTGCGCGGCCAGTTGCTGTTTGCTCCCGGCAATGCTTTTTCGGTCCGTCTGATCGGTGATTACAGCAACATCGACGAGCTATGCTGCGCTGCGTTCAATGTACAGGCCGGACCGACCGTTCCGGCCATCAGCGCGGTTGTTCGAGGGCCTGCGGTTATCGCCGAAGCACCGTTCGATGATAGGCTCCTGCTGAACCGGCTGCCCACCAACGAGATCGAAAATTATGGCGGCTCGGCACAGATAGATTATGCGTTCGGCGCACTGTCGTTGACTTCAATTAGCGCTTACCGCGAAGTTCGCAGCGCGACGTTCGACGACAGCGATTTTACGGCTGGCGACCTCATCCAGCAGGATGCCAGCACCGCGATCGACACCTTCACGCAGGAACTGCGGATCGCGTCGGACTTTGACGGGCCGCTCAATTTCCTGCTCGGCGGGTTCTATTTCAAAGAGAATATCGATTTTTCGAATAATCTCGACTTTGGCGCCGACGCGCGGCCGTATTTCAATATTTTGAGCGGCGGCGCGATTGGTCTTGTGGAGAATATTCTCGGATTGCCGGTGGGCACCACGTTCAGCCAGCCGGGGCAGGGTATCAGCGACAATTTCGCATTCTCGGACGAGTCCTATTCGATTTTCGGAACCGTGGATCTGGACGTGACGGACCGTCTGACGCTGACCGGCGGGTTCAACTATACCAGAGATCAAAAAGACGTGACCTCGAACGTCATCAATGATGATCCGTTCTCGGCGATCGATCTGGTAGCGCTCGGCGTCGCGATCGGCGTTCCGCCGCAATTTGCCAGCAATCCGGCGGTCAACCCTTTGCTGGGGCTCCGGGCTCTCCAATTCCTGCCGCCATTTCTCAATTTCCCGAACGCGATTGAGGACGGCCGGACCGACGACGACAATCTGTCCTACACGCTGCGTGCGGCCTATGAAGTCAACGATCACATCAATGTTTACGCGACCTATGCGACGGGCTTCAAGGCCAGTTCGTTCAATCTGTCACGCGATTCGCGTCCGACGGCGGCGGATTTCATTCCTGGCTCGCGGGCCAGCGTGCCCGGTCCGGCATCCTCGCCGATCCGCGACGCGGGCATCGCGGTCCCAAATCTGACGACAGGTTCGCGATTTGCCGGTCCGGAGAATTCGAAAGTTTACGAGATTGGAATCAAGGGCAGTTTTCCAAGAGTGACCTACAACCTCGCGCTGTTCGATCAGACAATCAGAGGATTCCAGGGCAATGTCTTCACTGGGACCGGCTTTGTGCTCAGCAATGCCGGCAGCCAGTCGACCCGGGGCTTTGAGTTTGACGGCACGGTCACGCCGGTCGATCCGCTGACAATCTTTCTGGCGGTCACCTATCTCGATGCCAAGTTCGACTCGTTCGTGAATTCGGCGGTGGGGGATATTTCGGGACAGCAGGTTGCTGGAGTCTCGCCGATTTCCATGTCGGCCGGTGCCACCTTCACACAGGACATTGGCAGCGCCAGGCTGCTGCTGCGCGGCGATTATCAATATGAAAGCCAGACCCAGGTAATCCAGGGATTACCGGGTTTCATCACCAGGGTTGGCGGCGCACCAAATTTCGATGCGGCGATTGCGGTTGGGCGGCAGTTCAAGCGCGAAGTGAACGAGTTCAACCTGTCCGTGAGCCTGCAGCTCGCCAACGGTCTTGAGCTCTCTGCTTACGCCCGGAACCTCACCAATAATCGCTATCTCACGGCAATCTTCGATGGCGTGGGTCAGGCTGGCAGCGTTTTTGGCTACACGAACACGCCGCGCACCTATGGTGGGACGATCCGGTATAAATTCTGAAATGGCCCTCTCCGGCCTCTCCTGGGCAGGCGGCGGTATGTCGCCGCCTGCCATTTTTTCGCGAATTAACCTGATCGTCCGGCGGAGAGGATAGCAGCGCCTCAATACGGTCAACCAGATGCTACCGTTGTAAAGGCTGTGACAGACATGCCGCGTGGCCATGCCAGCGCGCCTTCGCTGCCTATAAAAACCGCTTATGGCTTTGGCTCTGTTGCCACCGGCATTACCGAGACCGGCTTCAATTATTTTCTGTTGATCTTCTATTCCCAGGTCATGGGCGTCGACTCCAGGCTGGTCAGCCTGGCGGTCACCATCGCTTTGCTGTTCGACGCCTTTAGCGATCCGATCGTCGGCTACTGGTCGGACAATCTGCGGTCGCGCTGGGGCCGCCGTCACCCGTTCATGTACGGCGCCGCGCTGCCGGTCGCCTTGAGCTATCTCTTGCTATGGAACCCGCCGACGGGTTTTCGCCGCGGTGACATTCGTGAAGAAAAGCGTGCTGGGGCTGGGCCTGCTCGCCGCATCCTTTGTGCTGACCATGTCCGCTTTTCCCGCCGACGCCCGGCAAGGCGAGGTTTCCCCGGACACACTGTGGCGGCTCGGTGCCTATTATGTGCCGACTATTTTGGCGCTTTGGCTCTGCATGATTGCAGTCATTTCCACCTATCGGATTGGCCGAAACGATCATGAAGCGAACGTGCGGGCCCTGTCGGAGCGGCGGCTCGGCGAGCAACAATAATGATGACATTAACTTCCGGCATTGCACGGCACCACGACGCTGGCCTGGCCTGTTTCCAGGCCGTTAAGGCTGGCGATCGCTATCGCGTCCATCAGCCGGTCGACGGTCATATTATCGATCGTGGCGGTCCATTTGGCCAGCCAGATCAGCATGCCGATAAGGAGCTGCGCCACCAACTGCGTGTCACACGGAACGATGGATCCATCCTTCACGCCGTCGACCAGAAATTGCGCGATCATCTTTTCGAGCCGCTTGCTCCAGTCAACGACCCGCCTGTGCTGATCCTCGTCGAGATAGGAATAGTCCCCGACATAAAGCTGCGTGCCGTGGCAATCTGCGTCCTCGATCATAGTTCGGATGTAGTGACGCAGCTTCTTGGCTCCTGTCGTGTCCAGATTCTGAGCATCTACAAGCAGGGCTTCGATGCGCGCGAGCGAGGCGACGTGGCAGGCATAGGCAAGCGCCTGTTTGCTGGGATAATAATAATAGAGCGAGCCATCCTGCAGATCGAGTGCCGCGGCGATTTCGGTCATCGTCGCCAGAGCATAGCTTTTCCGATTGATGATTTCGGTGGCAGCGCGAACGATCTTTTCGCGCTTGCGGGCGGACTTGACGCTTTTGGCGCGCGGTCTTGCACCGCCCTGACGCAGCAGATTTTCATCGGTGCCCTGTTTGGTGGCGGCGCGGTTGCTGGTCATTCCGCTTTCCTACTCAGCCCAGCCAAAAGCGCAAAGGCTAACAAGCGCCCGATTTATTCTAGTTTGCATTAGAAAACTTCGCGTGGGAATGATGCGGCCTGCGGACGCCGCTTGAGCTCAACCAACGGGAACCGAAACTGATGACCGCCAACCAGCCCGCCGTGCAGCCAGCCATCGATACCGGCGCGCTGCGCGAACGCTATCGAATCGAACGTGAGCGCCGCTCGCCCGATCGCGCGCCGCGCAGCTACCGCGATATGCGCAAGGATTTCGGCGAGATGCTGACCGATCCCTATAGCGAGGTTACTGCGCGCGCGCCCGTTGATGACGAAGTCGACGTGCTGGTCGTGGGAGGCGGTTTTGGTGGTCTGATGACGGCTGCCCGGATGCGCGAAGCGGGCGTCAAAAAGGGTCCGCATCGTCGAGGCGGGCGGCGATATTGGCGGAACCTAGTACTGGAACCGCTATCCGGGCGCGGCCTGCGACGTGGAGTCCTATGTCTATTTTCCGCTGCTCGAAGAAACCGGCTATATGCCCACGGAACGCTATTCCAAAGCCGCCGAAATCCGCGAGCATGCGCAGCGGATCGCCCGGCATTTCGGACTATATCAGCTCGCGCTGTTTTCGACCCAGGTCAGCACGGTGGACTGGGATGAGGCAGCCAGGCGCTGGATCGTGCAGAGCGACCGCGGGGACTGGATGGTGGCGCGCTTCGTGGTGCTCACCACCGGCCCGCTGAACAAACCGAAGCTGCCCGCCATTCCCGGCGTCGAGAGCTTCCAGGGCCACGCCTTTCACACCAGCCGCTGGGATTATGACTACACTGGTGGCAGCGCGACCGAGCCGATGACGGGACTGGCTGGCAAGCGCGTGGCGATCATCGGCACCGGCGCGACGGCGATCCAGTGCGTGCCGCCGCTGGCGCGCGATGCAGGGCATCTGTCCGTGTTCCAGCGCACGCCCTCTTCTGTATCACGGCGAAACAATGCACCAACCGATCCCGAATGGGCCGCCAGCCTGACACCCGGCTGGCAGGAACGGCGCATCCGCAGTTTCACCGCGCAGTTCACCGACCAGCTTCAGATTGAGGATGAGGTCG
>JBBSUT010000105.1:0-8443 GCA_038234155.1 Sphingomonadales bacterium | reverse complement strand
TGATCGGCGGCGCGGCCGGATGGGCGGTGCTGGCGGCGATCGGCTGGGTGTTCCGGCGGCTGCGCGGCGTGGAGGGGCTGGGAGGCGGCGATCCCAAGCTGATCGGCGCGCTTGGCCTGTGGCTGGGCTGGCAGGCGCTGCCGCTTTTGCTGCTGCTCGCCAGCAGCATGGGTTTGGCGCTGGCGCTGATCGATGCCCGGCACGTGCCGCTCAAACAGCAGCGCATTCCGCTCGGTTCCATGCTGGGCCTGTCCGGCATGTTCATGGCGCTTTATCCCGCTTTGCGCTAGCCATCCGTCTCTATCTAGAAAGAGCCTGCCCCATGGAACTGATCGGCCCAACCTCCCAAAGCTTCATGTCGCAGCGCGGCCGGCTGCATTATGTCGATTGGGGCAATCCTGACGCGCCGCCGCTGATCCTGCTACATGGCGGGCGGGATCATGCCCGCAGCTGGGACTGGACAGCGCAGCGGCTGCGTGGCGACTGGCACATCATCTGTCCCGATCTGCGTGGTCATGGGGACAGTACATGGAATATGCAGGGCGATTACGGCATTTCCGGCTATGTCTATGATCTGGCGCAGTTGATCCATCAGCTGGCACTCGCCCCCGTCACCCTTGTGGCGCATTCGCTCGGCGGCAATATCGCGCTGCGTTACACGGGCCTGTACCCGGACAAGGTGCGCCGCCTCGTCTCGATCGAAGGGCTCGGTCCGTCTCCCGATATGCAGGAAAAGCGCCTCGCCAAACCGTTCGATCGGCGCATGCGCCAGTGGATCGAAGACAAGCGCGCCGCCGCCGCACGGCTGCCCAAACGCTATGACGATTTCGGCACCGCGCTCCACCGTATGATGGAAGCCAACAGTTATTTGGCCGCCGAACAAGCGCGCCACCTCACGCTACACGCAGTGATGCGCAACGAGGACGGCAGCTACAGCTGGAAATTTGATCCTTACGTCCACGTCTGGCCCACGATCGACATGCCCTATCACGAGATCGAGGCGTTGTGGGCGGCCATCGCCTGCCCCACCCTGCTGATCTATGGGCAGGACAGCTGGGCCTCCAATCCGGCCAACGATGGGCGTATCGCCCATTTCCAGCACGCCGAGGTATCCAGCTACGACAAGGCGGGTCACTGGGTGCACCATGACCGGTTCGATCGCTTCATCGCGGAATTGCGGGCGTTTCTATAGACGGATCGCCAGCGGATCGGCGCGCTGGAACATCGGCGCGCGGTACGTCGGCGCAAAGCTGCGTCAGGTCATCGCGGATCGAAGCGGAACACGTGGCCGCCCCCTGCACCGGGCGCAACCGCGATGGCGCGCCCGAACGGCGCGCCCTGCGCCAGCGTGGCCATCGCGACGTGATCGTCCGGCGCGGCGGCGGCGATCAGCCGGCGGCCGGCGGGATCGCGCGCCACCACGGCGCCCACCGCCTGCCGCTTGCCCGGCACGATCGTGTAGCTTTCGATCACCGCCGGGCCGCTGACCCTGTCCGCCACAACGACCTGGGGCGTCTCGTCCGGCAAGCTGGACCAGCGCGCGGCGCTCCAGTCGGCGGGCCGGGCGGCATAGAGGCCGGTGGCATATTTGCTCATGATGCCGCCGTTGGCACCGACCAGCGCGAACGACAGGCGATCCGCGCGCACGCGGCCCACCGCCTCGGCGATGGCGTGCGCCGAATAATTGTTACCCGCACCGCCGAAGAACGGCAGCCCGCCGGTCAGCGTGAAACCGCGCGGATCTTCGGCGGAAAGACCGAAGGTATCGAGAATATTGAACACGGCGATGGCGAAGCAGCTGTAAAGATCAATGTGACGCACGCCGTCCATGGCCACGTCCGCCATATCGAGCGCGGCCTGTACGGAGCGAACAGCTGCCGGGCTTCGCGCCAGATCGGTACGCTGCAATACCGACGCTTCCTTCGCGTCGGTGACCGCATGGATATGCACCCAGTGCTCCTCGGGCACGCCGAGCGCGCGCGCCTTGCCCGCTGAAGCAATCAGGATTGCGGCGCCCTGGTTCACCTGATCGCGCGCCACGGTCATGCGCGGATAGGGTTCGGCCACGATACGGTTGCGCGGCGTAACGGCGGCCAGTTCATCGGCCGTGCGGACACTGGGCGCGGCGGCATACCCGTTATTGGCCGCCACCACGCTAAAAGGGGCGAGCAGGCGGCCCATGGCGGCGCGGTATCCATCCGGCGTCATGCCATGCTGCGCGCGCCGGGCATTCTCCAGCAGCGCATAACCGGCAATTGGCGTGCCCAGGCCATGCTGGATGAGCGGACGATCGATGAGGCCCTTCATTCCATAGCCGCGATCCTCCATCGTTCCGTCCATCTGTTCGGACCAGTCTGGCGTCTGCCCCTTGGCAAGCAGCGCCAACATGGTCGAAATCGCCTCCGACCCTGCGATTGCGGCCAGATCGCTGCGGCCCTCGGCAATATCGGTCGCCAGTTCGCCAACCAGTTTTTGCGGCCCCTGCCCACCGACAACCTCAAGGATCGCCCGCGCCGGATCGGCGCGCACACGGCTGGCAATGGAGCGCGGCGGATTGTTCGACGTGCCGAAAGGTGCCGTGGCTACCGGACTCGAAATTTCAAACTGCCGGATAGCGGCCACGCAATCGATCGCCGCAGCCAGATCGGCGGTCGCCCCGGCATCGGCTATCGCCCGCGCCAGCGCCTCACCGGCCAGATCCATCGGCGATAGCGCCCGGTATCCGGGACGATCGGTCCACTCCGCGATCTGGCCCACACCGACGATGACGGGCGTGCGATCCGCGCTTCCGGTCACTCGATCGGCCGCTGGCGATCGAGCATGTCTTCATCGTCACCGCGGGCGCGCTCGGCCGCAACCTTGTCGCCGATATCATCGTCCGCTCCCACGTCTTCCAGATCACCGTCACCATGCTCGGCCGCCACGGCGGCGGGAGCCGCAGACGGCGGCGGCGGCGGCGGCGCATCGCCCTTGCGTCCGCGCGCGATCTCGAGCGGGCTGCCGCTGTCGAAGCGCAGCCGATATATCGGTTCGGGCAAGCCGAAGCCCTTGGCCTCCAGCTCCATCATAACCGCCCGGATGGCTGCGCTGCGGGCCTTGAACCAGTCGCTATGTTCCTGATCGATCCAACCCAGGAAACGAAGCATGATATTGCTATCGCCAATTTCCTCCAGTCGCGCGCCAGGCGACGGTTCGTCCAGCACGAAGCGCAGCGCACGCAGACGGGCGACGCCGACGGCCATGGCCTTGCCCGGATCGTCATCGGCGTCCACGCCCAGCACGAAATCGAACCGGCGTTCCGGGTTGCGGGTGTAATTCAGGATCTCCGCCATGAAGACGGTGCTGTTGGGAATGCGCAGATGGTTGCCGTCGAGCGTCATCAATATGGTGGCGCGGCTGGTCAGCCGGATCACCCGGCCCTCGCGGTCTCCGATCACCACATGATCGTTGGCGCGAAACGGCTGCCGGATCGATAGCATCAGCGAGCTGACATAATTGTCCACGGTATCCTTCACCGCGAAGCCGACGGCCAGGCCAACGACGCCGGCCGAACCCAGAATGGCGCCGAGCAGCGTGCTCGCCCCCAACAGATCGAGCGCAATCACCAGGCCGGCAACAATGATCACAAGCCGCGCGCTCGTCGCCATCAGTTCGGCCAGGAAGCTGTTAGGCGACAGCCGCCGCCACAGGGCCTTGCGGCCCGCCAGGAAACTGCCAGCCAGCCAGAACAGGGCGATGATTATCAGCGCGATCAACAGCAGCGGCAACAGCTGAACGAACTGCTTCGCGCGCGTGATCAGCCGCTCCTTCACGGGCGCGATCTGTTCGGTTACCCCGCTCTCGGCGCTCAGGCGATTTTGCACTGCCACCACGCCGACCACGCGCTGCGCGATGCGGTCCGCCCGGTCCACGTCCTCGGCCTGCGGAACCGTGCCGTTCAAGGTCACCACGCCGGCATCCACCGCCACCTGGACCGGGGCAAGCCGGTCCAGTTCGCGGTAGATCGCGCGCAGGCGATCGCCGATCTGGCTATCGGTCTGCGCGTCGGCGGCCGCGGATATGGCGGCTTCGGGAGAAGACGCAGCCGCCGGCGTTTGATCCGGCGCGGAAGTTGCCGGCAGCAGCTGCGCATGGACCGGCAATGCGGGCACGGAGGCCCACAGCAGACATGCCGATGCGATACTTATCAAACGCAGGCTTGCAGTCACCGCGATAGCTCTCCAATAGTCGCCGCGAACGCCTTGGCATGCGCCCAGCCTTGCGCTTGCCCCATCTGGCGCGATCATACCAGCGCAAGCCGCCGGAATATCATTCCATAAGCGCCGCCATCGCTCCGCACCCGAAATCAAACACGAGACGTTGCGCCAGTCATGAAAATACAGATCCACGCCCATCTCGATTATCAATTCGAACAGCCGACCGACATCCTGCTGCATATCGAGGCGGCGATCATTCCCGAGCAGCGGATTGAGGCGGCGCGCATTCTGCTGCCGCCGGTCGCGCATTTCGCCCGCGTGGCGGCGCACAATGGCATCGGCGAACGTATCTGGCTGCGCGCAAACGGCCGCATTGCGGTCGATTATTACGCAACCGTGAGGATCGACCGGATCGAAGCCGATGTGTCCACCCTCCCCGCCGTCCCGCCGCACCTGTTGCCGGGTGAGGTGATCGAATATTTATGGCCATCGCGCTTCTGCCCGTCGGACCAGTTCCAGACCTTCGTCGAGGCGGATTTCGGCCATGTTGAGGGCGGGGCCAAGATCGCGGCGATGTTGGAATGGATCGGCAAACGGTTTTCCTATGTTCCTGGATCGAGCACCGGCGATACCACTGCGCTCGAGACGTTCGTGAAACGGCAGGGCGTGTGCCGGGACTATGCCCATGTCATGGTGACGCTGGCGCGCGCCGCAGCCATTCCCGCGCGGATCGCGGCGGTGTATGCTCTGGGCGTGCAGCCGCAGGATTTCCATGCGGTGGCCGAGGTGTTTCTGGGCGGCGAATGGCATCTGGTGGACGCAACCGGCATGGCACGAGAGGGCGGCATGGCCAAGATCGGCGTGGGACGAGACGCCGCCGACGTGGCCTTCCTCACCGCCTACGGCTTCGCCCAGATGAACGCGCAAACGGTATCGGTGGAGCAGGTAGCGTAATCACGCCGCCAAGCCGGTTACCTTCCCGCCCTGTCCTGGCTAGAACAGACCCATGGCCCGGCTGATCCTGTTCAACAAACCCTATGACGTCTTGTCCCAGTTCACCGACCGGGGCAGCGAGACGCGCCGCCGGACGCTGTCTGATTTCATCCCCGTCCCAGGCGTCTATCCGGCTGGCCGGCTTGACCGGGACAGCGAAGGACTGCTGCTCCTATGTGACGATGGCCGATGGCAGGCGCGCATCGCCGATCCCAGGTTCAAGCTGCCCAAGACCTATCTGGTTCAGGTGGAAGGAGAGCCGGACGATGCCAGCCTAGAACGGCTGCGCGAAGGCGTAAGGTTGAACGACGGCGTAACGCGGCCGGCCCTGGCGCAGCGCGTCGATCCGCCCGACATCTGGCCGCGCGATCCCCCGATCCGGGTGCGCAAGAGCATCGCTGACTGCTGGATCGCGTTGACCATCCATGAGGGCAAGAACCGGCAGGTACGGCGCATGACAGCGGCGGTGGGGTTCCCGGCCTTGCGCCTCGTTCGCCAATCGGTGGGCGACTGGTCGGTAGATGGGATCGCCCCGGGCGCGTTCACGGAAATTTCGCTGCCGGCGCTACGATAGACCTTTGCGCCGCGGCCGATCAGTCCTGGGCCTCGAACGCGAGCGCGCCGCTATCGATCAACGCGGTCACCAGCCCGAGCACGGCTTCCGACTTGCCCGGCACGGCATCTGCCGCAACACTGGGCTGGGCGCATAGCAGGCGGGCGAACGCGGCAACATCGGCGACGCAATCATAGGCCTCCCCGTCCACAAAGAGCGTCGCCCCCGGTTCTTGATCCACAAAGGCGAAGCGGCTGGCCGGATTGCGGATCAGCGTGCCGCCCGCGCCCAGCATGCGCGCGACATCCGACGGCACAGCGGCGTCTTCCGGGCGCCAGTCGATCGGCGATTTAGGCTCGGTGCTATGCCGCCCGAACCAGCGGGCAAAAGCCGCCCCGTCGTCCAGTCGCTCGGTCACCAGCGCTTGAAGCCGGGCCAGCGCCAACGGCGTGATCTGCCCGGGATTGTCCTGACGCGGCAAGGCGGGATCGGTGTAGCGCCGGTCTTCATCCCCCTGTTCCAGCAGATGGTCGCTCCAGCCCGCGATCAGCTCATCCACCGATGGCGCACGAAACCCGATCGAATAGGTCATGCAATCGTCGCCGATCGCCACGCCTTGGTGCGCGATGTGCGGCGGCACATAAAGAATGTCGCCAGGTTCCAGCACCCATTCCTCGCGCGCCACGAACGCGGAAAGCAACCGCAGGTCGTCATGCGGCAGCAGCCCGCTGTGCTCATCGCAGTGGTCGCCAATCTGCCAGCGGCGTTGGCCCAGTCCCTGCACCAGAAATACGTCGTACCGATCGAAATGCGGGCCAACGCCTCCGCCGTCCACGGCATAGCTCACCATCACATCATCAATGCGCCAGTCCGGGATGAAGCGGAACGGCTGGATCAGATCGGCCACGTCTGGCACATAATGGTCAACGGCCTGCACGAGCAGCGTCCACGGATCGCCGCCGAGCGCCGCGAACCTTTCCTCGGGTAATGGCCCCGGTTCAAGCTGCCAGCCGCCCTGAGCCTGCACCACCAGCCGAGATTCCACCTGCGGCTCGCAAGCCATGCCAGCCAGTTCGTCGGGAGCGAGCGGATTGCGCCAGTTCGCCCACGGATTCCTGATCAGCAGCGGCTTGCGCTGCCAATAGTCGGACAGAAAGCGCGTGGCATCGAAGCGGCCGGGCAAGAATTGCGGAGAGGTCAAGCGCACTGCCCGGCGGCCATCAGGTCCATGAAATTGCGCGCCGCATCCTGGTCCGCAGCGTCCTGAAACGCGATGTCCAGCGCCGGCGCGGCCTCCAGCAGATACAGTACCGACCACAGGGCGAAGCGCTTGGCCCGATCCCGTTCTAGCCCGAAATCGACCAGCATCCTGTCGGTGCCCGCCTCGATCAGGCTGGGCGCTGCGCCGGTCAGATCATCGGTGGCGAAATAGCGGGTCAGCAGTTCGTTGAAATCCATTCCAGCCCTCTAGCGGGGATCACAAGTCTTGCCCATCGCGTTGCGCTGCGCTCAAATAAGGAACAGGCGCTCCAATCCCGCCATGGTCCCGCGATTGTTGCGCAGCATTGGTGCAAAAACACCGGCGACATCGACCGCGGATCAGGCGAAATGCAACCGCCGGTATTTGCCACGAAAATACAGCAGCGGATCGCGCTGTGGCTCGTAACGCACCCGGCGCACGCGGCCGATCAGTATTTCGTGATCGCCCCCGTCGTGGAACGCAAACCGATCGCACTCGAAGCTCGCAAGCGAATTCTTCAGGATCGGCACGCCGCCCTCCCAGCGTTCGAAATCGGTATCGGCAAACTTGTCGGCACCGCTGCGCGCGAACCGGTTGGACACCGGCTGCTGTCCGATGTGGAGCACGTTGACGGCGAACTGCTCGGCCGCTTGAAACGCCGCCAGGCTGCCCGCCGATTTGGCCAGACAGACCAGCAGCAATTCGGGTTCGAGCGATACCGAGGTAAAGCTGTTGGCGGTCAGACCGACGGGCTGGTCCTCGCGGTCCATCGTGGTAACGACGGTAACCCCCGTGGCGAAGCAGCCAAGCGCATCGCGCAGGGTGCGGCTGTCGGAACCCTGAAGATATTCTGGCGGCTCGCGCGGCACGCGGCGTTCCAGGAACTCCAGCAGCGAGGCGTTGAACTGTTCGCTGCGTTCGGACGCGCCCTGATCGGGCACCGTTCGGCCCGTCGCCTGTTCCACATCGGTCATCACTTGCGCCGCGGCAGCCATAATATCCTGTGTCGCAGGCGATACGCCCGATCCGTCTACCAACAATATAGGCTGTTTGATGCGTGCCGCCGCGGCGGTGAGCCGACGCTGCAGGGCGGCAGAATCGTCTTCCGCCGAAAACTGAACGTCCGGCCCATCGAACGGCGCCTGCGGCATCGCATCCACCAGAACCAGCGCGGTTGCCAGGTCGGGCTCGCCTTCGCCCAACGTGGCCAGGGCAATCCAACCGCCCAGCCCCGCGCCGACGATGACGGGGCGCGACGAAAATTGCGCCAGGATGGCAGACAAGTCACGGACATGCGCATCGAGATCGTACCGCCGATCGTCCGCCCGAGCGCTCTGCCCATGTCCGCGAAGATCCAGCGTGACGACATAGCGCCCGGCTGCCGCCAAAGCGCGCCCGGCCTCGTCCCAGATCGCACGCGACTGCCCGCCGCCGGGCAGCATGATCATTGGGGGATCATCC
>JBBSUT010000104.1:0-8680 GCA_038234155.1 Sphingomonadales bacterium | reverse complement strand
AGGCACGACCTGCCAAAACACACCCATATCCGCCGGGTAGGCAAGGCTCAGCCGGCCGGTTGGCCCCAGGCTGGCGGCGGCATGGCCACCCGGTCGGTCGCGTTGAACGCGGCGCTGAAGCCCTCGTCCGCCGCGCCGCCGGGATAGTCGATCATGATATCCTGATCGGTCAGCGCGATGACCAGCGGCCCGGTGGCCGACGTCTGATCCGTCCCTTTCAGCGCGAAACTCTGCCGATTGGCGGTGCCGCTGCCCGGCCCGGCCACGCCGTCCGCCGGTCCCGCCGCGCCGGCCTCCGTGCGGTCGCCCAATGTCGCGGTCAGCGCGCCGCCATCCAAGCGCAGCGTGACGCTGCGCGAGCGGTCCCAGATCTCCTCCTCGCGGCGCACCTGCAGCGGCCCGACATTGGCGTGCAGCGCCAGCGTGACGGGGCCGTCGGCCGGGCAGGGCGCGATCGCCAGTTGCAATTCCTTGTCGGCCAGCGCGGCGTTCTGTCCGCCGGTCACCTTGCCGCGATAGGCCTTGCCGCAGCGCGCGCGCAGCGCCGCCATATACTGGCCCGCCGGCGCGGTGGCGGTTTGCTCGGCGGTGCCCGCATCCTGCTCGCATCCGCCCAGCGTCAGCAGCATGGCTGCGCTCAATAATCCTGAAATCCGGTTCATGTCAGTCCCCCCCAATATTCGGTTATCGTTGCCGTCCCTTCTGGCATAGGCCGGCCCACTTCCCAAGCGCCGCCTGACATGCTATATACGCCTCGCTATCGTCGCCCACCGACGGAACTTGGCGTCTTGGTTTTTGCGCAAGCATCTGCCGCTACACTGCTTTCCTTCCAGAATCGACTTCCGGCGAATGAGGCGCCCGCAACATCTGCGGCGTCGGCCACACTATGTTTCTGTAAGAAAGGAAACGCTTATGCCAATCGGCACCGTAAAGTTCTTCAACTCGGACAAGGGCTATGGTTTCATCCAGCCCGAAGACGGCGGCGAAGACAGTTTCGTCCACATCAGCGCCGTTCAGGCTGCTGGCATGGATACGCTGCAGAAAGAGCAGCGCGTGTCTTATGAAATCGAACAGGGTCGCAACGGCAAAAAGTCCGCCGTGAACCTTCAGTCGGCCTAATTCCTCAGGGGATTACAGACTGACCGATTAACCGAGGCCCGTTCGAGAGCGAAGCAATGCAAAAAGAAGCGAAGTTTTTCCTCGAGCGGGCCGAGGCTGATGCGGCCTTGGCCGCCTCCACCAGCCTGGACAATGTGCGCAGCCGGGCGCTGCGCAGCGAAAAGGCATGGCGCGCCATGGCTGATCGTGCCGAGCGCACCGCCGTCGAACGCAAGACGCGTGAGGCCGAGGCCGAAGAGCGGCGCATCGCCGCCAACTGACGCAGCGACCGGGCCGGGCGCACCCGCATATCGCGCCACTATTTTGAACCTTTGGAGCAAATCTCCGGCGGCCGATGCATGAGCAGCGGCAATCGCCGTGCGCTGCCAGGCGCGCGTTGAATCGCGCTTCGAACCGAGCGTTCCATCACAGCGGCTTAAAATTACAATGATGTGACAAACTGGTTGCATTAAATGTCCCGTACTGTCATTCTTCTGTCATAAAAATGATAGGAGAGTGTCATGTTACTATCGATGTTTCTGCTGGTCGCTGCTCAGGCGACGCCGGCTGCCGCCATGCAGACCGTGCCAGATCAGGCAGCTTCCGCGCAGACTGCTACCGTGCAGATTGAGCCAGTGCCGGCGCAGGAAATCAATTATAAAGAGGGGCAGTTGGGCTTTGCCGCCATGCGCGCGGGCGAAAACGACCGCGCGATCGCCGAGCTGGAGCGTGCCGCCGCGCAATTGCCCAACGATCCCGCCCGCCTCATCAACCTGGGTAATGCCTATGCGCGTGTGGGCCGGTTCGAGGAGGCGCGCGCCACTTTGCGGCTTGCCGTTTCTGCGCAGGAGCATTTCGATCTGATCCTGGCGGACGGCCGCGTGGTCGACAGCCGCCAGGCGGCGATCTACGCGCTCGATCGTCTGGACGGGCGCACACCGACGAATGTTGCCAGCGGGCGCTGACGCATCCGGGGCCGCGCGCGGCAAATACGCACTCGGCTTCCTTCATGCGGCCCGGCACCATGCGCCGCGGCCTCATGCGAACCGCCCATAGGAACCGCCCGGGCATCACAAGCTCGGACTGGCCCGGATTGGCCCGGATTGGCCCGGACAGGAACGCCAGCAGGCGCGCGCCGGTCAATCCCGATCGGCCGCGCCTTCGTCATATTTCAGCTCGAGAAATCGTCCGCGCGTCGCCAGCTTGTCGAGCTCGCCGCGCGCGATCTGACCGGTCATCGTCTCGATCTCGCGGTCAATGGTCTTGAGCCCGCCGATCAGCTGTTCTTCTGGCGTCGATCCGCCATTGTCCTTGCGCCGCAACGGCTCGGGAATCGCGCGGTAGCCGTTGATCATCTCGGGCAGATATTCACCGACCAGCTTGCGCACCTCGCTCGCCGCCGGATCGTTCTCGCCCAGCATCGCGAGCTGCGGCGAGAGCTGATCGAGCCGGATGCCGATGCCGTCGATCAGGGTGACGGCGGGCGCGGGCAGGGCCGGGCGCTGGCGTTCCAGCCAGATCTCGGTCTTGCCGGCCAGCGTCTTGAGGTCCGCTTGTCTGATCGTCTCCGGCGTCGGCTCGGGCAGGCCGGGCAGCAGGGCCGCGAAAACGAACGCCAGCAGAATGAGGCCGAACGCGATCATCACGCCGACAAATCCGATGCCATTGAGGATCATGCCGGCCACGATCGCGGCGATCACCACCGCCGCCGCGCCGCCAGCGCCGACCGCCAGCTTCTGCACCGCCTTCCTGCGCTTGAGCGCTTTGGACCGTTCGCCGATTGACCCGGTGCGCCGGGCGCGCTGGTTCGGGATCACGGCGCCCGCGCTGCGCATCACGGCATCATGATCGGAAGCGGTGACCATGGCCTGTTACAACCCCGCCGCGGCGACGCGGATGGACAACCCTGCTGCAGCGATGCGGATGGAAAAAGCGTGCGCCATCACTCGGCCCCCAATGCGCTCAGCAGTTCGGGCTCGGCGCCGCGCACATCCTTCAGCGCGGCTGTCTGCCCCTCGGCGCGGGCGATATAGCCCCTGGATTTCTCCACCTCGCCTTCCAGCGCATTGACCGTCTGTTTCATCGATCCCAGCGCCTGCAGCTTGAACTGGTCGATGGTGTCCATGGTGTCGTAAATATCCTGGAACGCCTTGCTCAGCGTTTCCAGCGGAATGGTGCTGCCGGCCGCCTGCTCATGGATCAGTGCGGTGTTCTCGCGCATCATCCGGCCGGTGCCTTCGATGATGTTGGCGGTGGTGGTGTTGAGCGCGGTGATCTGATCGAGCACCAGCCGCTGGTTGGTCATCGCCTGCGCCACGGTGACGGCGGTGCGCAGCGCGCCAACTGTGGTGGTGCTCGCCCGGTCCACGCCCTTGACCAGCTCGACATTGTTCTTCTTGACCAGATCGAGCGCCAGATAGCCCTGCACGGTGACCGCCATCTGCGTCAGCAGATCCTGCGTGCGCTGGCGGACGTAGAACAGCGCGGTCTCGCGGATCGCCTTGGCCTTGGCCGGATCGCTGTGGTCCAGCTCATCAGCCTTTTCCTCGATGCGGCTGTCCATCGTCTTGGAGATGTGGATCATCTGTTCCAGATTGCCCATCGCCTCCCACAGTTTGACGCGCTCCACATCGATGGCGGCATTGTCCATCAACAGCTCGTCCTTGCCGTTGGTCAGCCGGTCCAGGATCGACGAGATATGCCCCTGCGCGCTTTTGTAACCGTCGAAATAGTCGCGCAGCTTGTTGCCGAACGGGATCACCCCGAACAGCTTCTTCTTTTGCAGCAGCTTGCCGCGCTTGGATGGGTCCAGATCCTCCACCGTGCGGCGCAGCTCGGCAAGGTCGGCGCCCACGCCGGAGCTATCGTCCATGGCGCGCACCGGCCGGTCGAGAAAACGGTTGGACTGGCCCGCCGCCGCCATCAGTTCCTTGCGGCCCATGTTCGTAATCTGATCGACCCGCTTGCCAAACTCGGGCGAGTTCACGTCCTGCGCCACCAGTTCGGCCAGAAACTGATCCACCTTGGCGTCCAGCTTGGATTTTTTCTCCTCGCTCACCGGCACCAGGCCGGAGGCGCGGTCCGGCGTCACGGCGGGCACCGGATCGGGCGCGGTCAGTTCCAGCTTGCTGGCGCCGGCAGTCGGGGGTGCGGTCTGGGTCGGCTGGTCCATGAATATCGGTCTCCTCAAAGCGAAGATGGACGCGCCCGCGCCCGTCATCAAGCCTGTTCGTCTTACACTGTATTGCATTGGCAGAACAGTCAAACCCTCCCCACAATGTGGGGAGGGGGACCGTTCGCGCGGCGAATGGTGGAGGGGGTTCGCCTCATGGAGCTTTGCTCTCGGCAGAGAGCCCCCTCCGTCAGCGCTTCGCGCTGCCACCTCCCCATGAATGGGGAGGATCAGGCGCTCTCTCCCAGCCTTGCCGCCAGCGGCGCGCTCAGCACGAGCTGCGCCAGATGATAGATCAGCACCGGCAGCAGGATGATCCCCGCGCGGTCCGGCGCGAACAGGATGGCGGCCAGCGGCGCGCCGATGGCGATGCTCTTCTGCGCGCCGGAGAACAGCATCGTGCGCCGGTCCCGCCCGTCCAGCCGCAGCGCCCCGCCCGCCAGCCATGCTCCGCCAAAGCCGAACGCCAGAAATACCGCGATCGCGCCGCCCAGGACCGCGAACTCAGCGGTGCTCACCCGGCCCAGCGCGCCGTCCACCACCGCGCCCGAAAAGGCGACATAGACCGCGATGGCGATAGCGCTGCGGTCCATCCAGGTCACCAGCACCTTGCGCTCGGCCACCAGCGGACGCAGCCAGGTCTGCAGCAGTTGCCCCAGCGCGAACGGCAGCAGCAATATCGTCATGATCCGCACCACCGCAACGCCGGTCACGCTCACGCCCGCCGTGCTCGCCAGACCGGCGAACAGCAGCGGCGTCAGCACCACGCCGGTCAGATTGAGCAGCGCTGCCGCCACCACGGACGCCGCCACATTGCCTCCCGCCAGGCTGGCATAGGCGGTGGCCGACTGCACGGTGGACGGAAGCGTGCCCAAGAACAGCAGGCCCAGCGCCAGATCGGTGGGCAGGACGCGCTGCGTCAGCTGCGACAGCCCGAACCCGGCCGCCGTCATCGCCCCGAACACGAACGCGAACAGCGCGGCCTGCAGCCGCCAATTTTTCAAGGCGCGCGCAAGCTCCTCCCGCGGGAGCCGCAGCCCGTGCAGGAAGAACAGCAAAAAGATCGCCGCCGAGCTGATATCGCTGGCAATTTTCGCCGATGCACCGCTTACGGGCAACACGCTTGCCAGCAGCACCGTCGCCATCAGCAGCAGCACGAATTTGTCGGTAAAGGCGCGCAGGATCATGGCGCCCGGCCATTGCCAGGATGGCCGAGGGTTGCAAGCGCAATCCACGGCGCTTGCTGCGACGCACCATGTTCGTTATAGGACCGCGCGTATATGACGGGCGGACGGCGCCGGTCCCCTTTTCCTGCAGGCAGAACACCCATGTCCCTTCGCAACATTGCGATCATCGCGCACGTCGATCACGGCAAGACCACCCTCGTCGATCAGCTTTTCCGCCAGTCCGGCACGTTCCGCGACAACCAGCGCGTGGAGGAACGCGCGATGGATTCGTCCGATCTCGAGAAGGAGCGCGGGATCACCATCCTCGCCAAATGCACCAGCGTCGAGTGGGAGCATGACGGTCAGCACACGCGCATCAACATCGTCGACACGCCGGGCCACGCCGATTTCGGTGCCGAGGTGGAGCGCATCCTGTCGATGGTCGACGGCGTGATCCTGCTGGTCGACGCCGCCGAGGGCCCGATGCCGCAGACCAAGTTCGTGACCGGCAAGGCGCTGGCGCTGGGTCTCAGGCCCATCGTCGTCGTCAACAAGATCGACCGCCCCGATGGCCGCCCGGTGGAGGTGCTGGACGAGGTGTTCGATATGTTCGTCAATCTGGATGCAAACGACGACCAGCTCGATTTCCCCGTGCTCTACGCCAGCGGCCGCAACGGCTATGCCGGCGAGACCACCGATGTGCGGGACGGCGATCTCACCCCGCTGTTCGAGAAGATCGTGGCGCATGTGCCCGCGCCCGGCCTGGACGAGAGCGGCCCGTTCAAGTTCCTCGCCACCCTGCTCGACCGGGACAATTTCATGGGCCGCGTGCTCACCGGCCGCGTCCAGTCCGGCACGATCCGCGTCAACGATCCGATCAAGGCGATCGACCGCGACGGCAATCTGGTCGAGGCCGGCCGCGCGACCAAGTTGATGAGCTTCCGCGGGCTCGAGCGCGTCCCCGTGGACGAGGCCGTGGCGGGTGAGATCATCGCGATTGCCGGCCTGACCGACGCCACCGTGGCCAACACCATCTGCCAGCCCGACGTGACCGACCCGATTGCCGCGCAGGCCATCGATCCGCCAACGCTGGCGATGCGTTTTGCCGTCAACGACAGCCCGTTCGCCGGCCGCGAGGGTGACAAGGTGACCAGCCGCATGATCCGCGACCGGCTGATGCGCGAGCAGGAGACCAATGTCGCCATCCGCGTCACCGAAAGCGCCGACAAAGACAGTTTCGAGGTGGCAGGCCGCGGCGAATTGCAGCTGGGCGTGGTGATCGAGACCATGCGCCGCGAGGGCTTTGAGCTGGGCATCAGCCGTCCGCGCGTGCTGTTCCGTACCGGCGCAGAATCGGAGTCGGGCGGCCGCGAGGAGCCGTATGAAACCGTCGTTATCGACGTCGACGACGAGCATTCGGGCACCGTCGTGGAGAAAATGCAGCGCCGCAAGGCGGACCTGACCGAGATGCGCCCCTCCGGCGCCGGCAAGACCCGCATCACATTCTCCGCCCCCTCGCGCGGCCTGATCGGCTATCATGGCGAGTTCCTGTCGGACACGCGCGGCACCGGCATCATGAACCGCCTGTTCGAGAAATACGGGCCGTATAAGGGCGCGATCTCGGGCCGCCAGAACGGCGTGCTGATTTCGAACAGCACCGGCGAGGCTGTGGGCTATGCGCTCAACATGCTCGAGGAGCGCGGCCTGCTGTTCGTCTCCCCGCAGGAGAAGGTCTATGAGGGCATGGTGATCGGCGAGAATGCCAAGCCCGACGATCTGGAGGTGAACCCGCTGAAATCCAAGCAGCTCACCAACTTCCGCTCGACCGGCAAGGACGATGCCATCCGGCTCACCCCGCCCACGCGCATGACGCTGGAACAGGCCATCGCCTATATCGACGACGACGAGATGGTCGAGGTCACCCCGCAATCGATCCGCCTGCGCAAGGGCCTGCTCGATCCCAACGAGCGCAAGAAAGCCGGCCGCAAGAAAAACGCGGCCTGAACTACGAGCGAAAGCGACAGATTACGCAAAACCCGGTCGAAGCCCACGCTTCGGCCGGGTTTTTGCTGTCCGCCCTCGGCCCTAAGCTTGCACCCAACCCGCCCCCACGCCATGACGGTGGCGGGGAGGACGCAACAGTTGAACATCCAGCATTATCTCGATCAGGTCCGTGCAACCTACGGCACCGGTCATGCGACCGAGCATAGTTACCGCGCCGCACTGCAGGGGCTGTTCCAGTCGATCGATCCCGATATCGAGGTCGTCAACGAGCCCAAGCGTTCCGAGGGCGGCATGCCCGATTTCCTGTTTCAGCGAAACGGCGTGGCGTTCGGCTGGGCCGAGGCCAAGGACATCGACAAGGATGTCATCAAGCTGAAGGGCTATTCGGTCGAGCAGCGCAAACGTTATGAAAATGCCTATCCCAATTTGATCTACACCAACGGCGTGGACTTTCAGTTCATCCGCGAGAAGGAGGTGGTCCACCTCACCTCGATCGCCGATTTCATGGGCGAGCTGGGCGGCTTGCAGCCGCTCCCCGATAAGTTCGACGAGCTGGAGCGGCAGCTCAAACTGTTCGCCGAGCAAAAGCCGATCAGCATCCGATCGGCGCAGAAACTGGCCGAGATGATGGCGGGCAAGGCGGCGATCATCAAGGATGAGGTCGGTATCGCGCTGGAGGACGATCCCGAATTTCAGAAGGGGCTTGGTCGCAACATCGCGCAATCCATTCCATGCATCGGCTTCCCAGCATGGCCCACGTCCGATCTGCCATCCAATATACTCCATTGTGGACGTTTTAACGTAACGGAAGGGTTGACTGATAGTCACTATCCGAATAGCGTTTAGCTATGCTCCAACAGACCTTCGCCTTCAAAAATGAACAATCTTCTTGCGTCGAAGATTTGTTTTCTCGCTTTCCTTCAACGCGCTATCAAGGCTCAAAGCGTAAGCTCCTGCCTTTTATATATCGCGTGTGTGAGGGGTATGAGTTTGAGAGTGTGTTAGATCTGTATAGCGGAACGTCGAGCGTTTCTCTGCTTTTCAGGACGATGGGAAAATCTGTCACCGCTAACGATTACATGCAGTATAATGCTTCAACAGAAGTGGCTCCGCAAAACTGCACAGCGGGATAAGTGGATTTTCTGTCTAACGGCGGCGAGATTGGCCGCATGACAGGAGCGTATATGAGCAGACGACCACGCCGGAACCACAGCCCGGCATTTAAGGCAAAGGTGGCGTT
>JBBSUT010000103.1:0-8766 GCA_038234155.1 Sphingomonadales bacterium | reverse complement strand
CGCGCTGGCCGATCCCGCCGCCACTGCGCGCGATACGATGGCCTTTGCCTGCGAATCGCTGAAGGTCACCACGCGGCTGATGCAGGTCATTGCCTGGTTGCTGAACCGCAAGGCCTATCTGGCGGGCGAGCTTGGTGAGCATGAGCTGTACGCCGAAAGCCGCGCGCTCGGCTATGCCGTGGCGAGCGACGATGAGCTTGTGGCCATGCTGCCGCCTGCCGCGCGCGATCTGGCCCGGGGCAGCGAGGAGCTTTATTACCGCGTCCACCGCCTGGCCGCACGCCTGGCACAGCATTTCCGCGAGGACGAACCTGTCCGCTCCATGCACGCACGACTCGAGAACGCGTTCTAGCCACAGCCCACAGCGCACGGGCCTTCAGGCCGTTGTTGCCGCTTCCGCCCGAATTTCCTATGCCCGCCCTTGGTTCACCAAGGGACCGTGTTGGGAGTTTCATTGTTGGTCCGCTGCCGCGCCGTCATCGTGCCCCTGGCCGCAGCGCTGCTCGCCTGCCCGGCGGCCGTGCGGGCGCAGACGGAGCGGAGCGTAAATGAGCGAAACGATCAGGCCCAGCGTAACGATCAGGCCCAGCAGGATGCGGATTTCCTGAACGCCCCGCTTGATCCGGACAGCGAACTCGCACCGCTGCCCGATTTGGGTGTAGACTGGCCCGTTCTGGAAGCGCCCGTTCCAGCCGATCGCGCGGACAATAGCGGCGCTGATCCCAATCTGGCCAATCCAGCCATGCCGCCGGTTCAGGCAGCAGCGGTCGAACCGTTTGTTTCCGATCCGAATGACGCACCGCTGAGTGCCGCCGACATGGCGCTGGTAGCCGATGACGATTCCGCCGAGGCTCAGGTGCTGGCCGCCACAGACGCCGGCAGACAGGCGCAGGCTGCGGCGGCGCTGGCATCAGCCGCGGCGCCGATCCTGGGTGAGGGGCCGTTTCGTTACAGCGTTGCGCTCGACGGCATTCCTTCTGCGGCCAGCGCGCGGCTCGGCACGCGGTTTGATGCGCTGTCCACCTTGCGCGCCAACGACGGCGATCCGGCGTTCGGCGCGCAGATCGCCCGGCGTGCCACGGACGATGCCGAACTGCTGCAAAATTTGCTGCGGATCGAGGGCTATTATGATGCGCTGACTTTTTCCGAGCTCAACGGCGCGGGTGATGGCCGCGTCGCTGTGCGGCTGGAGGCGGAGCCCGGATCGCTCTACCGCTTCACGCGCGTCGATTTGCCGGGTCTGCAGGCGGCAGGCAGCGATGCCGATCGGCTGCGCGCGGCATTCCCGTTGCAGGCGGGCGATCCTGTGAACCAGGACGCCGTCGTGGCCGCGCGTACAGGTCTCAAGGATGTCGCGGGGGAAACCGGCTATCCTTTTTTCACCGTGGGCGAGCTCGATCTGGTTGTGGACCGCGCGGCAGCCGACGGTGCGCTCGATCTGCCGGTGCAGCCGGGCGGCCGTTATGTTTTCGGCCGGATCGTGCCGCGCAAGAATGATCTATTCGGCGCGCGCCATCTTGGCCGGATCGCGCGGTTCGAGCCCGGTGAGACGTTCAAGCAATCCGACGTGGCCGATCTCAACAGCGCGCTGATCGCTACCGGTCTGGTATCGCGGGTGGTGATCGATCCCGTGGCCTCTGATCGGCCGGGCGAGGTGGACCTGGCGGTCGATATCGACCCCGCGCCGCCGCGCACCGTGGCGGGCGAAATTGGTTATGGGACAGGCGAGGGTCTGCGCGTCGAGGCGAGTTGGGAGCATCGCAATCTGTTCCCGCCGGAAGGTGCGCTGCGCGTGAGCGGGGTGGCCGGGACGCGCGAACAACTGGCCAGCGTCATCTTCCGGCGCAACAATTTCCTGGGGCGCGACCGAGTGTTGAGCGCGCGGCTGCTGGCGCGCAATGCCAGGCTGGACGCGTTCGAGGCGCGCACCCTGTCGATCTCAGCCAATTTCGAGCGGCTCAACACGCTGATATTCCAGAAGCGCTGGACTTGGTTCGCCGGCCCCGAAATCCTCTACACGCAGGAGCGCGCCTATAATATTGCGCTCGGCGCGCAGGACCGGCAGACCTTCTATATTGGCGCGTTTCCATCCGGCCTGTTCTACGACGGGACCGACGATCTGCTCGATCCCACGCGCGGCTTCCGGCTGGGTGGCACGCTGTCGCCCGAAATCTCCTTTCTTGGCGCGGCGGATAGCTATGCCCGTACACAGATCGATGCCAGCGTCTATCAGCCGCTCACGCGCCGGGTGGTGCTGGCGGGTCGCGTGCGCGTCGCCTCGATCGGCGGTACCAGCCTCAGCCAGATCGCCCCGTCGCGCCGCAACTATGCCGGCGGCGGCGGATCGGTGCGCGGTTACGGATATCAGCGGATCGGCCCGCGCGATCCCTCGGGCGCTCCGATCGGCGGGCGCGGCCTGGCGGAGTTCTCGCTGGAAGCGCGCGTGCGTTTCGGCAATTTCGGCGTTGTGCCGTTTCTCGATGCGGGCAGCGTGACCACGGCGCAGCTGCCTGATGTCTCCCACCTGCAATATGGCGTGGGAGTGGGTCTGCGTTACTATAGCGATTTCGGGCCGATCCGCATCGACATCGGTACGCCGCTCAATCCCGGGCCGGGCGACGGACGCGTGGCGGTGGCGGTTTCATTGGGTCAGGCGTTTTGAGCGAAGAGGGCATTCCTAGCGATGAGGCTCCGGACTTGTCGCGGACTCAGGACTTGTCGCAGAATTTGGCCCTGTCGCAAAATTTGAGCGGAGCGGCTTCGGGCCCGCAACTGGTCGGCCGGCGCGTGACGGTCCAGCGCGCTGTGCTGGCGCTGCTGCTGGGCGCGCTGACGCTGCTGGTCGCTGCGATGATCTGGCTCGACAGCGCGGCCGGGCACCGCTGGATCGTTGCCAAAATCAACACCGCGCAGCGCGACAACGGCCTAGCCTTTCACATCGATGCCATCGACGGCTCGATCTACGATCACACCGTCATCCGCGGTCTGGCGTTGACCGATCTCAAGGGCCGCTTCTTCACGGCGCAGCGGATCGACATGGACTGGTTTCCGCTCTTCTATCTCAGCAATCGCCTGTCGATCGACCGGCTGGACGTGACCGGGGCGCGTCTGCTCCGCAAGCCGAATCTGAAGCCCAAGAGCGGGCCGGTGCTGCCCGATTTTGATATTTACGTCGGCGCGTTCAGTTTGCCCGATCTGCGGATCGATGAGGCGGTGACGGGACGGGCGCAGACGGTCCAGCTGCGCGGCAGCGCCGAGATCAGCGACGGCACGCTGCGTGCGCTGCTCACCGGTGTCGCGCCAGCCAGCGGGGACAGTATCGACATCGATGTCGACATCGATCCGGAGCGGGAACGGTTCGCGATGCGCGGAGATGTGCTCGCACCCAAGGGCGGCCTGGTGGCCGCGCTGCTGGGCTATGATCAGGGGCTGTCGATCCAGATGAGGGGCAAGGGCGGCTGGCATCGCTGGAACGGGCGGCTGCTGGCTACATCGGGCGGCGCGTCGGTGGCCGATCTGACACTGGGCGCGCGCGACGGCTATTACAGCGCGGTGGGATCGCTCGACGCGGACCGGTTGTTGCAGGGCGCCGCGGCCCGGCTGACCGCGCCGCGGCTGGCGATCGATGCATCCGGCCGCGTCGCCGACGGGATCGCGACCGGCAGGGCTGCCCTGGCTTCGCGCGCGGCGCGGCTAGCGCTCGACGGCGGCTTTGATCTGCGTGAGGGCGGTTTTGATGCGATGCGCGTGGACCTGCGCATCCTTGATCCGGCGGCGTTGTCCGGCACGCTGAAGGCTGGGCGGCTGCGCGCGCAGGCGCGGCTGGACGGTCCGCCCAAGCGTTTGCGTTTCGCCTACAGGATCAGCGCGGACACTCTGTCGATCGGCAAGGCGCAGTTGGCGGGCGTGCGCGCCGCGGGCGACGGGCGGCTGGTGGACGGCGTCGGCATGCTGCCAGTGCGGCTCCAGGCAGGTCAGGTAACCGGGCTTGGACCGCTCGGCGAGCGGCTGTTCTCCAATCTGGTTGCCGATGGGCGCCTGCGCGTGGTCGGCACCACATTGAGCGGGCAGGGGCTCGGCGTGCGCACTCGCAGCTTCACCGGCCGCGCCAACGTCGACATCGCACTCGGCCGGCGCGACTATCAGGTGGCGCTGAAAGGCCGGGCCGACGCTTTTGCGGTGAACGGGGTGGGCTCCGTCGATATCGGCGCGGATCTGACCATTTCGCCGGGCGCGAGCGGCAAGCTGACGATTGCTGGCGATATCGATGCCGTCCCGCGCCGCCTCGACAACGCTTTCCTGCGCGATCTGGCGGGCGGCCAGCCGCGCCTCAAGACCCGGCTCCTGCTGGGCGAGGACGGGTTGTTCCGCTTCCCCGATTTTACCGTGGCCGCTCCTTTGCTGAACTTTACCGGCGGGGGTCTGCGCAACCGCGACGGCACGTTCGACATCAAGGGCGTGGGCACGCATGAGCGCTGGGGGCGGTTTGATATGGCGCTGGTCGGGCGGCTGGAGCGGCCACGACTGGTGCTCGATCTGGACCGTCCTTTCGATGCGGGCAAGCTTACCGATGTGCGGCTGGTGCTGGACCCGACGCAGACCGGTTTCGCCTATGACGCGGCGGGGGGATCGATCCTGGGGCCGTTCACCAGTAGCGGCCATATCCTGCTGCCACAGGGCGGCGGCGCACTGTTTGATATTGAGCGGCTGGCCGCAGCCGACACGGTGGCGCGCGGGCGGCTGCGGCCGGAAAACGGCGGACTGACGGGCAATATGGTGCTGACCGGCGGCGGCGTGACTGGAGATCTGACACTGGCGGGGCTGCCGGGCGGCCAGCGGGTGCGCGGATCGCTCAGCGCGCGCAACGCCCGCTTCGCCGGGACGGGGGGTCTGGCCGTGCGGACCGCCGATGGACAGATCGACGCCTTTTTTGCGCCCGGCCGATCGGACGTGGACGCCACCTTCCGCGCACAGGGCATTACCCAGGGATCGTTTACGCTGGGCAGCGCCGATGGCCGCGCCAAAATCAACAACGGCACCGGCACGGTTACCGCGAAACTGGCGGGTACGCGCGGCAGTCGCTTTTCCTTTGACGCGCGCGCCAACGTGGCGCCGAACAGGATCGCGGTGGGTGGCACCGGCGCGTTCCGGCGGCAACCGATCCGGCTGACCGCACCGGCGGTGTTCACGCGAAACGGCAGCGGCTGGCGCATGCGCGCGACGACGCTGCGCTACGGCGGCGGAAACTTGCGCGCGTCGGCGCAGTTTGGCGCGGGCACCAATGCCGTCGACCTGAAGCTTAGCGACATGCCGCTGGCGCTGCTCGATCTGGCCTATGCCGATCTGGGCTTGAGCGGGCGGGCCACCGGTACGCTGGGCTATCGCGGCGGCGCGCAGCCGAGCGGCGAGGCAAGCCTGCGCGTGCGGGGCCTCAGCCGATCGGGCCTGTTCGCCAGCTCCCGCCCGCTCGATATCGGGGTCAACGCGGCGCTGTCGGCCGGCAGTGGAGCAATGCGCGCGGTGATCGCGAATGAGGGCAAGATGGTGGGCCGGGTGCAGGCGCGCGTTTCCGCATTGCCGCCATTTGGATCGCTGATCGAGCGATTGCAGCGCGGGCGTCTGTTCGCGCAGGCGCGTTATTCGGGCGAGGCGGGCACGCTGTGGCGGCTGACCGGGCTGGAGCTGTTTGAGCTGTCCGGCCCGGTGGAGCTGGGCGCGGATATTGGCGGCAGCCTGACCGAACCGGTGATCCGCGGCGTCGTGCGCACGCAAGGCGCGCGGCTGGAAAGCGCCGTATCCGGGACGCTGATCACCGGGATCGCGGCAGCCGGCCGGTTTGACGGGTCGCGCCTGGTCATTGGCAATCTGGCCGGCACATCGGGCCGCGGCACCGTGAGCGGATCGGGCAGCTTCGATTTTTCGGGCGGACGCGGCATCGCCATCGATCTTGCGCTCAACGCCAAGGGCGCGCTGCTGATCGATCGGGAAGATTTCGCCGCCACCGTGTCCGGACCGATTGCGATCAAGTCGGGGGGCCGGGGCGGCACCATATCGGGCGATGTGCTGATCAACGAAAGCCGCTTTGTCCTGGGCAACGCCGCGGCGCGTGAGCAGCTGCCCGATCTGGTTGTGCGCGAGATTAATCGGCCTGCGGACGATGCGGTGGCGCGGACCGGTGGCGGCGAATGGCGCTTCAACATCAACGCCCGCGCGCCGGACGAGCTGGTGGTGACCGGCCTCGGCCTGAACAGCGAATGGCGCGGCGATCTGCAGATTGGCGGGCTGGTCAACGCTCCCGCGCTGCAGGGAACGGCCGAGCTGGTGCGCGGCAATTACGAGTTTGCCGGCCGCGAATTCCGCCTGTCGCGCGGGTTCATCCGGTTTCGCGGAGAAAGCCCGCCAGACCCTGCGCTCGACATCGTCGCGATCGCCGATACCGGAGACATCAACGCCACGATCAATGTGACCGGGACGGGACAGAAACCGGAAATCCGCTTTGCCAGCGTGCCAACCCTGCCGGAGGAGGAGCTGCTCGCTCGGCTGCTGTTCGGATCGTCGGTGACCAATCTGAGCGCGCCCGAGGCGGTGCAACTGGCCAGCGCGGTGGCTGGCCTGCGCAGCGGCGGCGGGCTTGATCCGATCAACGCAGTGCGCCGCGCCGCCGGGCTCGATCGGCTGCGCTTCCTGCCCGCCGATGCCAAAACCGGGCAGGGCACAAGCCTGGCCGCAGGCAAATATCTGACGCGGCGAACCTATGTGGAGTTGATCACAGACGGGCGCGGCTATTCGGCCACGCGCGTGGAGTTTCAGATCACCCGATGGCTGAGCCTGCTGTCCAGTATTTCCACCATCGGACGGCAGAGCGTCAACGCACGCGTGTCAAAAGATTACTGAGTGGCGCGGTTTAACCGGCCGGAGCGATCATCGCGAAAAAACCGGAGCGATCATCGCGAAAAAAGTAGTGTTGTCTGCGCTGTCCTGCACATCGGCGGCGAGCACGTCGAGACCGTAAATCTCTGCCGAGCGTGAGGAGGCGAGCACCGCGATGGTGGGATCGCCCATTTCGGTCAACCGGTGCGCGGCTATGGCGGTGTTGCGCGATTGCTCCGTGGCAAAACCGCGCGCCGCGATAAATCGCGTCGATTCGCGCAGCGCCATCGGGTGGCTGCGCACCAGCCGTATCATGTCCAGCGACGATCCGGGCAGCCCGAGACAATACATCGAAACGTGCAGCGGATGCCGTGCCAAAATGGTCACCGCTTTGCGCTCCAGCATCTCTAGCGCGCCCTGCACCAATCCGGCGTTGCTGTTTTCCACCGGCACCATGCCGCGATCGAACTGACCGGCGGCCACTGCATCGGCCACCTGTTCGAAGCTGTCGTGCGCCACCGGTTTCCATCCGGGCAGCGCGGAAAGGCAGGCCATTTCGCCGAATGCACCGGGTTCGCCCTGATAGGCGACTTTGCGGGTCATGGTTCTGCGCTCAGGCGGCGTCTGACAGCGTGTCGACGCTGCTGAGATCGGTCAGGCAAAGCCGCCATTCGCCTGCGCTGGCGAGCGGGCAGATCGGCTCGCCCTTGGTCACGCGGGCGAGCAGCTCGTCCGCGCTCACCACGCAGTAGCGGCGGTCTTCGGGTACGTGGCTGCCGTCGAGACGGCCAACCACGATCGCGGTGACCCAGCCGCCTTCCTCCCGCAGCGCATCGAAGATGACCAGATCGGGATCGTCCGCCAGCACGGTCCACCAGTCGGCCTTGGGATTAAGCTCGATGATCGCGATTGTCTCACGCGTACGGGCGCGCTCCAGCGCCGCACCGGGCTGGGCGACTTCCACCATCGGCGCGACGGTGCCGAAGCGGCGGCGCGCCTGATCGGCCACGTGCATACGGCGCTCGTCTGCGCACAGCGCAAGTTCGGTGCTCCGCTGCGATTGCAGGTTGAGGCTCATCAACTCGCGCCAGATCGCCGAGACGCTGACGCCGGGTACCGCGCGGGTGTTGGCGCTCAGCCGCTCGATCAGCTCGCGCTCACGGCGCGGACGGATCATCAGGTGGCGATCGTCCTCCGCGGTTTTGGCGCTGGCGATCGACTTGGACAGCGCCAGCCGCTTCTCGACCAGATCGAGCAGTGCATCGTCCAGCGCGTCGATCTCCTCGCGCAGCTTTTCGATCGGGCGCGGGGCGGCAGTTTTGGAAGTATAGGCGGTCATGATGAAATCTCTCGGGGTTCTGCACGGCTTGCTGTGCCGCAATCTACAGATGGCGTCCGGCGAGGCGGACGGCGTTGGTGTGAGCTCCGATACGCCTGGGTTATGCGTACCGGCTGCTAAACGCGCCGAGATAATAATAGAAGCGCGCCCCGGCCTGGGTGGGAAGAAGGGTGTCCCGTCCGTTGGTCATGGCAAAAGCTCCTGCAACGCAGCATCGCGCCGACAGTCTCGGTGACATCCCGCTGCCAGCATGTCAACCGTGCGCATGCATCGTCCAATTTGTAATTAAATTGCGTGCCCCTGCGGCCATGGCGAGCTGGCGCCAGGGGCACGTCAGCGATCAGGCGCCGACCAGTGTTTTTACCTCCATGAAATCACGCAGGCCGTATTTGCCATATTCGCGGCCATTGCCGGACTGTTTATAGCCGCCGAAGGGCGCGTTTCCGTCCGGCCCCCAGCTGTTGATCGTCACCAGTCCTGCACGCAGCTTGCTCGCGATCGGACGGGCCTGTGCGGGATCGCCCGATATGGTGGCGGACAGGCCGTATTGAGTGTCG
>JBBSUT010000102.1:0-8880 GCA_038234155.1 Sphingomonadales bacterium | reverse complement strand
ATCATGAGAAAACCGCTGACCCGCCGCCGGGCGCGTGCGATGCTGCGGCTGCATGGGCCGGAATCGATCATATTCCGGCGCCGCGTGGCCATCGGCGCGGGCGCGGTTTCGATCGGGCTGGTGGCGCTGCTGTTCGCGTCCGCTGCCGATCATGTGTCGGACCTGTTTACCAGCTTTCGCACCGCCTTTCACTATTGGCCGCTGGCGCTGACGCCGCTGGCGTTCGTCGCGATTGCCTATGTCACGAACCGGGCAGCGCCGCTGGCGCGGGGATCGGGCATTCCGCAGGTGATCGCTGCGCGGCGTGACAGCGGCGGCGGCGCGAGCCCGCTCATTTCGATGCGTACCGCCATCCTGAAAGCGGCGCTCACCCTGGCAGCCCTGGCCTGCGGTGCCTCGATCGGGCGCGAAGGGCCAACGGTGCAGTTGGCCGCTGCTTTCATGGCGCAGTGGCACCGCTGGATGCGGGTACCGATGCAGGCCAGCATGATCATCGCGGGCGGCGCGGCCGGAGTCGCCGCCGCCTTCAACACGCCTTTGGCCGGCATCGCCTTTGCCATCGAGGAACTGGCCGCTGCCTATGAACAGCGGGTGACGCTGCTGGTGATGACTGCGATCCTGATCTCCGGCATGGTCGCGCAGGGCGTAGCGGGAGATTACGTCTATTTCGGGGTCACCGGCAGCGCGCTTTCGGTGCGCAGCGCGCTGTTCATCGCACCGATGGCGGGCGCGCTGGGCGGCGTGACCGGCGGATTGTTCTCCCGTCTCATTCTTGCGGCCACCCGCGCGGACAATCGCGCGACCCGGTTCATGCGCGCCCGGCCGCTCGCCACTGCGGCGCTGTGCGGCCTGCTGGTCGCCGCGATCGGCGTATCGACGGGGCTGACCTGGGGCACGGGCTACACGCCGGCACGCGCCATGATCATGGGACAGGACGTGCCGCTGTGGTTCGGCTTTGCCAAATTCGCGAGCACCGCGGCCACAGCGGTGGCTGGCCTGCCCGGCGGCATCTTCTCACCCAGCCTTTCAACAGGCGCGGGCTTCGGCAACATGCTGCGTTTTTTCTTTCCCGGAGAGCCCGCCAGCGCGGTGGTTCTTCTGGGCATGGTCGCCTATTTCACCGGGGTGGTGCGCGCGCCGCTCACCGCGGTGATCATCATTGCCGAGACCACGCTCAGCCGCGGCCTCATGCTGCCGATGCTGGGAGCGGCGCTGATTGCCAACCAGGCCAGCCAGTTTGTCTGCCGCGACAAGCTGTACGAAGCTCTGGCCCGCACCTTTACCGACCGGGCGTGAGCGCTACAAACTAGAGCCGCGCCAGTGCGTCGATCGCGCCCTGCAGAATGAAGGCGGCGGCAGCGGCATCGATCCGCGCGGCGCGTTTGCCGCGGCTGACGTCCTGTTCGATCATGGAGCGCTCCACCGCCTGCGTGCTCCAGCGCTCGTCCCACAGCAGGATCGGGAGCCCCAGATCGGCGATGTTGCGGGCAAAAGCGCGGGTGGACTGGCAGCGCGGGCCTTCGCGGCCGTCCAGATTGCGCGGCAGCCCGAGCACGATGCCTTTGGCCCCGCGCGCGGCGATTGCGGTGCGCAGGTCCTCACGATCAGACAGGAATTTGCGGCGTTGAACGGTGGTGGCTGGCGTGGCAAATGTCCATTGTGCGTCGCAAAAGGCGGTGCCGATGGTCTTGGTACCAAGATCAAGCCCGATCAGCACCCCGGCATCCGGCAACAGCGTGCGCAGACCGGCCGCGGTCTCCACGATGGCGGCCATGGCGTGCGCCGGCCCGCTCACCGCGCTTGGTAGGCGGCCAGCCGCCGCGCCACATCTGCGCGGACATTGGCCCAGAACAGCAGATAATCATATACGTGATAATTGTTGCCCGGCAGCACATAGGGGCCAAGCTCGGGCGGGTCACCGATCAGCAGGAACCCCCTGGGATCGCAGCGCGCAGGCACGGACGCCGATACCAGCGTTCCCTCGGTCAGATCGTCATTGGGCACCAGCGTACCCAGATTGGCCTCGATCGGCGCGGCGGCATCTTTGGTGCCGGTGAGCGGGTTGGTGCACACCATCGGCGTGCCTAAACGCGGGCGGCCATCGAAGCCGGTGGTGGCATCGTACGCGGTCACAATGCGGGTGTAATCGGCCGGTTCGGCATAGCTTTGCCAGCTGAGGATGCAGCCCGGCTGATCGGCATCGGTGCATTCGGGCAGGCCGAGCTGGGCCAGATCGGTGGTGCGGCTGACCGGCCAGCCAATGACATAAGCCGCCACCACGCGCTTGGCCAGCGGCGTGCCCGCGATCCGATCGCGCAGCAAATGGGTGAGGTGGAGCGATCCCTGGCTGTGTCCGGCAAGCACGATCGGCTGATCCGGCCCGATCCCGGCCAGGAATGCATCGAACGCCTGCAGCACATCCTTATAGGCGGCGGCGATCGCCATCTGCCCCTCGGGCTTGTCGGTGATGAACGCGCCGAACGCCGCCTGGCGATAGCGCGGCGCCCAGATGTCGCCCGCCGCGTTGAACGGGCTGGCCATGCCCTGCAGGAACAGCCCGGCACGCTGCTGCGACTCGCGGTCTTCCAGCGGTGCGTTCCAATAATCCTTGTCCAGATAACTGGTGGGGTGGATGAAGAAAATCGCCGCGTCGCCCTTGCCCGCGCGCTGCAGGCCGGGGGGCAGCCAGTTGACCACAGACTCCCGGCGGCCGGGGCGGGCGAACCACATGGCCGGACTGTCATAGACATTGTCGGCCAGCGCTTTTTGCTGGACGAACGCGACGTCCGGCACGCTGGCGAACTGGATGAACTTGTCCGCGAACAGCGACCAGGCAAATCCGGCCCCGATGACGAGGACGATGCAGACAGCGATGAAATACAGGAATTTGCGGGCCAAGGATCGGGGCTTCCCGGGTGGAGGAGAGGGGGACGCCATAAAGGCTGCGGCGCGAAAGTCATCCCGCTAACGTGCGCGGATTAATCGCGCTTGAAGCGGCGGGCGCAGCGCTTGTCGCTTGATGGCGGGAAAGGCCGGTGTTAGCGACTGCAACATGTCAGTTGATACGCAAACGGTCCTGAAGATCGCCCGCCTCGCGCGGATCGCGATCAGTGAGGATGAAGCCCGGGAGCTGGAACCCGAACTCAACAACATCCTCGGCTTTGTCGAGCAGTTGAGCGAGGTGGATACCAGCGGCGTCGAGCCGATGACCGCGGTTATCGCCAATATGCTGCGTCTGCGTCCCGATATCGTCACCGACGGCAACAAACGCGCCGAGGTGCTGGCCAACGCGCCGGTGAGCGAAGAGGGATTTTTCGGCGTGCCCAAGGTGATCGAGTGATGCCCTGCCAGTTCGCCAATTCCGGGCTGCGGATTTGTTTTGAGGTGTGCGCATGACGGAACTCACCGATCTGGGCGTCGCCGCCATCCGGGACGGCGTGCGCAGCGGGACGTTCACCGCGGTCGAGGTGGCCGAAGCGTTCAACGCGCGCGTGGCCAAAGCCGGGGCGCTCAACGCGTTTCTCGTTACCACGCCCGAACGCGCGATCGACGCGGCGCAGGCGGTCGACAAAACGCGCGCTGATGGCGGCCAACTGGGTGCCATGGCCGGCGTGCCGATCGGCATGAAGGACCTGTTTTGCACCGAGGGGGTGGAAACCACCGCGGCCAGCGGCATATTGAAGGGCTTCCACCCGCCCTATGAATCGACCGTTTCGGGCAAGCTCTGGGCGGCGGGCGCGGGGATGCTGGGCAAGCTCAACATGGACCAGTTCGCCATGGGCTCGTCCAACGAAACCAGCGCGTTCGGCAATGTCGTGTCCCCGTGGCGGCGCAACGATGGTTCCAACACCGCGCTCTCGCCGGGCGGCAGCTCGGGCGGCAGCGCGGCAGCGGTCTCGGCGCGGCTGTGCCCGGCGGCAACCGGTACCGATACCGGCGGATCGATCCGCCAGCCGGCCGCCTTCACCGGCATCACCGGCATCAAGCCGACCTATGGCCGCTGCTCGCGCTGGGGTGTGGTGGCGTTTGCCAGTTCGCTCGATCAGGCCGGACCCATGGCACGCGACGTGCGCGACTGTGCGATCATGCTGGGCGCGATGGCCGGGTTCGATCCCAAGGATTCGACTTCGCTCGACGCCCCGGTGCCCGATTGGGAAGCGGCATTGTCCGGCGATATCAAAGGCCTGCGCGTCGGTATTCCGAACGAATATCGCGTCGATGGCATGGACGGCGAGATCGATGGGCTGTGGCAGGAGGGCGCGCAGCGCCTGAAAGATGCGGGCGCGATAATCGTAGACGTTTCGCTGCCGCACACCAAATATGCGCTGCCCGCTTATTATATCGTCGCGCCGGCCGAGGCCTCGTCCAACCTCGCGCGCTATGACGGCGTGCGTTACGGTTTGCGCGATCTGCCTGCCAAGGAATCGGGGGGGAGCGCAGACCTGCAGGAAATGTACGCCGCCACGCGCGCCGCCGGGTTCGGCGCCGAGGTCAAACGCCGCATCATGATCGGCACGTATGTGCTGAGCGCAGGCTTCTACGACGCCTATTACACGCAGGCGTCCAAGGTGCGCACGCTGATCAGCCGCGATTTCGAGCAGGCCTGGGCCGACTGCGACGTCATCCTCGGCCCCACCGCGCCGACCGCGGCGTTCGGGCTGGGCGATCTCGCCGACGATCCGCTGACGATGTATCTGAACGATGTGTTCGCCGTGCCCGCTTCGATGGCCGGGCTGCCCGCCAGCAGCGTGCCCGCGGGCCTCAACAAGCAGGGCCTGCCGCTGGGCCTGCAACTGATCGGCAAGCCGCTCGACGAGCAGACGGTGCTGAACGCGAGTCTTGCGCTGGAAGAGCGCTCTGGATTCGATGCACGGCCCGAGGATTGGTGGTGAGGTCACTCCAAAAAACCGTTAGTCCAGAGCTTGTCGAAGGACGTTTCTCGGTCAGGCTAAACGCCCTACGACAGGCTCAGGATTACGGATATTTCTTATGACTGAAGGTTCAACCTACCGCATCCAGGGCGAAACCGGCGAATGGGAGGTCGTGATTGGGCTTGAGGTCCATGCGCAGATTACCAGCGCGTCCAAACTCTTCTCTGGCGCAGCGACCGATTTTGGGTCCGCGCCGAACACGCAAGTGAGCCTTGTCGATGCCGCGATGCCCGGCATGCTCCCCGTGCTGAACGGCGAATGCGTAAAGCAAGCCGTGCGCACCGGCATGGCGATGGGAGCGCAGATCAACAAATATTCGCGCTTCGACCGCAAGAATTATTTCTACGCCGATCTTCCGCAGGGCTATCAGATTTCGCAGCTCTACCATCCGATCGTGGGCGAGGGCGAGGTGGTGGTGACGCTGGACGAGAAGGACCCGGACAGCGCGCAGAAGACCATCGGGGTCGAGCGTATCCATATCGAGCAGGATGCCGGCAAGCTGCTGCACGATCAGCACCCGACCATGTCCTATGTCGATCTCAACCGCTGCGGCGTGGCGCTGATGGAGATTGTGTCCAAGCCTGATATGCGTTCTCCCCAGGAAGCAGGCGCTTATGTGCGCAAGCTCAGAAGTCTTCTGCGCTATGTCGGCTCGTGCGACGGCAATATGGAGGAGGGCTCGATGCGCGCCGACGTCAACCTGTCGGTGCGCAAAGTAGGCGGCGAACTAGGCACGCGCACCGAAACGAAGAACGTAAATTCGATCCGCTTCATCCAGCAGGTCGTCGAGGTCGAGGCGCGGCGTCAGGTCGATCTGATCGAGGATGGCGGCGCGGTGGTGCAGGAAACGCGGTTGTTCGACGCGGCGAAGGGCGAGACGCGGTCGATGCGCTCGAAGGAAGACGCGCATGATTACCGCTATTTCCCCGATCCCGATCTGCTCCCGCTCGAGCTGAGCGACGAATTCCTGAAAGCCTGCGAGGAATCGCTGCCCGAACTGCCCGATGCCAAGCGCGCCCGCTATGAGAGCGCGCTTGGTCTCAGCGCCTATAATGCCGCCGTGCTGACCGCCGATGTCGAGAGCTATCGCAATTTCGAGGTGCTGCTGTCGGTTACGGCGGACAAGCTGGGGAAGTCCGAAAAGGAAATTGCCACGACCGTGTCCAACTGGACGCTGTCCACCGCACCCGGCGTGCGCAACGGAATGGGCGATGAGGCCGATCTGTCGCATGATACGGCAGACGCGAACGCCGCGATCATCCAGATGCAGGCCGCGGGCGATATCTCCGGCGGGCAGGCCAAGGAAATCTACGAGATCCTGCTCAAGACGGGCCGCGAACCGTCGGAAATAGCCGAGGCCGAAGGGCTGAAACAGACCTCCGATACCGGCGCGATCGAGGCCGAGATCGACAAGGTGCTCGCCGACAACCCGGACAAGGTCGAGCAATATCGCGGCGGCAAGGACCGATTGTTCGGCTTTTTCGTCGGCCAGACGATGAAGGCGATGAAGGGTCAGGGCAATCCGCAGATGGTCAGCGACATGCTGAAGCAGAAACTGGGCTGAATTGACCGAAGCGGCGTCCGAAACCGCAGACGCCGCCGCCGACAGCGCTCCGCCGCCGCGCGGGCTCCGGCGTCTGCGTTACATCGGCCCCGGCATTGTCGCGGCCGCGACCGGCGTCGGCGCGGGCGATCTGGTCGCGACGCTCGTGGCCGGGTCTCGCTTCGGCTATGCGCTGCTGTGGGCGGCGGTGATCGGCTGCCTCGTCAAGATCGCGCTGGCCGAGGGCACCGCGCGCTATCACCTTGTCACCGGCCGCACGATCTTTCAGGGCTGGCAGACGCTCGGGCGCTGGACCAGCGTCTATTTCGGAGCGTACATCCTCATCTGGGGGCTGCTCTACGGCGCCACAGCGATGAGCGCGACGGCGCTGCCGCTGACGGCGATGTTCCCGGTGCTTAATCTCAGATGGTGGGCGGTCATCGCCGGGATAAGCGGGCTGATCTTTGTCTGGTTCAACCAGTATCAGACGTTCGAAAACGTCATGAAGCTGCTTGTCGCCGTCATGTTCGTCGTGATGGTCGGGCTGGCCATCCTGGTGGTGCCCGATCTCGGCGCGATCGCCGACGGATTGATCCCGCGCATTCCAGGCGGCTCGCTATTTTACACGCTCGGGCTGATCGGCGGGGTGGGCGGCACGATCACCACCGCGGCCTATGGTTATTGGGTCAACGCCAAGGGCTGGCGCGGCCCGGCGTGGGTGCCGATGATGCGGCTCGACAACAACACCGCCTATATCGCCACCGGTATCTTCGTCATCGCGATGCTGATCGTCGGCGCGCAATTGCTCTACAGCGCGAATATCACGCTCGAAGGAGGAGACGAGGGTCTGCTCGGCCTGTCGAACGTGCTGGCCGCGCGCTTCGGGCGCCCGATTGCGATCGCCTTCCTGGTCGGCTTCGCGGCCAGCGCAGGCTCTTCGCTGCTGGGCGTGTGGCAGGGGGTAAGCCTGATGTTTTCGGACTTCGTGCACCAGCTGCAGGGCCGGACCGAACGCCCCGAAGACGCCGAGCGCAGCCGTCCGTTCCGCTTTTACCTGCTGTGGCTGACCTTCCCGCCGATGCTGCTGCTGCTGTTCGACAAGCCGTTCTTCCTCGTCATCCTCTACAGCGCGTTCGGCGCGTTCTTCATGCCGTTCCTGGCGATCACGCTGATCCTGCTGCTGAACCGCAAAACCATTCCGGCCGAACATCGCAATGGCTGGCTGACCAACGGCGTGCTCGGCATCTCGGCCGCGCTGTTCCTTGCGCTGTGCGGGCAGCAGCTTTGGGAGCTGGCGACCTGAATCGAAAGAGGAAAGCTGAGCTAAAGCTCGATCAGCGTGTTTTAAAATAATGCTCCAGCTCGTCGACGATATCCAGCTCATGCGTTGCGGCCGACGCTGCCATTTTCAAATCTTTATTTGCTACCGCGTCATTCAGCGAAGACAATGACTTGCCGAACTTGTCGTGGAGCGCCTTGTCGCCGACTTTTCCCGCGATCGCGCCCCACTGGGTCATGGCGTAATCGGTTGCGGTCTTGGCGTCTTCCCACCGCGCTGGGCTGGCTTTAAGATCGGCCTGGACGCGGAAGCCGGCATAATCGAGAAGGCTGACTTCCACCGGTATCTTTGCATCGGGTGGAAAAGCGCTGACAATCAGCTTGTAACGTTCCACCGCCGACAGCGCGATCTCGGTGGACTTGCCAGCGGCGATCGCGGTTTTGGTTTTGGTCAGAAGGCCATCGATCGTCTGCGCGTCTTGAGGTGACAGGCGATCACGCACGCCGAGCGCAGCGGTTTCGGCTTCGTTGTACAGGGACATGAGTTTGGACCGATCCGCGGTGAATGCCTGCTCGGTCAACGCCTCGAATGGCTCACCTGCCAATTCCAGCGCGACGGTCTTTGGAGCTAACGTCGTCCCAGCTCCCATATTGGAAGCGGTATCGGTCTTTACCGGTACGTCAGTCGACGCGGATTGCGGGCTGCACGCACTCAGCGACAAGAGCGCTATGACCGCAGCCCCGGCAAAACGAGAGTTCGATTTGCCGATAGCCATGTGACGTTATCCTCAGGAACAGTGGAGCCCAACCCTCAGCACTGCATTACACGTCGCGGCGTTGGAAGAATATCTCCGAAACTATACAGTTTGGTAATGTAAAATTTGACGCGCCATTTCACAGGATTGCGCAGCGCGGACGCTACGTTATCAGGATCAGTATCCCTTAAAAGAGCTCCCACCGCCCCGATCACCTGGCCCGGCACTAGGCCATTGGCTGACCGGGCGCGGGGGTGCTGGGCTGCTGCTGCGGGGAGGGGATGTCGATGTCCGGCGTGGGCGGGCTGACCTCGGGCGGCGGCGCCGCAGGTTCGCCGGGATCGGGCTGTCCCGGTGTCTCAGGCGGCACGGT
>JBBSUT010000101.1:0-8983 GCA_038234155.1 Sphingomonadales bacterium | reverse complement strand
CGGCTCGACCGCACAAGAGATTGCGCAGGACTGGTGCGCGCGGTCCGGCATTGCCTATCTCGGGCGGGCCGAGGTGGGGCATGCGGCGAGCAACCGGGTGGTGCCGTTCGGCCTGCGCTGACCAAGCTGGCCGAGCTGACCGCGCTGGCGGTTGCGCAAACCGCCGCATCGCCGTACGCCCCCGCGCAAAACCATCATCGAACGGCAGGAGCGGACATGCGTGCATTCATCTTTCCCGGACAGGGCAGCCAGAAGGTCGGCATGGGCGCGGATCTGGCGGCGGCCAGCCCGATCGCGCGTGAACTGTTCGAGGAGGTGGACGATGCGCTTGGACAGAAACTGTTCCGGCTGATGCGCGAGGGGCCGGGCGACGACCTGATGCTGACCGAGAACGCGCAGCCCGCGATCATGGCGCTGTCGATGGCCGTGCTCCGCGTGCTGGAAAAGGAAGGCGGCGTAAGGCTGGCGGATGTGGCGGGCTGCGTCGCGGGCCATTCGCTGGGTGAATATAGTGCGCTGTGCGCGGCCGGGGCGATCCCGCTGGCCGATACCGCGCGCCTCCTCAAGCTGCGCGGTCAGGCCATGCAGCGCGCGGTGCCGGTGGGGCAGGGGGCGATGGCCGCGCTGCTCGGCGCAGACGTGGCCAGGGCCGAGGATCTGGCCGAAGCCGCCGAGGCGCAGGGCGAGATATGCACCGTCGCGAACGACAATGATCCCGGACAGGTCGTGATCTCGGGCCACACCGCCGCGATCGAACGCGCCGTGGCGATGGTGAAGGATGACAAGGACCGCTGGGCCATCAAGCGCGGCGTGCTGCTGCCGGTGTCCGCGCCGTTCCATTGCCCGCTGATGCAGCCCGCCGCCGAGGAGATGGAAAAGGCGCTCGCCGAAACGGCCATCGCCGCGCCTGCCGTACCGCTTTATGCCAATGTGACGGCCGAGCCGACGTCCGACCCCGAGGTAATTCGGTCGCTGCTGGTCGATCAGATCACCGGCCGGGTCCGCTGGCGCGAAAGCGTTGCCGCGATACATGCCGCGGGCGCCGAACATTTCGTTGAAATCGGCGGCAAGGTCGTGGGTCCCATGGTCAGCCGCATCGCACCCGATGCGCAGGTGCTGAGCGTGCAGGGCATGGCCGATATCGAAGCGCTGATCAAAAGCCTCTGAAATCCATTCAGGAGAAAAGACCATGTTCGATCTGACCGGTATGACCGCGCTCGTCACAGGTGCCAGCGGCGGTATCGGCTCCGCCATTGCCGAGGCGCTGGCGGGGCAGGGCGCGACGATCGCGCTGTCCGGCACGCGCGAGGGCAAGCTGGACGCGGTAAAGGCAAGGTTGGCGGGGGCGGGCCATGCGGCGATCCCGTGCAACCTGTCCGATGGCGCGGCGGTGGACGCGCTGGTGCCGGCTGCCATCGCTGCGCTCGGCAAGCTCGATATCCTGGTCAACAATGCCGGGATCACGCGCGACAATCTGGCGATGCGGATGAAGGATGAGGAATGGTCCGACGTTCTGACCGTGAACCTGGAGGCGGCGTTCCGGCTGGCCCGCGCCGCCGCCCGGCCGATGATGAAGGCGCGCTTCGGGCGGATCATCTCGATCACCAGCATCGTGGGCGCGACCGGTAATCCAGGGCAGGCGAATTATGCCGCGGCCAAGGCCGGGCTGGTCGGCATGTCCAAGGCCCTGGCGCAGGAACTGGCGAGCAGGGGGATCACGGTGAACTGCGTGGCGCCTGGGTTCATCCGGTCTGACATGACCCATGACCTCCCCGAGGCGCAGAAGACCGCGCTGCTGACCCGCATCCCCAAAGGCGATCTGGGCGAGGGCGCGGACATCGCCGCGGCCGTGGCCTATCTGGCGAGCCGGGAGGCGGGCTATGTCACCGGCGAGACGCTGCACGTCAACGGCGGCATGGCCATGCTGTAAATCCCGTTCGGTGCGCGCGGGGCTGAACCGGGCGGGCCGATGCGCGTTACAGGCACTGCGGCAGGTGTCGCGGGCCTCTTGCACGATGGGCAGTGCCCAAGTAGGGCAAGGGGCGACAGAAGTTTTTAGACCATAAAGGGGCTCAGTCCATGAGTGATGATATTGCTGAACGCGTAAAGAAGATCGTTGTCGAACATCTCGGCGTCGAGTCGGACAAGGTGACCGAGGATGCCAGCTTTATCGATGATCTGGGCGCGGACAGCCTCGATATCGTCGAACTGGTGATGGCGTTCGAAGAAGAATTCAACGTCGAGATTCCCGACGATGCGGCTGAGAAGATCGCGACCGTGAAGGACGCAATCGACTATATCGGGAACGTCAAGGCCGGTTGATCGGAACGCCGGCCATGCGCCGGTGATGATTTCAGGCGGCCCTCCGGTCCGGTTGCGGGCGGAGGGCCGTTTGCGTTTGAAGCCCCTAGCCACGGGCTGCAGGGCAAGCAGTAGATTGAGGGACATCGCATGCGTCGGATCGTCGTAACGGGGCTTGGACTGGTCACGCCGCTGGGCGCGGAAGTAGAGACCGTCTGGAAGAACATTCTGGCCTCCAAATCGGGCGCGGGCAGGATCACGCGGTTCGATCCCACGGATTATAAATGTCGCATCGCCTGCGAAGTGAAGCCGGCCGATCACGAATATGGGTTCGACGCCAATTTGCGCGTGGATCACAAGGTGCAGCGGCAGGTGGACCCGTTCATCATCTATGGCATCGATGCCGCCGGCCAGGCGCTGGAAGACGCCGGGCTGACCGACATGAGCGAGGAAGAGCGTTTCCGCGCGGGCTGTTCGATCGGCTCCGGCATTGGCGGCCTTCCCGGCATCGAGAGCGAATCGCTGGTGCTCGATCGCAAAGGCCCGAGCCGCGTTTCCCCGCATTTCGTCCATGGCCGCCTGATCAACCTCATCTCCGGCCAGGTCTCGATCAAATATGGCCTGATGGGCCCCAACCACGCCGTGGTTACCGCCTGCTCCACCGGCGCGCACTCGATCGGCGACGCGGCGCGCATGATCCGCGACGGCGATGCCGATGTGATGCTGGCGGGCGGCGCGGAAGGCGCGATCTGCCCGATCGGCATCGCCGGTTTCGCGCAGGCGCGCGCGCTCAGCATCCATTTCAACGATGCGCCCGAAAAAGGATCGCGCCCCTATGACAGGGACCGCGACGGTTTTGTCATGGGCGAGGGCGCGGGCGTGGTCTGCCTCGAGGAATATGAGCACGCCAGAAAGCGCGGCGCGCATATCTATGCCGAGGTGATCGGATACGGCCTGTCAGGCGATGCCTATCACGTCACCGCGCCGCATCCCGAAGGCTCGGGCGCGTTTCGCTCGATGGAAATGGCGCTGAAAAAATCCGGCCTGAACCTGGAAGACATCGATTATGTCAACGCCCATGGCACCTCCACCCCGCTCGGCGACGAGCTGGAACTGGGCGCGGTCCGCCGGCTGTTCGGCGACGATCTGAAAAAGATGTCGATGAGCTCGACCAAGTCCGCGATCGGCCATCTGCTTGGCGGCGCGGGCGCGGTGGAGAGTATCTTCTGCATCCTGGCCATGCGCGACCAGATCGTGCCGCCGACGCTGAACCTCGACAACCCGTCCGAAGGCTGTGAGGGCGTGGACCTGGTGCCGCACGTCGCCAAGAAGCGCGAGGTTCGCGCGGTGCTCAACAACAGTTTCGGGTTCGGCGGCACCAACGCCAGCCTGATCATGACGCGCGTTTAAGCGGCCCCGGTCCATGCGCAAAATCGGTCTCTTCATCCTCGTCCTCGCCATCGGAGCGGCGCTCTTTATTGGCGGCAATTTCGTCTATGGCTGGACCGCGCCGGGGCCGGCGCCCAAGGACATCACCGTCGTCATCAAGGAAGGCTCGACGCTGACGCGCGCGGCCGAGACGCTGGAGCAGGCCGGCGCGATCAAATCGGCGCAGGCGTTTCTCAACCGCGCGCGCATACTGGGCGGCGGCGCGGCCATCAAGGCGGGCGAATTCTTCATCCCGGCCCGGTCCAGCAACAGCGCGGTCATGGATATCCTGCAGGGCGGCGATGTGCTGAACCGGCTGGTCACCATTCCCGAAGGCATGCCGTCGGTCATGGTGCGCGACAAGCTGATGGCAGAGCCGCTGCTGACCGGCGATATACCCGTGCCCGCCGAAGGATCGGTCCTGCCGGAAAGCTACAGCTTCCAGCGCGGCGAACCGCGCGCGGCGGTGCTGCTGCGGATGCAGGAAGCGATGACCAAGACGATGGACGAACTATGGCCAAAGCGCGATCCGGCGATTGTGGTGAAGACCCCGCAGGAGGCGCTGACCCTGGCCTCCATCGTGGAAAAGGAAACCGGCGTTCCGTCGGAGCGGACCACCGTGGCCGCGGTCTATGCCAATCGCCTGCGCCAGAGCATGATGCTGCAGGCCGATCCCACGATCATCTACCCGATCACGCGCGGAAAGCCGCTCGGCCGCCGGATCAGGCAGTCCGAGATCGCGGATGTGAACGCCTATAACACCTATGCCATGACCGGGCTGCCCAGGGGCCCGGTCGCCAATCCGGGCCGCGCCGCGATCACAGCGGTGCTGCATCCGGCGGCGAGCGATGCGCTCTATTTCGTGGCCGACGGATCGGGCGGCCATGTGTTCGCCCGAACGCTGGACGAGCACAACGCCAATGTGGCCAAATGGTATGCCATCCGCCGCGAACGCGGGGACATGTAGCAGCGGCGTGCACGACGCGGACAAGACAGTGGCGCCCATCATCGTCACCGCGCTCATGAGCGCGCAGGATTTCGCCTGGGCCAATGCGCTGCGCCAGCGCTATTTCCCGCCTGAGCGCAATTTTCTCGATGCGCATATCACGCTGTTCCACCATTTGCCGCCGTCCTGCGAGCGGGAGATTGCCCAGGCGCTGGCGCAGTTGACGGCAGACCATCCGTCGCCGCCCGCGCGATTGAGCGCGCTGATGCATTTGGGCCGGGGTGTGGCCTACAGGATCGATTGCCCGGACCTGCTGGCGATGCGCGATGCGCTGGCCGATCGTTTCGCCGGGCTGCTGACGCCGCAGGATCAGGCCCGCCCACGGCTTCATGTTACGGTGCAGAACAAGGTGGAGCCGAAGATATCCAAGGCGCTGCATGCCCAGCTTTCGGCGGCGTTCGAGCCGCGCCCGTTTGCGATCACCGGGCTGGGCAGCTTCTATTATCGCGGCGGGCCGTGGGAGGCGATCAGCCGCCACAGCTTTCGCGGGCGTTAGATTTTGGGCGCCAGTTTTCAGGCGCCAGTATTCAGGTGCCAGTATTCAAGTACCGGTATTCAGGTGCCAGTTTTAGATGCCTGTATTCAAGTGAGCGCCACGTCCTTCAGCGTCCGCTCTCCGTCGGCGAGCTGCTCCTTGTCGGGCACTGCCCTGGCGGCGACCAGCGCGCGGCCTTGCGCATAATCCTTGGTGCGGTTGACGCAATCGAGCGCGATCAGCTGCCCGCCGCGCAGATAAGCGAGCGAAAAGCTGCGCGCCGCCGGATCGCCGCGCAGCACGCAGTCGTCGAACCCGGTCGACAAACCCACCGTCTGTAATCGCAGATCATACTGGTTGGACCAGAACCACGGCACGGCGTCATAATCGATCGGCGTGCCGATGATGCTCATCGCCGCGACGCGCGCCATATCGTTGGCATTCTGCACCGATTCCAGCCGGATATGCGCGCCATCGGCATAGGGATTGCCATGCGCCGCGCAGTCGCCGATCGCGTAGACATCGGGCAGGCTGGTGCGGCACTGGCTGTCGATATCGACGCCGTTGCCGCCCGCCGCGCCGGCGCTCACCAGCGGGCCGACTTCCGGCACGATGCCAATGCCGACCACGCCCATGTCCATGGCGATCGCCTCACCGCTGGTCAGAATCGCCGCGACGGCGCGGCCGCGCTCGTCGGTCTGGAACATCTCCAAAGTTGCATCGAGCCGCACGTCCACGCCGTGCGCACGGTGCTCCGTCTCGTAAAAGCGCGACAGGACAGGGCCCGCCACGCGCGCCAGCACGCGGTCGAGCGATTCCAGCACGGTCACCTGCTTGCCCAGCTTGCGCATGACGGCGGCGGTCTCCAGCCCGATATAGCCGCCGCCCACGATCACGATGCGCTGCGCTGCGTCCAGGTCCTGGCGGATGATGTCGACATCGCGCTTGCGCCGGATGGCGTGAATATTGGCGGCGTTTGCACCGGGGCAGGGCAGCATTCTGGGGCTGCCGCCCGCCGCCCAGATCAGCTTGCCGAAACCCACTGTGCGATCGTCGGCCAGCCGCAACCGACGGTCCATGGCATCCACGGCGGCCACCCGCGCCCCGGCCTGCACGGCGATTGCGCGCTCGCCCCAGAAGGCTTCCGGCCGCAGCAACATGCGCTCGAACGGTTTTTCGCCGGCCAGATAATCCTTGCTGAGCGGCGGCCGCTCATAGGGCGGGGCCCGCTCGTCGCCCAGCAGCGCGATCGATCCTTCGAACCTGGCCTGGCGCAGATTGATGGCCACTTGCGCGCCGGCATGACCCGCACCGACGATCACGATATCATAGCTGCCGAGCATGTCGTCCTTGTCCATGGCCGGATTTGTGCCGCCGCACCTGGCTTATGGCAAGGGAGAATGGGTATGTTGACGCGCCAATCGACCGGCCGTATAGCCCCGCGCTCCGGCGGTTCGCCGACGGGAAGTGCCCGAATTCGGGGCGGAGTAGCTCAGTTGGTTAGAGCAGCGGAATCATAATCCGCGTGTCGGGGGTTCAAGTCCCTCCTCCGCTACCAGTTCTTGCGATTACGACGCCAAACGGGGGCGGGATTGTCGAGGGATTGGCTCCGCGCTGGTGCCCGCGATCGTCTGCGCCGGTCTGCAGCAGTATCAGAGCGCCGCATCACGGTCACACCAGGCCACATTGACGCCCTCGTCCTTGCCGGTGACGATGACGAGGCTGTGAGGGACTTTCTCGACCGTAAACGGCAGTGGTTGTTCAATACCGTGCGGGCATTGGAGGGCGTCAACGCCAATCGACACGCCGTGCCCCGGTTCATGACTGGATCGAAGATCCCTTGTCGCGGCCGCAAAATGTCACTGACTGTCCGGCGCACCGACGCTGCGAATTTTGCCGTCGCTTACCGCAATGGATACTTCTACTTTTAATACAAATATGTTATTTTTTTAGCCTCTTTTTCTAGAAGATCTGTTTTGCACATCGGTGACGGCAAGCCGGGTGGATTATTTATTGCAAAGTTTAGTCAATGCGGCGGAGAACGTCATTCGATTTGGGTCGCGCGGCGTCTGGTACAGCACGGCAACTGGCACGCCATCCAAGAGCATCCGCCCTATAACAAAGCAAGACCGTAGACATATTAGAACTAGCGAGACAGATCTTTTATATTTAAGTGTCTGACCCGAAACTAAGGTGTGTGATATCAGAAGGTTAGCTTGACGAACGCCAGCGCCGCGAAGCTTCGCCCAGTGCCGGAGTGATCGACAGCCAGCGCGTCAAAACATGCCAAAGCGGCGGTCCGCGTTGCTATGACGCTGGCAAAAGAATCAAGGGACGCAAGCGGCATATCGTCACGGATACCGAGGGCAATCTGGTTCATGCCCTGATCCACACCGCCGACATCCAGGACCGCGATGGGGCACCGCTCCTGCTGGCCGGGATCGTCCGCTCGTTTCCCTGGCTGCGGCACATCTTCGCGGATGGCGGTTATGCTGGCGACAAGCTCAAGGGCAGTCTGGACTTGTAACGGTTTTGCGCTGGTCACTTATCTCATTAAGCCACCTTGGCTTCAAATGCGAGCGGGCTGATGCCGCCCAGATATGAGTGGCGTCGGCGGGTGTTGTAGAACCCGTCGATGTACTGGAAAATGGCGGTCTCTGCTTGCCGCCGGGTTGGCCAGCTTCGACGCCAGATCAGTTCAGCCTTCAGGGATTTGAAGAAGGTCTCGACCGAAGCGTTGTCGTAGCAATTGCCCTTGCCGCTCATTGATAGCCGCAGGAAGTAGGCCCGCAGCTTATTCTGGTAATCACAGGAGCAATACTGGGCGGATTCAACCGCTCGTCGCAACACTCTGATGAAGGAGGTTGCAATGACATTTCACAAGCTCGGTGCGAATACGCGCAAGAAGCTACGTTCTCCGGGCCGCCCCCCTGTTTGGCAGCGTGAGAATCTCTGTCGTTTCTGGCAGGCAATTGCGACTGGGTCATCGAGCGAGGAAGCTGCAGTGAAGGCAGGGGTATCACCTCCGGTTGGCGTGCGCTGGTTTCGGATTGCAGGGGGGATGCCTCCTACGCATCTTGTGCCATCGGCAATGCTTGTAACCGGACATTATCTGACGTTTGCCGATCGCGAGGAACGGTAGCCGCGGGGGCTGACCCGCATCACCCGGCAGATCATATCCACCGGCCAAAGATGGCGCCAGCTCTCCACGCCAAATCTGAAATGGGGGCGCGAACCTCACGGCCGCTGGCTCGCGAAGAACTGGGTAGCCTTTTTTAGGATATCCCTTCTCCTCTGAGTGCGCCTTTAAAATGCTGGGCCCCGTAAATGGATCGGTTCGTTCCTGTAGGACCGAACTTCGTCGACATAGATAGCGGCGATATTCTGCTCGGTCATGCCATGCAGCGCGACATTTTCGCGAAAACTCATTTTGAGCCTCTTACTATAAGCGGTCAACGCTGCGGAACGGCCGCGAGTGCTATCGAGCTCCCGTGTGAAGAGGCTGAACTCCAAGCTTATGGGAAATTTTTCTGAAACTGCCAAACAGGGCAAAGAAATTGTTCGCCGCCACCAGTAGACGGCGCCGCGGCGCTTGACGTTCTGACACGCTGAGCGAGACATATAAAACACCCCCCGATGGGGGCCGCCGCTATCCTGCCATGGGACAGCCGGTTGGGACAGTTGCTGGGGACTGCTGCGATTCTGCTTCGATTACGAAGCGAGAAATGGCGGATTTCCTGGGGTTCAGGAATGCTTGGCTGGGGCGGCAGGAT
>JBBSUT010000100.1:0-9108 GCA_038234155.1 Sphingomonadales bacterium | reverse complement strand
TGTTCGATCCGGCCGAATATGATGTGGTGGTGGCGAGCGGCGAACAGGTGACCAGCGGGCTTCTGGCCATGACGCTGCAGGCGATCGGTGCCAGCGCGCGCAGCTGGATGGGCTGGCAACTGCCGCTCCACACCGACACCGCGCATGGCAAAGCGCGGATCGGTTCGATCGATCAGGGCAATCTCATCGCCTCGATGGAAAGCGGCCAGATTGCCGTCATTCCGGGCTTTCAGGGCATGACCGCCGATCGGCGCCTGTCCACGCTGGGCCGCGGCGGATCGGACACCAGCGCGGTGGCCGTAGCCGCAGCGATCAAGGCGGACCGGTGCGACATCTACACCGATGTCGACGGCGTCTACACCACCGACCCGCGCATCGTCAGCCGCGCGCGCAAATTGAAGATGGTGACCTATGAAGAGATGCTGGAGCTTGCCAGCGTCGGCGCAAAGGTGTTGCAGACGCGTTCTGTGGGCCTCGCCATGAAGGAAGGCGTGCGCGTGCAGGTGCTTTCCAGCTTCGCCGAGGACGGCGCGCCGCCCGCCGACAGCCTGCCCGGCACGATGATCGTGAGCGACGAGGAACTCGCCGCCGCCCAGGAAAAGGACCCCGCCATGGAACGCCAGCTCATCACCGGCATCGCGCACGACAAGAACGAGGCCAAGATCACGCTCACCCGCGTCCCCGATGAGCCCGGCGCGGTCGCGCGCATCTTCGGGCCGCTGGCGGACGCGAATATCAATGTCGACATGATCGTGCAGAATGTCGGGCGCGACCGGGGCGAAACCGACGTGACCTTTACCGCGCCGCGTAGCGACCTCAGCCGCTGCACGGAAATCCTCGAGAACCAGCGCGAGGCGATCGGCTACAACCGCATGATTACCGACAGCCGCATCGCAAAAATTTCGGTCGTCGGCGTGGGAATGCGCAGCCATGCCGGCATCGCCGCCGACATGTTCAAGGCGCTAAGCGACCGCAAGATCAACATTCAGGCCATCACCACGTCCGAGATCAAGGTCAGCGTGCTGATCGACGAGGACGAGACCGAGCTGGCGGTGCGCGTCCTGCACACAGCCTATGGACTGGACGCGGATTGACCGGCATCCCCCGCCCCTTCAGGGGGTGATAGGGGAGGGGGAGTGGCATGACGCCGTCGTCATGTTCGTGCCCCTCTCCCGGTCTCTTCCCTGAACGGGAGAGCGGAAAGGAAATGCAATGACCCACCCGAACCTGCGCCGCCTGATGTCCCGAGGCACCGATTTTCTAGGCTGCGATTACGCCATCATGTGCGGCGCGATGAGCTGGGTCAGCGAGCGGCATCTGGTCTCCGCAATCTCCAACGCGGGCGGCTTCGGCGTGATCGCGTGCGGCGCGATGACGCCCGAGCTGCTCGACAAGGAGATCGCGGCCACGATGGAGCATACGATCAAGCCGTTCGGCGTAAACCTGATCACCATGCACCCCGATCTGATGGAGCTGATCGCGGTTTGCGGCCGCCACAAGGTCACCCATATCGTGCTGGCGGGCGGGCTGCCGCCGCGCGGGTCCATCGATGCGATCCGCGAGACCGGCGCCAAGATCATCTGCTTCGCGCCCGCGCTCAGCCTCGCGAAAAAGCTCACCCGCAGCGGTGTCGATGCGCTGGTGATAGAGGGCATGGAGGCGGGTGGGCATATCGGCCCGGTCTCGACCAGCGTGCTGGCGCAGGAAATCCTGCCGGAAATGGGCGAGCAATTGCCGGTCTTCGTGGCCGGGGGCATCGGCCGCGGCCAGGCGATCGCCAGCTATCTCGAGATGGGCGCGGCGGGCGTGCAGCTCGGCACACGCTTCGTTTGCGCGACCGAGAGTATCGCGCACGAGAATTTCAAGAAGGCCTTTTTCCGCGCCTCGGCCCGCGATGCGGTGGCCAGCGTGCAGGTTGATCCGCGCCTGCCGGTCATTCCGGTCCGCGCGCTCAAGAACAAAAGCACCGAGGCGTTCACCGCCAAGCAGCGCGAGGTTGCTGCCGTGCTGGACGAGCAGAAGATCGAGATGAGCGAAGCCCAGCTGCAGATCGAGCATTATTGGGCCGGAGCGCTGCGCCGCGCGGTGATCGACGGCGATGTCGAGAACGGATCGCTGATGGCCGGCCAGTCGGTCGGCATGGTCACCAAGGAAGAGACCGCTGCCGAAATCATCAATTCGCTGGCCAACGAGGCCGAGACGGCGCTGGCACGATGATCTAAAATCCTCCCCGGTACGGGGAGGGGGACCGCCGACGAAGCGGGGGTGGAGGGGGCTATCCCGATCGAGCCTTGATTATATTCGAGAGCCCCCTCCGTCAGCCCTTGCGGGCTGCCACCTCCCCATAAATGGGGAGGATTTTACAGACTGTCTTGCAATCACAACACAGTCGATGGATAAAGCCTCCATGACCGATCTTGCCGAACCCGTTGCCGCCCCCATCGCAATTGGCGAGCCGCTATGGGGAGAAAGCGACGGGCTGACGCGCGTCGACCCCGGCTATCGCTGGGTGCTGACGATCCGCAGCGCGCTGATCGGTCTGGCGCTATTGGTTGGCGCGGGCGCGGCGGACTTCGCGCTGTCGCAGGCGACGGCGATGCCGCAGGGCACGGTTGTCGGCCCGGTCGCGCTCGTCGTGCTGTATCTGATCTCCGCCCTGCCCGGCCGGCGATGGCGCCGGCTGGGGTATGACATGAGTGAGGACCGGCTGCGGGTCGCGCGCGGCTTCATGTGGCGCACGGACACGATTGTGCCGTTCGGCCGCATCCAGCATATCGACGTCGATCAGGGGCTGCTTGACCGCGGCTTCGATCTGGCGACGCTGGTGCTGCACACCGCCGGCACCCACAACAGCACGGTCAGCCTGCCCGGCCTTAGCGAAACGAACGCCGCCGCCATGCGCGAGGCTATCCGCGCCCATATCAAGCGCGAGACGCTGTGACCGAGGCTGCCGCCCGACAGGGTCCCTGGGGTGAGCGCAGCGATGTCGTCGCCGAGGCGGCGAGCGGTGCGGCGCAGCGCACGCATCCGCTCTCGATCGTCACCGGCTTCATCAGCACACTGCCGCAGATGCTGTACGCCATTCCGGCGCTGCTGGTGGGTGGAAGCAAGGCGATCCCCTATCTGATCTTCGCCATCCCCGCGATCCTGCTGTTCGCGGGCGCGGCGCGCTGGCTGGCCTGGCGCCATTTCTCCTATCGCATCGGCGCCGATGATATCCGCGTCGACCACGGCGTGCTGCGCCGCCAGAGCCGTTCGATCCCGTTCGAGCGCATTCAGGATGTGGGGCTGGAGCAAAAGCCGGTCGCGCGGCTGCTGGGCCTTGCCGCGGTCAAGATCGAGACCGGCGGCGGCAAGGGCGAGGATGCCGAGCTCAGCTATCTCAAACTCGCCGATGCCGAGGCGCTGCGCGACCTGATCCGCGACCGCAAACATAGCGCGCTGGATGGACCGGATGTGGCTGCCGAAACGGCGGCGGCGGCGGACCGGTCGGTTGAGACCACCGGCAACGCTGCGTCGTTCGGCGCTCCGTTGTTCGCCATGGACAATCGCCGGCTGCTGCTCGCGGGCCTGTTCAATTTCTCGCTGGTTGTAATCGCTGCCGCCGCCGCCTTCTTCCAGCAGTTCCAGAATGTCCTGTCGTTTGACATTTACAATCCGCGCTTCTGGCTGGGAATGCTCACCGACGTCGGTTTCAACTTTGACATCGGCGCGCTCCGTTCGCTGGGGCTAATCGCGCAGATCCTCACGGCCGGCGGCGCGATCGCGCTGTTGATCGCGATCGGCGTCCTGAGCGGCATCGTGCGGACCACCCTGCGCGAATATGGTTTTCGGCTCGACCGTGTGCCGGCCGGTTTCCGGCGGCGGCGGGGCTTGCTGACGCTTACCGATGTCGTGCTGCCCGCGCACCGTGTGCAGGCCGGACTGATCCTGAGCGGCCCGATCCGCCGCCATTTCGGTTGGCGCGAGCTCAAATTCCAGAGCCTGGCGCAGGACGGCAAGGGAAGCGGCGATCACAATGTCGCCCCGCTTGCGCATCCGCGGGAGATATTACCCATCCTCGCCGAGGCCGGACTGGAGAACAGCGCCGATCCCGGCAGCTACCACCGCGCGATGCTCGGACCGTTCATGCTGCTCTGGTCGATCCTGGCGCTGCTGCTGTGCATCCCTGCGACCGTCCTGCTGTTCCTGATACCGCTCGCAGCGCCGCTGGTCTACGCCGCCGCCGCCTGCCTGCCCGTTCTCGCCTGGCTGCGCTGGAAGCATCATCGCCATGTCGTGCACGCCGGGCAGCTTTATGTGCAGACCGGTTGGTGGCGTCAGCGGCTGACCCTACTGCCGATGGTCAAAACGCAGAGCATCGATCTGACCTACAGCCCGATCGACCGATTGTTCGGCACCAACGGGCTGGTGTTCGGCGTCGCCGGCGGATCGAGCAGCTTCCCGCTGCATCTACGCGCGCTACCGGAGGCCGAGGCGGTGAGCTTGCGCGACCGGATCATGGCGGCGGTGGCGCAGGTCGATTTTTCGGAGATGCATGCGCCGCGCTGACGCTGGCCAAAGCCGCGCGCGCCGCTTAGGCTGGTCCCATAACATCTTACAGGGAGACGGACGATGTGGGCAGGTTTCGGGCGCAACTTGATGGGATCGATCGCCGCGGCGGCGCTGGCGGCAGCGCTCCCGCTTCCGGCGGCAGCGCAAGGCCCGGCCACCGCAGCGACGGCGCAGCCCGGCCGCGATCAGGCGCTGCTTAACGGTGTGATTGACGAATATTGGGCGTACACACTGGCGCAAAATCCGGTGCTCGCCAGCTCCATCGGCATCGATGATTATGCCGGAAAAGTGAGCGATTATTCGCTGGAGGCGGCCGACCGGCAGGCCGCGCAGGCGCAGCTGTTTCTGACCCGGCTGAACGCGGTGCAGGCCGAAGCGCTTGATGACGAGGGGCAAGTCAACCTCACCATATTGCAGCGCATGCTGAGCGAGCAGATCGAGGGCAACGGGTTCGGTCAGCGGGTGGTGAACTTCACCAGCTATTCGAGCTGGCACCAGAATTTTGCGAGCATGGCGGGCAACGCGCCCTTCCGTACCAAGGCGGACTACCGCAGCTATATCGACCGGCTGGCGCAATATCCCGCGATCAACGCGCAGTCGATCGCCGTCGCCAATGCCGCGATCAAGGGCGGTTATACCCAGCCCTGCGTCACGCTGAACGGGTTCGAGGGCACGATCACGGGGCTGATAACCGAGGACCCGGCGCAGAGCCGCTTTTACGAACCGTTCACCCGCCCGCGCCCGTCCACCATCGCTAAAGCCGATTACGCCGCTCTGGGCCGAGAGGCAGCCGCGGTGATCCAGTCAAAAATCTACCCCGCCCTGCAGCAACAGCGCGATTGGTACGTGCGCGACTATGCGCCCGCCTGCTCCAAGGCGATCGGCGTGTCGGCGCAGCCCGGCGGCGCGGCCTATTACGCGTTCCGTATCCGCGAGATGACGACCACCGACATGAGCGCGGACGCCATCCATCAGCTCGGCCTGCGCGAAGTGAAGCGGATTCGCGCCGAGATGGAAAAGGTGGCTACGGACGCCGGCTATCCCAGCCGCGAGGCGTTCATCGCGCAGCTGCGCACCGATCCGCAATATTATGCGCCCAACGCCGAAGCGCTGATGGAGAAAAATGCGCGGCAGGCCAAGACCATCGATGGCAAGCTGCCGGGCCTGTTCGGCCGTCTGCCGCGCCTGCCCTACGGCCTGAAAGAAATTCCGGCGGAAACGGCGGAAGGCACCACCACCGCTTATTACAGCCCCGGCTCGCCCGAAATCGGCGTATCGGGCACCTATTACGTCAACACGTCGAAGCTGGACCAGCGGCCCTATTGGGAAATTCCCGCACTCACCGCGCATGAATCGGTGCCTGGCCACCATCTGCAGATCGCGCTGCAGCAGGAGCTCGATATGCCGGAGTTTCGCAAGCAGCTCGCCTTCTTCACCGCCTTTGTCGAGGGCTGGGGGCTCTATTCCGAGCGGCTGGGCATCGAGATGGGCCTCTACGACACGCCGGCCAAGGACATGGGCAGGCTGAGCTATGAAATGTGGCGCGCCAGCCGGCTGGTGGTCGATACCGGCATCCACTCCAGGGGCTGGTCCAAGGAACAAGCGGTCCAGTTCATGACCGACAACACGGCATTGTCGGCGGCCAATATCGATGCCGAGGTCAACCGCTACATCTCATGGCCGGGCCAGGCGCTGGCCTACAAGATTGGCGAGCTCAAGATCCGCGAACTGCGCGGCCGCGCCGAACAGAAACTGGGCGACCGGTTCGATCTGCGCGCGTTCCACGATATCGTGCTGGGCCAGGGCGCGGTGCCGCTGGACCTGCTGGAGCGGCGCGTGGACGGCTGGATCGCCAGGCAGGGGAAGGCTGCGAGCTGAGCGCTCAGCGGTCCGCGCAGATCGCGGTCAGCCGGGCGGCGAGGTGATCGATCAACAGCGCCACCCGCCGCGGGCGCAGCGGAGAGGGCGGCATGACCAGCTGCAGGTCGATTCCCGGCGCGCGCCAGTCCGGCAATAGCGCCGCGAGCGCGCCGGCCGCGATCCGATCCCGCACGATGAACGCGGGCAAAAAGGCCAGGCCCAGCCCCGCCTCCAACGCATCGATCATCATCGCGCCGTTGTTCGTACGCAGCCGCCCTTCCGGCGCGATTGTGACCGTCTCTTGCCCCCGCTCCATGCGCCAGCTCTGCCGCCCCGGAGCGCTGGTATAGGCAAAACAGGCCGCGCCATCGATATCCCCCGGATGCGTCGGTATACCGTGCCGCGCGATCCATTCGGGCGCGGCGACCAGTACGATCGGGATCGGTGCCACGCGGCGGGTGCGCAAACTGCTGTCCGGCAGGTTAGCAATGCGCACCGCAAGGTCGAAGCCTTGCGCGATCAAATCCACCCGCGCATCGTCCAGCTGCACGTCCACCGCGATCCCTGGCTGCGCGGCCATGAAGTCGGCAATCACCGGCCCCAGAAAGGCGATGCCGAAGCTCATCGGCGCGCTCAGCCGCACCAGCCCCGTCGCCTCGGTGCCGTCGGCCAGCGCCGCTTCGGACAGCGCATCGCCCTGCGCCACCAGCGCATCGGCATGGCTGGCCAGCCGCTTGCCGGTTTCGGTGAGCGACAGGCGGCGCGAGGTGCGGTTGAGCAGGCTGACGCCCCGCGCCGCCTCCAACCGCGAGATCGCCTTGGACACCGTGGCCTTGCTCACCCCCAGATCGCGCGCGGCGCCGGTGAACGATCCCGCCCGCGCTACGGCGGCAAAGATTGCCCAGCCCTCGAAATCCGGTAGTGCCATTTGAGAAACGATCCGTTTCACGATGTGTTATTTTGGAAACGATAGACTTGCCTTATATAGGGAGCAAGCAGGGAGACATGCGATGACCACCGTTAGCGCTTTTCAGACCCATATCGCCAACCCCGCCGTTCCGCAGGCGATCGAGCGGCGCCCGTTCAGCGGGCTGGGCAAGGCCGATCATGGCTGGCTGAATGCCAATCATCATTTCAGCTTTGCCAGCTATCATGATCCGCTTCGCATGCACTGGGGCGCGATCCGCGTGTGGAACGACGATGAGATCGCGGGGCAATCCGGCTTCCCGCCGCACCCGCACGACAATATGGAGATTATCACCTATGTCCGCGAAGGCGCGATTACGCATCGCGACTCCATGGGCAATGAAGGCCGCACCGAAGCGGGCGACATCCAGGTTATGAGCGCGGGCACCGGCGTCACGCACAGCGAAGCCAATCTGGACGACGCGGAGACCCGCCTGTTCCAGATCTGGATCATGCCGCGGAAACGCAATATCGAACCACGTTGGGACGCCAAACCCATTCCGCGGGGCGACCGCTCCGGCCAGTTCGTAACGCTCGCCAGCGGCGACGCGGCCGATACGGACGCCTTGTACATCAATGCCGACGCCAGATTGCTCTGCGCCACGCTGGACGAGGGCCAGACGATCACCCACCGGATCGCAGAAGGGCGCTATGCCTATCTCGTTCCTGCATCCGGAACATTGACGATCAACGGTGAAGCATTCGGAGCACGCGACGGAGCGGCCATTCGCGGCGGTACAGATTTGAAAATCGCAGCGTTGAGCCCATGCGAGATCGTCATGATCGACAGCGTCTAGAGCTCCGGCCCGACATCCCTTCCCCCCGATGACGGGCCGGTTCGTTCCCGGCACCGGGCTATCTCAAGAAGCCCGGACCGCAACCTTTCCTCCCGCGCAACCCTTTTCAAAAGAAAGTCCGATCATGAGCAAGGTCCTTGTCCTCTATTATTCCTCCTACGGCCACACCGGTGCCATGGCCGAAGCGATTGCCAAGGGTGCGCGCGGGGCCGGCGCGGAGGTTGATGTGAAGCGTGTGCCCGAGACGGCGCCGGACGCGGTGGTGCAATCGGCCGGCTTCCAGCATGACGGGAGCCACCCCGTGGCCGAAGTCGATCAGTTGGCCGGCTATGACGCCATCGTGATCGGGTCGCCCACGCGCTACGGCCGCCTCACCAGCCAGATGGCCGCGTTCTGGGACCAGACCGGCGGATTGTGGCAAAAGGGTGCGCTCGTCGGCAAGGTTGGCGCGGCGTTCACCTCCACCGCCAGCCAGCATGGCGGGCAGGAGACCACGCAATTCTCGCTGCTCACCAATCTTCTGCACCACGGCATGACCATCGTCGGGCTGGATTACGGCTTCGAGGGGCAGCTGAACCTTACCGAAGTGCACGGCAATTCGCCCTACGGCGCCAGCACCATCGCAGGCGGCGACGGCAGCCGGCGACCGAGCGAGCTGGACCTGGCCGGCGCGCGATATCTGGGCCGCAAGGTTGCCAATACGGCGGACAAGCTGATCGCCTGATCGCGCTCGGCGCTTGAATTTATTGCGATCACCTGCCACCGCCCGGCAGGTGATCGAAGTACCCGTAACCCTTTTCATCGACGGCGAAGCGCTGGTGGTCGACAAGCCGGCAAAGCTGGATGTCGATCCGCCAAAACGCGGCGGCTTCAGCCTGCAATCCATGATGGGCGCCCTGCGTTTCGGCTTCCGGCGCGAGCCGACCGCCGT
>JBBSUT010000099.1:0-9272 GCA_038234155.1 Sphingomonadales bacterium | reverse complement strand
GGCGACATATGGCGTTTCAGCGCCAGGCAGTTGCGGCGGATATCGGTGATCTTGTCCTGAATGAACCCGGTGTCGTAATCATCCTCATGCTCTTCGAGATCGTCGAGCGTATCGTTCATGTCGACGATCGCGCTGCTCATCTTGGCGACCAGCGTCTCGGCCAGTTCCACCACCAGATCGCCGGACGTCTTGGGCCCGTGGTGCCGGTCGATATCGGCGAGCACGTCGCGCGGGGATTGCAGCGGGTGGCGGCGCAGGCTGACGACGCGGTGCTCGTCCGCGATCATCTGCATCGCCACCATATCCTCGGGCTCGGCGCCGGGGTTGAAATTGATGCCGCGCAGGATGGTGACGAGCCATTCCTCGTCGCGGAACGCGCGCGGGCGGGTTCCGTCGCTGGTCAGCGACTCGACGGTAATTTCAGGTACCGCGAGCTCCGCATGGAGCCAGTCATACACCTCGTCATGCGCGCGGTCGCAGTGCACCCACAATATCTCGCCCGGGCCGGCCGGCGTCCAGGCACGCGCCGCGTCCCAATCGATCGGGCGGCCGCCGCCGTGCCCGTCGAGCACGCGGCCGAAGATGAGCGCGCTGCCGTCGGGGTCGCTGTTGCTGTCGCTGTCTGTGGCGGGTCGCTGCATGGATCACGGGTTAGGCAGAAACGGCGGTCAGAGCAATTGGCAGGAGCGCGGCGGGTGATGCTCATGGAGCACAGGCGCGGGTTGCGGCGGCGGCGCGCGGCCCAGTCCGGCGCGGTCCAGTCCGGCGCGGTCCAGTCCGCCGCGGCCAATTCCAGTTGGAGCAGCGCTGTGGGGCCGGTATATGGGGACGATCACAGCCGGGCTGTCATAGTTGGAAAGCGCGCGTTACCATCGCGGTCATGCCCCGTGCTCCCGCCGCCTTCCTGCACCGCGCCGCCGCGCCGCTCAAAACCGCCGAAGTTCGCACTGACGAATTTCCTTTGCTGGACAGTGTGAAGGTCGTGAAGCTGGCACCGATGGCGGCGCGCGGGTGACGACGGTCCACCTGTTCGCCAAATGGCCGGAGCCGGGGCTGGTCAAGACGCGGCTGATCCCGGCGCTGGGCGCGGACGGCGCCGCCATGCTGCACCGGCGGCTGACATCACGCACGGTCAAGGCCATGCGCGCGGCGGGCCTGCCGTTTGCGGTGCGGACCAGCGGCGCGGACGCGGCGGCGTTCGCGGACTGGCTGGGCGATGACGTGGCGCTGATCGATCAGGGCAGCGGCGATCTGGGCGCGCGCATGGGCCGGGTGCAAGCGCCCGCCGTGCTGCTGGGCGCGGACGTGCCGGACCTCTCGGCCGACCACATCCGCAGCGCGGCGGCGGCGATCGCCGCGGCAAGCGTGGCCATCGGCCCGGCCGAGGATGGCGGCTACTGGAGCATCGCCTTTGCAAAGCCTCTGCCGTTGCTGTGGGAAGCGATGGACTGGGGCACGGACCGGGTGCTAGCCGAGACGCAGCGCCGGCTGGAAGCGCAGGGTATCGCACCGACGCTGCTGGAGACGCTGTCCGATTGCGATCGGCCCGAGGATCTGGAGCGCTGGCCGTGGCTGACTGCGTGAGCGGCCAGGGCGCGAGCGGCGCCGGTCCTAGCGGCGAGGGCGTGAGCGGCGCGGGCGCGATCCGCCAGGACGTCACCGTGCTCGTGCCCATGCTTGACGAGGCGGCGGCACTGCCCCGGCTGGTCGAGGCGCTGGAGCGGCTCGACCCGCGCCCCGCCGAGATCCTGTGCGTCGACGGAGGCAGCACGGACGCCAGCGTTGGAATCGCCAAGGCGGCGGGCTGGCGCGTGATCGTCTGCGAACGGGGCCGGGCGCGGCAACTCAACCTTGGCGTGGCTGCGGCGAGCGCACCGCTGGTGATCGTGCTGCACGCGGACACCATCCCGCCGCGCGACATGGTGGCGGTGGTGCGCGAAACGCTGGCCGATCACAGGGTGGCGCTGGCCGGCTTCACGCCTCTGATCGGGGGAGAACCGCACGAGCGCACCCGCTGGCTCACGAGCGCGCACAACTGGGCCAAGACCTGGTATGCGCCGCTGCTGTGCCGGCCGCACCTGTTCGTGCGCGGTGTGCGGCTGCTGTTCGGCGACCATGCGATGCACTTCCGGCGCGCGGATTTCCTCGCGAGCGGCGGCTTCTCGCCCGGCGATCAGGTGATGGAGGAGGCGGACCTGTGCATCCGCATGGCCAAGCTGGGACGCATCCGGCTGGTGCCGCGCCTGGTCCACACCTCGGATCGCCGCATCGCCGCCTGGGGGCCGTGGAAGGCGAATTGGATCTACTTCAAGGTCGGTATCCTCTGGGCCGTGGGCGCGCGCAACCGGATGGCGCGGGACTATCCGGATGTACGCTGAAGCGCATGGGCGTCGGCGCGCAGAAAGCCCTGCGCGATGGCGTAGTCGATCTGGCGGGTCATGTAGGCCCGGTCCGCGGGCGGCGCGCGCAGACCGGTCAGCGCGTGGGCCGCGCTGTCATCGAATATCGGGGCGCGCTGGAAATAGCTGGCATACACCGCTGAAACCCGCGCATGCAGCCGGCGTTCCAGCGGCGGCAACGCGGCCGGATCGAACGCGTCCGGTTTAACCAGGTGAGGCGCGGCGAACTGCGGATAGCCGCCGATCGACGCGGCGAACTCGGCCATCGACAGCGCCGCGCCGGAGACCAGGTGGAAGGTGCCGCCCTGCGCTGTTTCCATGCGCTCGGCTATCGCAACGATACCGGCCGCGACATGGTCGATAGGCACGAAGTCCAGCGTTGCATCGGCGCGCGCGGGCACTTTGGAGATGCGCCCCTCGGCGATCAGCTTGAACGCGCCGTAGATCGTGTCAAAGCCGCGGATGCGGCCGCTCCCTGCCTCGCCCAGCACAATCGATGGCCGCGCGATGGCAAAGGGGACGCTGCTTTGGCGCACCGCCGCCTCGCCAGCGGCCTTGCTCGCCTCGTAGCCGTTGGCGAAGCGCGTGCCACCGGGCACCGGCCCTTCAGCGACAAGGCCTTCGGTCAGGCCGCAGACATAGGCGGTGGAGACGTGCAGGAAACGCGCCCCGCTCGCCTCGGCCAGCGCCAGCGCATGGCGCGTGCCTGCCACGTTGATGGAATGGTAATCCGCCTCCGACAGGTCGAACCGGATGCTCGCAGCGCAGTGGATCACAACGTCGATCGCGCCGAGCGCGCCCGGCTCCAGCCCAAGCCCGGCCAGCTGGACGTTGCCCCTGTATGTCGCGGCGATGTCCACGAGAACGCCGTCGTTGCCGCGCACCTCCGGATTGCGATGGACGAGCGCGTGCACCGCATGCCCGGCTTTTACGAGACGCGCGCAGACCTCGCCGCCGATCAGGCCGGCGGCGCCGGTGACCAGTACGTTCAGCAACAGCCCAGGCTGGCCGCGCTGATGGTCGCGTCCCCTCGCAAGAAAGGGCTGTTGGTGCCGCAGCAGGCATCGGTCCGCAGATCCTGCGACCCTTGCAGGACCTTGCCGTAATAGTCGCGGCTGTTCTCGAGGTTCATCGGCGTTGGCATCCTTCGTCGCTGGCGCTTCGTAGCTCCCTTTTGCTACGCCCCGCTCCGGCCGGGAGATGCGCCAGGCGTAGCGAGCACGGTGCATCTGCCACATATGCCGATCATTCGATAAGGGAAATCTCTCCACCATGGCTGCCACCGAGCCCAAGCGCGCGCGCACGATGCCGACCGGCCCCTCTCCGTTCACGCCGACCGAAGTTGCTGCGCTGGCGCAGGAGAAGTTCCGCGATCCGCTGGTGACGGCGAAGGGGGAGCCCCGCGCCCATATCGGCCTGCGCCGGCTGGAGACGCTGTGGTTCAACACCGGATCGCTGTGCAACCTGGCCTGCGCCACCTGCTTTATGCAAAGCAGCCCGACCAACGACGCGCTGGTCTATCTCTCCAAAGAAGAGGTCGCGCGCTTTCTGGACGAGGCCGATGCCGCGTTCGACACGCGCGAGATCGGCTTTACCGGCGGCGAGCCTTTCATGAACCCGCACATCCTGGCCATGCTCGGCGACGCGCTGGACCGGGGCTATGCGGTGCTGGTGCTCAGCAACGCGATGAAGCCCATGCGCCGGCATAAGGATGCGCTGCTCGCCGTGAAGCTGGCCCATGGCGGGCGGCTCACCATACGCGTCAGCCTGGACCATTACACCGCCGCCGCGCACGAAGGAGAGCGCGGGGCGAACAGCTGGGCTCCGGCAATCGCGGGGCTGCAATGGCTGTCCGATCACGGGTTCTCGATCGCCGTTGCCGGACGGCATCTGCCGCATGAGGACGATGCCGCCGCGCGCGCGGGATATGCTGCGCTTTTCGCAGCGGCGGGCATCGCGATAGACGCCGCCGATCCCTCGCGGCTGGTGCTGTTTCCGGAGATGGACGAGACCCGGGACGTCCCCGAAATTACCACGGCCTGCTGGGGAATTCTGGAGGTCTCGCCGCAGAGCATCATGTGCGCTACCAGCCGCATGGTGGTGCACAAGAAAGGCGCGCTCGCCGCCAGCGTCGCCGCCTGCACGCTGTTGCCCTATGATCCCGCGTTCGATCTGGGCGAAACGCTGTCCGCCGCGGACCGCCCGGTCTCGCTCAACCACCCGCATTGCGCGCGCTTCTGCGTTCTGGGCGGCGCCAGCTGTTCCTGAGCCCAAGGCGCGATTGCCCGGGGGCGCGGCCCATCCTACAGCTGTGTCAAACCACGCAAAAGGATACCCCATGCACGAAGCTGTCATCGTCTCCACCGCCCGCACGCCGATAGCCAAAGCCTATCGCGGCGCCTTCAACAATACCGAAGCGCCCGTTTTGGGCGGCCATGTGATGAACGCGGCAGTCGAGCGGGCCGGGATTGACCCAAAGTCCATCGACGATGTGTTCTGGGGCGTCGGCAATCAGTGGGGCACCCAAGGCGGCAATGCCGCGCGCATGGCGATCTTCGCAGCGGGTCTGCCGATCGCGGTGCCGGGCTTCACGCTCGATCGCAAATGCGGCTCTGGGCTGACCGCCGCCGCGCTGGCGGCGCGCTCGATCATGGCGGGCGATATCGACGTGGCACTGTCTGGCGGCATGGAATCGATCAGCCTGACCGTTACCGCCGATGCCCCGCGCTATGTGAACGAAAGCGTCGTCGCGCAGCAGCCGCACGCCTATATGCCGATGATCGAGACGGCCGAGATCGTGGCCGAGCGTTACGGCATCAGCCGCGCGGCGCAGGACGAATATGCCGCGATGAGCCAGCAGCGCGCCAATGCAGCGACCCAAGCCGGGCGCATGGCCGCGGAGATCGCGGTGCTCACCACAGTAAAGAAGCTCTACAACAAGGACGGCAGCGATGCCGGCACGCAGGAGGTGACGCTGCAGCAGGACGAAGGCCTCCGGCCCGGCACCACGGCCGAAGGACTCTCCGGCCTCAAACCTGTGTGGAAGGGCGGCGCCGTGATCGAGCAGGGGGTAAATGTCACCGCCGGCAATGCCAGCCAGTTGTCCGATGGCGCCGCAGCCCAGATTCTGATGAGCCGCGCCCGCGCGCAGGCCGACGGACATGACATATTGGGCGTGTATCGCGGCTTCCAGGCGGCCGGTTGCAAGCCGGAGGAAATGGGCATCGGTCCGGTCTACGCCATCCCCAAATTGCTGGACCGCGCCGGCTTGAAAATCGGTGACATCGGTCTGTGGGAACTCAACGAGGCGTTCGCGTCGCAGTGCCTTCACTGCCGGGATCATTTCGCGATCGACCCGAGCATTTACAATGTTAACGGCGGTGCCATCGCAATCGGGCATCCGTTCGGCATGACCGGCGCGCGTCTGGTCGGTGCCGCCCTCCTCGAAGGACGGCGGCGCGGTGTGCAGTGGGTAGTCGTATCCATGTGCACAGCCGGCGGCATGGGCGCGGCGGGCCTGTTCGAACTGGTCTGACCGGTCCCGGATCCTTCACGCGGACAAGCTTGCGATCGCTATCCGCGAAGCCCGCAGTGGGGCCATTTGCCAGACGCACCGCCGACCACCAGACGGCGCAGGCCATCACGCATGGCGATGCCGAAAAACCGCGCCTGGCGGCGCTCGAAAAATCCCCGGGCGCTATGGCTTGGCAGACCGGGCGGAATGCGCTTAGGTTGCCGCCAACCGCCACATCGCCGGCGCGCGCGCCGACATCTTTTTTTTCGAAGGCCGCCCCATGAAACATGCCCTGCCCGCGATCCTCCTGCTTGCGCTGCCGCTGACCGCCTGCGCGGTGCCGTCGTCACGTCCTTCGATGGCGGGACAGGGCGCAACCGTGGCCGAAGACGCACGTTTGCTGCTTTTTCTTGACCGCGCTTTCGATCAGTCGGTCGCGCTGAGCCCGGAAACGTCGACCAGTCTGGGGCTGAAGACCGGTTACGACCGACTGGACGATTATACGCCCGCCGCCGGGGCCCGCAGCCTGGCGCTGGAGGAGCAGCAGCTGGCTGACATGCGGCGCCAGTTCGATCCCGCCAGACTTGGCCAAACGGCACGGCTCAGTTACCGCTTGTTCGAAACGAGCGTGGCCACCGACAAGGAACAATTCGCCTTTCGCGACTACGGCTTCCCGGTCTCCACCAACGGCAGCCCCGCTGGCGAAATTCCGGTGTTCCTGATCAACCAGCACCGAATTGAAAGCGTGGCCGACGCCGAGGCCTATATCGCGCGTATCCGCGAAACGAAGCGCGTTATGGCCGAAACCGCGGCCACCATGCGCGACCAGGCATCGAAGGGCATCGTGCCGCCGCAGATGGTGTTCGCTCCCGCGCGCGCCGACGCCCGGCTCGTCCTCACCGGAGCGCCGTTCGACAGCGGACCGGACGGCAGCCTGCTTGCCGATTTCAAGGAAAAGGTCGGCAAGCTGGCCATTGCCGACAGCGAAAAAACGCGCCTGACCGGCGAGGCGACCGCGGCCCTGACCGGCCCGTTCCGCGAAGGCTTTGACAGCCTGTTTGCCGCGCTAGACGCTATCGAGCCGCTGGCCAAAGGCAATGACGGCGCATGGAGCTTGCCAAACGGGGACGCCTATTATGCGGCGCGGCTGAAATTTTATACCACCACCGATCTAACCGCCGATCAGATCCACCAGATCGGGCTGGATCAGGTCGCCGCGATCCGCAAAGAGATGGAGCTGGTGAAGCGGGAGATCGGCTTCACCGGCTCGCTGGAACAGTTCTTCACGGCGCTGCGCAGCGATCCGGCCTATCAATATTCCAATGATGCCCAGGGCCGGGAAGCCTATCTGGACGATGCGCGCGCCGCCATCGCCCGCATCATGGCGGCCGCCCCGCGCTATTTCGAGACCTTGCCCAAGGCCCCGCTCGAAGTGCGCGCGGTCGAGCCGTTTCGCGAGGAGACAGCCGCCGTCGCCTTCTACAATCAGCCGGCACCCGACGGGTCGCGGCCGGGCATCTTCTACGTCAATCTGGCGAACATGACGCAGGTGCAGAAACCGCAGGCCGAGGCGATCGCGTTTCACGAGGGTGCGCCCGGCCATCATTTTCAGATTGCCCGAGCACAGGAATTGCAGGGCCTGCCCAAATTCCGGCGTTTCGGCTATTACGGAGCCTATACCGAAGGCTGGGGGCTGTATTCCGAGCGGCTGGCGGCAGAAATGGGCGGCTATGACAGCGCGCTGTCACGCTTCGGCATGCTGAGCCTGCAGATGTGGCGCGCCATCCGGCTGGTGACCGATACCGGCATCCATTCCAAGCGCTGGAGCCGCCAGAAAGCGATCGATTATTTCACCGCCAACGCACCGTTGTCCGCGCGGGATATCGAAAAAGAGGCGAACCGCTACATCAACAATCCGGGCCAGGCGACCAGCTATATGATCGGCCAGCGCAAGATCGCCGCGCTGCGCGCACGGGCGGAAAAAGAGCTGGGGCCGAGGTTCGACATCCGCGCGTTTCACGAGGTCATCCTGGGCCAGGGCGCACTGCCGCTCGACGTGCTGGAACGGCAAGTCGGCGCCTATATCGCAGCCAACCGCGCATGATTGCCGCCATCGATCTGGACGCCGCCTTTGCCAGCCTGACCGAATATTGGTCGCCCAAGGTCGTCGGACGGGTGAACGACCAGCTGATCAAGATCGCCAAGCTGAAGGGCGCTTTCGTCTGGCACGATCATGCCGGCGAGGATGAGCTGTTCTTCATCGTGAAGGGATGCCTGCGGATCGAGCTGGAGGACGGCGTGGTCGCGCTGACCGAAGGCCAGTTTGCCACCGTACCCCGGGGCGTGCGCCACAACCCGGTGGCCGATTCGGAATGCTGGGTCATGCTGATCGAACCGGCGAGTACGCTGCACACCGGCGATGCGGTGACGGCGCGGACCCGCACGCTCGAACAGCAGATGCGCTGACGTGGCCCGCTTCGTGCTTCTTTCGGGTGCCTGGCATGCGGGCTGGTGCTGGGAGAGGCTGATCCCGTTGATCGCGGCTGCCGGCCATAGCGCCATCGCCCCGGATTTGAACGGCATGGCGCGCGGACAACCGCAATTTGCCGAGCGCATGACCATCGCCGCCTGGGCCGACCAGATCGCCGATCTGCTCCGAGGCGAGCCCGAACCGGTCACCCTCGTCGGCCACAGCCGATCGGGCCTGTTGATCAGCGAGATTGCCGAACGAGTGCCGGAGCGGGTCGCGCTGCTGGTATACCTGGCCGCGTTTCTTCTGCCGGACGGCGCATCGATCGGCCGGACTGCCGCCGCGATCGACCGCGGGGTGACGCCCGATACCCTGGAACCGGCGGGCGATAGCTTTGTCCGCGTCAAGGACGGGAAGGCTGTGCCGATGCTCTACAATCTGTGCAATGCGCAGGACGCGGCTGCGGCGGTGGACCGGCTGGTGCCGGAGCCGGTCAGCAGTTTCGCTACGCCCGCACGGCTCAGCGCCGATCGCTACGGCACGGTCCCGCGCGCCTATATCGCATGCACCCGCGACAACGCCGTGCCGATAGACCTGCAGCGGGCCATGCTGCAGGCGCTCCCGTGCACGCCAACGGTGACGCTGGACAGCGACCATTCGCCGTTCTTTTCCGATGCAAAGGAGCTGACCGCCGCGCTGATCGCGATGGCCGAACGCTGAAGGCCGCCGCAGCACCCCTCACCGAATTATGGTGCCCAGAAGAGGACTCGAACCTCCACGACCTTGCGATCACCAGCACCTGAAGCTGGCGCGTCTACCATTCCGCCATCTGGGCCCCTTTCGGGAAGGCGGGTCCTACCGGCTGACGCGCAGATGTCAATGCGGAGCT
>JBBSUT010000098.1:0-9372 GCA_038234155.1 Sphingomonadales bacterium | reverse complement strand
GATCAGCTCACCATGCTGGGCCACGACAATGTGATGTCCGATGGCGCGCTTGGCCTGACCGATCTGGGCCGCGAACCGACCCCGCTCGCGGCGGTTGCGCCCGACTATCTGGTCAAATATCGCAAACATGGCCGGTTCGGCGCCAAGCGCCGTGTCGCCGCCTGACCGGCGGCGGCGGCTGCGGCATCGGTCCAGCCGCGCTCGATCTGGCTTGGTCCAGCCTGGCCTGACTAGGTCTGACCCGCCCTGACCTGACCCGCCCTGACCCGCCTTCCACGCTGGGCGCGGCGGGGCGCGGCGGGGCGCGCCGGCGGCCGGGTGGATCAGAAGAAGTGCATGGATCAGAAGAAGTAGAGCAGCGCCGCGCCCATCACGATGCGGTACACCACGAACACCATCATCGATGCGTTTTTCAGAAAGCGCATCAGGAATACCATCGTCGCCAAAGCGGCCAAAAAGGTCATGCTGCCGGTGATGAACGCGCTCAACAGCAACGCTTGATCCGCCTTGAGCAAATCGGGCACGATCAGGATGCCCGCGCCGGCAATGGCCGGGATCGACAGCAGGAACGAGAAGCGCGCCGCTTCCACGCGGGCAAAGCCCAGTGTGCGCGCCATCGTCATCGTCACGCCCGACCGGCTGGTGCCAGGGATCAGCGCAAGCGACTGGGCGAGGCCGACCAGCAGGCCGTCGATGAAGCGCACATCCTCGAACGTGCGCGTCTTGCGGCCAAATTTGTCGGCCAGCCCCATGAGGATGCCGTAAACGATCAGGTTGGCCGCAATGAGATCGGTCAGGCGGAGAGATTCGAGCAGATCGTCGTTCTTGATCTGCAGGTTGAAGAAGGTTTCGAACACGCCGTTCAGCAGACCGGTCTTGATCGCCAAGCCTACCAGCACCGCCGGAATGGTGCCCACGATGATCCACCAGAGCATCCGTTTTTCGCGCGGCGCGCGGCCCACGCCGATGGTGGCAAAGCCGCCGCGCGCCAGACCCGCCACATCGCGGAAAAAATAGGTGATGATGGCAAGCAGCGAACCGACATGGACCGCGATGTCGATCATCGGGCCCTGATCCTGAAAACCGGTGAAAATCGGCAGCAGGATGAGATGGCCGGAGGAACTGATCGGAAGAAATTCGGTGATGCCCTGGACGAGCGCGATCAACAGCATCTGAATGAAGGTCATGGAGGATATCCGCGCGTGAGTGAGTGCCCGGCGCGGCTTTAACAGCGCGGATAATTTTGTCAGCCGCGATATTAGGGCCATAGCGGGCCCATATCGCTGCCGGTTGCGTTATAATATTATGCAGCGCCGCATCTTACGCTCTTTTTTAGACAGTATTGCTGACTATCATTCGCGAATATGGCTGACAACGGCCGCGCCGCGCACTAATTGGACGCCATGTCCGAAAAAATGCTTCAGTTCGTCCAGCGGGAACAACATTATCCCGACAAGCGCTTGCCCGAAACACGCGCGCAGGATTTCCGCGAGATTGCGGATCGCTATGCGCGCGGTGCCGCGCAGGACCAGTCCGCGCGCTGTTCGCAATGCGGGGTTCCCTATTGCTCGGTCCATTGCCCGCTGCATAATCACATCCCCGACTGGCTCCGACTGACCGCCGAAGGGCGGCTGCGCGAAGCCTATGAGATGAGCAACATGACCTCCACCATGCCGGAGATCTGCGGGCGCATCTGCCCGCAGGACCGGTTGTGCGAGGGCAATTGCGTGATCGAGTTTTCCGGCCATGGCGCCGTCACCATCGGATCGGTCGAGAAATATATCACCGACACCGCCTGGGCCGAGGGCTGGGTAGAGCCGGTGCAGCCGGGGCCGCCGCGCGGCCAGTCGGTCGGTGTGATCGGTGCCGGGCCCGCAGGCCTCGCCACCGCCGAATATCTGCGCGTCGCTGGCTATGCGGTGCATGTCTACGACCGGCACGATCGCGGCGGCGGCCTGCTGACCTATGGCATTCCGGGCTTCAAGCTGGAAAAGGATGTTGTCATGCGCCGGGTCAACCGGCTGAAGGATGGCGGCATTGTCTTTCACGAAGGATTTTCCGTTGGTGTGGACGCCACGCTGGAAGATCTGCGCGGCGCGCATGACGCGGTCCTGATCGCGACCGGCGTGTACAAGGCGCGCGACATCAAGACGCCCGGCAGCGGCCACAGCGGCATCGTCCCCGCGCTCGATTTCCTGATCACCTCGAACCGCAAGGGCTTTGGCGATGCGGTGCCCGAATGGGACGACGGATCGCTCAACGCCGATGGGCGCAACGTCGTCGTCATTGGCGGCGGCGACACCGCGATGGATTGCGTGCGCACCGCGATTCGCCAGGGCGCGAAATCGGTCAAATGCCTGTACCGGCGCGACCGCGAGAATATGCCCGGTTCCCAGAGAGAGGTTGCCAATGCCGAGGAGGAAGGCGTCAAATTTGTCTGGCTGAGCGGCCCGACCGCATTCGAAGCGGACAGCGCCGGCGCGGTCACCCGCGTGCGCGGGACCAGGATGAAGCTCGGCCAGCCCGATGCCAGCGGTCGCCGCGCGCCCGAGCCCGATCCCGAAGGCGATTTCACGCTGGAGGCAGACCTCGTCATCAAGGCGCTGGGTTTTGAGGCCGAAGACCTGCCCGCCATGTTCGGAGCCGCAGATCTTTCGGTCACCCGCTGGGGCACGCTGCGCATCGATCATGAAACGATGATGACCAGCCTGGACGGCGTGTTCGCCGCCGGCGACATCGTGCGCGGAGCGAGCCTGGTGGTCTGGGCCATCCGCGACGGGCGCGAGGTCAGCGAAACGATGCACGCCTATTTGCGCGCCAAGAAGATAGCAGGAAGGCAAGCGGCATGAGCCACGACAACAGCGCCGAACGGCTCCGCATCGCCGCGGAAGGGATGTACCGGCCGGATTACGAGGGCGATGCCTGCGGCACCGGGCTCATCGCCGAGGTCTCCGGCAAGCCTTCGCGCCGGGTCGTCACCCACGCCATCGAGGCGCTGCGCGCCGTGTGGCACCGCGGCGCCGTCGATGCCGACGGCAAAACCGGCGACGGCGCGGGCATCATGGTCGATCTGCCCGAACGCTTTTTCGACGATGCCATCGCCAACAGCGGCCACCGCGTGCTGCCGAACAGGCTCGCAGTTGGCATGATCTTCCTGCCGCGCACCGATCTGAATGCGCAAGACAGCTGCCGCATGATCGTGGAAAGCGAGCTGATCGCGAGCGGCTACACCATCTATGGCTGGCGGCAGGTGCCGGTCGATCCGTCCGTTATCGGTCGCAAGGCGCAGATCACGCGGCCCGAGATCGAGCAGATCATGATCGCCGGGCCACCCTTGCCGCAAACCGGCCAGGACCAGAATGGGCCCGAGGAGGAGACGCCCGAGGCGTTCGAGAAGGGCCTCTACATCGTCCGCCGCCGGATCGAGCGCAAGGTGATCGAGGCGCAGATCGCGGACTTCTACGTCTGCAGCCTGTCGTGCCGCTCGATCGTCTACAAGGGGCTGTTTCTGGCCGAGAGCCTGTCCGTCTTCTACCCCGATCTGCAGGATGAGCGCTTCGAAAGCCGCGTGGCGATTTTCCACCAGCGCTATTCGACCAACACCTTCCCGCAATGGTGGCTGGCCCAGCCGTTCCGCGCGCTCGCCCATAATGGCGAGATCAACACCATCCGCGGCAACCGCAACTGGATGAAGAGCCACGAGATCCGCATGGCCTCGATCTCGTTCGGAGACGCCTCGGACGAGATCAAGCCGGTGATCCCGGCCGGCGCATCGGACACCGCCTCGCTCGACGCCGTGTTCGAAACGCTGATCCGGTCGGGCAAGGAAGCGCCGACGGCCAAGCTCACGATGATCCCCGAAGCCTGGCAGGCCTCCCCCGATCTTCCCGCCGGGCACAAGGCGATGTACGAATATATGGCGTCGGTCATGGAGCCGTGGGACGGCCCGGCGGCCCTGTGCATGACCGACGGCCGCTGGGCGGTGGCCGGCGTGGATCGCAACGCGCTGCGCCCGCTGCGCTACAGCCGCACGTCCGGCGGGCTGCTGGTGGTGGGATCGGAAAGCGGCATGGTGATCCTGCCCGAAACCGAAATCGTGGAAAAGGGCCGTCTGGGCCCCGGCGAGATGATCGCGATCGATCTGGAGCAAGGCAAGCTCTACAAAGACCGCGCACTGAAGGACCGCGTGGCCGCTGAACAGCCCTATGCCGAGCTGGTAAAGGGCTTCCGCAAGCTCTCCGATCTGCCAGAAACCTCCGATGCGCCGGTGCCGCGCTACGACCGGGCCGAGCTTACCCGCCGGCAGGTGGCGGCCGGCCAGACGATCGAGGACATGGAGATGATCCTGGCACCCATGGCAGAGATGGCCAAGGAAGCGATCGGATCGATGGGCGACGATACGCCGCTGGCGGTTATCAGCCACAAGCCGCGCCTGATCAGCCAGTTTTTCCGGCAGAATTTCAGCCAGGTCACCAATCCGCCGATCGACAGTTTGCGCGAACGCCATGTGATGAGCCTGCGCACGCGGTTTTCCAACCTGGCCAATATCCTGGACGAGCAGGACCAGAACGATCACGTCCTGGTGCTGGAGACCCCGGTGCTGCTGGGCGCCGACTGGGCGCGGCTGAAAGCTGCGTTCGGCAAGCTGGCCGGAGACATCGATTGCACGTTCGATCCCGCCAAGGGCCATGAGGAACTGCGCGCCGCCATCACGCGCATCCGGCGCGAGGCCGAGGAGGCCGTGCGCGGCGGCAAGACCGAATTGTTCCTGACCGACGAGCATATTGACGAGACCCGCTGCGCCATTCCAATGGTGCTCGCCGCCGCCGCCGTGCACACCCATCTGGTGCGCAAGGGCCTGCGCGCCTTTTCCTCGATCAACGTGCGCGCCGCCGAATGTCTCGATACCCATTATTTCGCCGTGCTGATCGGCGTCGGCGCGACCACGGTGAACGCCTATCTGACCGAAGCCGCCATCGCCGAACGGCATGGCCGGGGCCTGTTTGAAGGGCTATCGCTGGACGAATGCCTGGCCAATTTCCGCACCGCGATCGACGACGGGCTGCTCAAGATCATCGGCAAACTCGGCATTGCCGTCATCTCCAGCTATCGCGGCGGCTATAATTTCGAGGCGGTGGGCCTCAGCCGCGCGCTGGTGAACGATCTGTTCCCGGGCATGCCCAACAAAATCTCGGGCGAGGGCTATGTCTCGCTCCACCTCAACGCAACCGAGCGGCACACCGCCGCCTTCGACGCCGTGGTCGCGCGGCTTCCGATCGGCGGCTTCTACAAGCAGCGCGCGGGCGGCGAGGAACATGCGTGGAGCGCGCACCTCATGCACCTGCTGCAGACCGCCGTCGCGAAAGACAGCTATTCCAGCTATCTGCAATTTTCCGCCGGGGTTCGCGCGCTGGACCCGGTGTATCTGCGCGATCTGATGGAGTTCAATTACGCCAGAGAACCTCTGGCGGTCGACAAGGTGGAGGCGGTCACCGAAATCCGCCGCCGCTTCCTCACGCCGGGCATGAGCCTGGGCGCGCTGTCCCCCGAGGCGCACGAGACGCTGGCGATCGCGATGAACCGCATCGGCGCCAAGGCCGTGTCCGGCGAGGGCGGCGAGAGCCCCGAACGCTTCAAGCCGCGCGCCAACGGAGACAATGCCAACAGCGCGATCAAGCAGATCGCGTCCGGCCGCTTCGGCGTGACCGCGGAATATCTCGGCGCGTGCGAAGAGGTGGAGATCAAGGTGGCGCAAGGGGCCAAGCCCGGCGAGGGCGGCCAGCTGCCCGGGTTCAAGGTGACCGAGTTCATCGCCAAGCTGCGCCATTCTACGCCAGGGGTGACCCTCATCAGTCCGCCGCCGCATCACGACATCTACTCGATCGAGGATCTGGCGCAGCTGATCTACGATCTGAAACAGATCAACCCGCGCGCGCGGGTCTGCGTCAAGCTGGTCTCGTCCGCCGGGATCGGCACCGTGGCGGCGGGCGTGGCCAAGGCGCATGCCGACGTGATCCTGATCGCCGGGCACAACGGCGGCACCGGCGCTTCGGCGCAGACCAGCATCAAATATGCCGGCACGCCATGGGAGATGGGGCTGAGCGAGGTGAACCAGGTGCTCACGCTCAACGGCCTGCGCCACCGGGTGAAGCTGCGCACCGACGGCGGGCTCAAGACCGGGCGCGATATCGTCATCGCCGCGATCCTGGGCGCCGAGGAGTTCGGCATAGGCACGCTCAGTCTGGTGGCCATGGGCTGCATCATGGTGCGGCAATGCCATTCGAACACCTGCCCTGTCGGCGTGTGCGTGCAGGATGAGCGGCTGCGCGAAAAATTCACCGGGACCCCGGAAAAGGTGATCAACCTGATGACCTTCATAGCCGAGGAAGTGCGCGAGATACTCGCCCGGCTCGGCGTCTCCAGTCTGGATGAAATCATCGGCCGCACCGAGCTGCTGCGCCAGGTCAGCCGCGGCGCGGAACATCTGGACGATCTCGATCTCAACCCGATCCTGGCCAAGGTGGACGCGCCCGATACCCATCGCGTGTTCAAAATCGACGGGTTCCGCAACGAAGTGCCCGACAGCCTGGATGCGCTGATGCTGAAGGACGCCGGGCCGGTGTTCGAACGGCGCGAGAAGATGCAGCTGACCTATACCGTGCGCAACACCCACCGGGCGGTCGGCACTCGGCTCAGCAGCGAAGTCACCCGCGTGTTCGGCATGAAGGCGCTGGACGATGATTATATCCAGGTCCGCCTGCGCGGCAGCGCGGGCCAGTCGCTTGGCGCGTTCCTGTGCCAGGGGATTACGCTCGAGGTGTTTGGCGACGCCAATGACTATGTCGGCAAGGGCCTGTCCGGCGGCCAGATCATCGTGCGGCCCACGGTCAGCTCTCCGCTCACAAGCCAGGACAATTCAATCATCGGCAACACCGTGCTTTACGGCGCGACTTCCGGACGGCTGTTTGCCGCGGGTCAGGCGGGGGAACGCTTCGCGGTGCGCAATTCGGGCGCCGAGGTGGTGGTGGAAGGCTGCGGCGCAAACGGCTGCGAATATATGACCGGCGGCATGGCCGTGATTTTGGGCGCGACGGGCGGCAATTTTGGCGCGGGCATGACCGGCGGCATGGCGTTTGTTTACGATCCGCACGGCCAGTTCCCGATGCGCGCCAATCCCGGCAGCATCCTGTGGCAGCGGCTCGAAAGCCGCTATTGGGACCACCGGCTGCGCAGCCTGATCGAAGACCATGTCCGCGCCACCGACAGCCGCTGGGCCGCCGCCATTTTGGAAGACTGGGACAGCGTGCGCGGCGCCTTCTGGCAAATCTGCCCGAAGGAAATGCTCGGCCGGCTGGATCATCCGCTAAGCGATGCGCCGCCCGAACTGGCGGCGGCAGAATAGGCTTTTTTGCGCCGCGTCCGGCGATCGCCATCATTCTGTTTACAGGAGCGCGCCGGGCGCGCTGCAGCCCCTTCCCCGCCTGCGTCCAGCCGTCTAAGGGCGGTGCATCATGTGGCGTCTGTATCAATTTCCGCTCTGCCCCTTCTCCCGCAAGGTACGCCTGCATCTGGGCGAGAAAGGCGTGGGCTACGAGCTGGAGCGGGAGAACCCGTGGGCGCAGCGCGACGCGTTCCTGGACATGAACCCCACGGGGCGCACGCCGGTGATCGAGGATGCGACGCGCGGTCTGGTGATCGCCGACAGCCGCGCGATCTGCGAATATTTCGAGGAGACGGTCGACAGCAACCGGATGATTGGCGGCAGTTCCGCCTATCGCGCCGAAATTCGCCGCCTCGTCGCCTGGTTCGACGAGCAGTTCTACGGCGACGTCACCGGCCCGCTGATGCACGAACGTATGCACAAACGGCTGATCTATCGCCAGCCGCCGGACGCACGCGTGCTGCGCGAGGCGATGAAGCTGGCCAACACGCATCTGGATTATATCGACTATCTGATCGATCATCGCAGCTGGCTGGCCGGCTCCACCCTCAGCCTGGCCGATCTCGCGGCGGCGGCGCAAATTTCAGTCGCGGACTATCTGGGAGGGATCGACTGGAGCGGCCACGAACAAACCCGCGCTTGGTATGCCATGTTCAAGAGCCGCCCGAGCTTCCGCCCGCTGCTGAGCGAACGTATGGAAGTGGTCAAACCCCCCGCGCACTATGAGGAGGTCGATTTCTGATGCCCCTCGAACTTACCGTCATGGGCCTGGGCTGCGTGCTCGCGCTGGTCTTCGGTTAGGGAACGGGTCAGACTGGTGGTTAGCTGCTATCGGCCAAGCGAAATTGGGCGAGGGGCGAGCTTGCATAGGCACCCAGAGCGAACCATCCAATCCAAATGACCCAGTAAGCAAGGAGATACCAATACGCGATCGCCAGCGGCATCAAGAAAAAATGGAAGCCAGCCCATATTATTCCAATCGCAGCTGCGATCTGAAATGATGGAAAATACTCATTGCCGCCGCTTTTTGCTGCCAAGTGCCAACTAAAGGTCCGCAGATCTCTCTCAGGACCAAACATTGAAAACGCGAATCTAGCGAACGGGTAGGCGAGGATCAGCGTTAGCGGGAATGCTCCCAGCTCAAATACTGGCAGGGCGTCATTGAAGCAGTCGTCAAACGTTCCGGTGAAAGTCCGACCCGCACATCGGCGTTCCCATCGGGCATGGGTGCCAGCAATGTATACGAACGGAAACGCTATCCACCAAACTAGCCCTGTTGATGCCACAAATAGTCGCAATCTTTCTTTCATCAGCAGCGATTGATATCCGTTGCTCCGAACGTCGGCAAGTGGATCGTAAGTTGCCCCCAATCAGATTCCGTCACGCCGGGCTTGACCCAGGGCCTAGCTCTCCCCCGACCGAGAAAAGCTCGCGTTGACCGGGCCGGATGGTCCGGCATTTGCTGATTTGCGAGACAGCCAAGGCTTGAAACAAAAAGCTGGACCCCGGGTCGAGCCCGGGGTGACGGTGGAGGAGGTGCCAGCAAGCCGGTCGATTGCAGCCATCTGTCCCATAGCTCCAATTTTATAATGTATGAAAATCGGTGCGGCTATGCGCCATTCACCGCGCGCTGCTCTTTGGCCCTGTTGGAAATATTGTTGCGCGTTTTTGCAATACACCCGTGTATACTTTGTCAACTTTGCGACAGAATCTATCGCCGCCGAAGCGCAGACCGCCTACGCCCTCACCGCCGCCAATATATAGTTCAGCATCATATTATCGCTGAGATGCAGCCCCTGCCCCGGCCCGAAGGCGATGCCCTGCCGGTCGATCACCCTCAGCCCCGCTTGTCCCAGCAGTGCCTCGCACTCTTCGGGCGTCAGGAACTTGTCCCAGTCATGGGTGCCGCGCGGGATCTGGCCGAGCCGCTC
>JBBSUT010000097.1:0-9388 GCA_038234155.1 Sphingomonadales bacterium | reverse complement strand
GGCAAACATATGCTCGATCAGCTGCACATTGCCGCCGGTGCGGCGGCTGGCGGTGCGATAGGTGGCGGTGCAGATGTCCGAACAGTCCGAGCAGCTGCGGATGCACTGGCGCATGTCGCCGTCTTCGGCGCTGCAGGCGTCAGCGCAGCTGTTGCAGATCGCCGCGCAGTACATCGCATGACGCACCGCCTTGCCCAGCGCGGGATCTTCCTCATGGACCTGCGGATGGTCGGCGATCATTTCGGCGATGGACATGGTGGTTTCTCCTGAGGGGGTTCAGGAGAGGAAGCGGGCGGCGGCGCGCTTCGTTCCAAGGTTTTGCGGATTTGCGCCGCCTGGTCCGGCAACAGCGATCAGAAGCCGCGCGGTGCTGCGTCGATCGTCACGAACCGGCCGTTCTGCACTTCCTGCACCTCCAGGTTGCGCTGGTTCAGGCCGTTGGGGAGCAGCCGGAAGCTGCCGTCGATGCCGATAAACCCCTGCGGATCGGTCAACCGCTGGACCGGGAACGGCGTGCCCACGCGCCAATCCTTGGCGATGTTGGCAACCAGCAGCACCGCATCATAGCCCAGGCTGGAGAGGCGAAACGGCATCTTGCCGAAGCGCGTCTGATATTTGTCGGCATATTGGCGGTACAGTTCGTCCGATACGCTGGCAAAGATGGCGCCGCGCATGGGGATCGATCCGGCCAGCGCGCTTTCGGTATTCCACAATTCCGTGCCCAGGATTTGCGCGGTGCCCGCCCCGTTGCGGCGCAGCAGCGGCGCGGCGGCAATTGCGGCGCGACCGGTATCGGCGATCAGCACCGCATCGAACGGTCCGGCCGCGCCCAGCGCCTTTGTGGCCGCATCGACCGACTGGCTGGACCGGTCATAGGGCTGGATGCCGACCAGCGTGCCCCCGGCGGCCCGTACCGCGCTGGTAAGCGACCCGGTGGCGCGCTGGCCGTAGACATTTTGCGGCACCAGTCCGGCGAAACGGCGGTGACCCTTGGACACGGCGTAGCGCACCACCCGCTCGACCGACTGGCCGGGCAGGTGGCCCAGGATGAAGACATTCTGTCCGGCCACGCCCGAATCGTTGGAAAAGCTGATGAGCGGAATATTGCGCTGCCGGGCCACCCCGGCGACGGTGACCACATTGTCCCCCATCAGCGGCCCCAGGATCAGCGTATTGCCGTCGGCCAGCGCGCGCTGCGCCGCCGCGCGCGGATCGGCGGCGGTATCATAGGTGGTCATGCGGATGTTGGAGGCGTTGATATCGAGCAGCGCCAGCGTGGTGGCGTTGGCGATCGACTGGCCGATGTCCGCATTCTCGCCGGTTGTGGGCAGCAGCAGCGCGATCTTGTGGCGGCTGTTGTCCGCGGTGATGACGTTTTCCGGGGCGGGGGGAGCATAGGTGGGCGGCGCGGTTTGCGTGCGCGGCGGCGGACGGCGTCCGCCGCTGGGCAGCAGCGTCTCGCAACCGGTCAAAAAAACCAGCCCGGCCACAGCGCCCACCCGTTTGATCCGAGCCAGAACGCGGTCCTTTCCGTCATTTATTCCAACGCCTGCTTGCCGCGCTGCAACTGATTCTGTCATGACCTACCCCATGCAAACCGAATATTCTCCGGGCATCTATATCGTGGCCACGCCAATCGGCAACCTGGCAGATGTCAGCGCGCGCGCCGCCGCGATCCTGGAGGCCGCCGACATCGTGGCGGTGGAGGACAGCCGGGTGACCGCCAAGCTGCTGCGCCATCTGGGCTTGCACAAGGTGATGCGCGCCTATCACGATCACAGCGGGGAGCGGGAGCGCGCGGCGCTGATCGATGCGGCGCGTACCGGCATCGTGGCGCTGGTGAGCGATGCCGGAACGCCGCTGATCTCGGACCCCGGATACAAGCTCGTGCGCGATGCCCGGGCGGCGGGCGTGATGGTGACGAGCGCGCCGGGGGCGAGCGCGGCGATCATGGCGCTGTCGATCAGCGGCCTGCCCACCGATCGCTTTCTGTTCGCCGGTTTCCTGCCGACCAAGGAAAAGGCGCGCGGTAATGTCCTGACCGAGTTCAGGGGCGTGCGCGCCACGCTGGTATTTTATGAGAGCGGGCCCAGGCTCGGCCGCACGCTGGCGGCGATGGAGACAGTGCTGGGCGGCGCGCGCGAGGCTGTGGTGGCGCGCGAGCTGACCAAGCGGCATGAGGAGGTGGCGGCGGGTACGCTGGCCGAACTGGCCGCCCGCTACGCGCATGAGACGCCGAAGGGAGAGATTGTGCTGATGGTCGGTCCGCCGTGCGAAACGGCCGAGGCGCCCGATGAAGATGTGGTGGCGGCGGCGCTGATCGAGGCGCTCGAACGATTGCCGACATCCAAGGCGGCGGGCGAGGTGGCGCTGCGCTTCGGGCTCGATCGCAAGGCACTCTATGCGCAGGCCACGCAGCTGAAGGTGCGGCCGTGACGTCGTCCCGTCTAGCTGCCGAGAAGCGCGGGCGCCGGGCGGAGCGGATCGCGGCCTGGTGGCTGCGGCTGCACGGCTATCGCATCCTGGGCCAGCGCGTGCGCAATCCGCGCGGCGAGATCGACATCGTGGCGCGCCGCGGCAGAGTTGTCGCCTTTGTCGAGGTCAAGGCGCGGGGCAGCGCCAAACAGCTGGAGACGGCGATCGACGCCTATCGCTTTCGCCGGGTCGCGGCGGCGGCGGAAGCGGCGATCCCGCATTTTTGCGGGGAACGCTTCGACGCGCGGTTCGATATCATCCTGCTTGCACCGGGCCATTGGCCGCGCCACCTGACCAACGTCTGGCACGCAGGCGATTGAGTACCCCCACGAAAAGGACCCGCCGTCATGAAAGCCGCCATCCAGATGGATTCGCTCGAGGGGATCAATATCGCTGGCGATTCCAGTTTCGCCATCCTGCTCGCCGGGCAGGCCCGCGGGTTTGCGCAATATTATTACGATGTGCGCGATCTGACCTGGCTGGACGGCCGGCTCACCACGCGCGCCTTCCCGGTTTCGGTGCAGCGGGTGGAGGGCGATCATTTTGCGCTCGGCGATCCGGTCACGCTCGATCTGGGCCGCGACATCGATGTCGTGCTGATGCGGCAGGATCCGCCGTTCGACAGCGGCTATCTTACCGGCACCTGGCTGCTGGAGAGGATTGCCGGAGAGACGTTGGTCATAAATGATCCCAAGGCAGTACGCGATGCACCCGAGAAAGTTTATGTGCTCGACTATCGCCGGTTCATGCCCGCCACGCTGATCACCCGCAGTCTGGAGGAGGTACGCAAATTCCACGCTCGGCACGGAAGTATCGTGGTCAAGCCGCTCCACGGCAACGGCGGCAAGGCGGTGTTCCGGATCGGCGAGGATGGCGACAATCTCTCGGCGCTGATCGAGATGTTCAACCAGACCTGGAAGGAACCGCATATGGTGCAGCCATTCCTTCCCGACATCGCAAAGGGGGACAAGCGGATCGTGCTCATCGACGGCGTCTATGCCGGCGCGATCAATCGCAGGCCCGGGCAGGGCGAGTTCCGGTCCAATCTGGCGCAGGGCGGCTATGCCGAGGCAGCCGAGCTGACCGATATCGAGCGGGAAATTTGTGACGCCATGGGGCCCGAACTGCGGCGGTTGGGCCTGGTTTTTGTCGGCATCGATGTGATCGGCGGCAAATGGCTGACCGAGATCAACGTGACTTCGCCCACCGGCATCGTGGCGATCGACGCGTTCAACGGCACCGACAGTTCGGGCATGATCTGGGATGCGATTGAGCGGCGGCTGGCCGAGCGCGCTCTGGCGTACCGCAGCCCCGGGTGAGCAACTGGATTATCCATCTGATCGCCACCGGCGGTTACTGGGGCATCGCGTTCCTGATGTTCCTGGAAAATGTGTTCCCGCCGATCCCGTCCGAAGTGATCATGGGGCTGGCGGGCATCCAGGTGGGCCAGGGCAAGATGGATTTCGGCGCCGTGATCCTGTTCGGCACGGTGGGCTCTACGCTGGGCAATTATGTCTGGTATCTGCTCGGCCGCCTGTACGGGTTCCAGCGGCTGGAGCGGTTCGTGGGCCGCTGGGAGCGTTGGCTCACGATCGATTGGGAAGATGTGCAGCGGATCAACGGGCTGTTTGCGCGCCATGGCGGCAAGATTGTCTTCATCCTGCGGTTCATGCCCGCCTTTCGCACGATCGTCTCGCTGCCCGCCGGACTTTTCCGCATGGGCACGGCGCGGTTTCTGCTGGCCACCTTTGCGGGCGCGGCGATCTGGAACGTGATCCTGGCCGGCGCGGGCTATTATCTCGGCCGCAATTTCGCGGCCATCGATGATTATGTCGGCCCGCTCGCCACCGCCACCGTCCTGCTGATCGTGCTGTTTTACGCCTACCGCGTGATCCGCTGGAAACCGCGCGCCAAGCAATAAGGCACGGTGGTTTTCTGTAAAACTCGGGCTCTCCTACGATGCGCGCGTTTTCCTACGATGCTCAGGCCGTCCCAGGATGCTCGGGCCGTCCCAGGATGCTCGGGCCGTCCTAGGATGCTCGGGCCGTCCTAGGATGCTCGGGGATGCGCATTGCGGTAGACGTCGAGCAGATGGGCCGCATCGACCGCGGTGTAGATTTGCGTGGAACTGAGGCTGGCGTGACCGAGCAGTTCCTGCAGCGATCGCAAATCCGCGCCGCCGGCCAGCAGGTGCGTTGCAAAACTGTGGCGCAGCGCGTGCGGGGTCAGCCGTTCGGACAAACCCAGTCGTCGCCGCGCGGCCATGACGGCGCTGCGCATCGCGCCCGGCTTCATCGGGCCTCCGCGGGCGGCCCGGAACAGCGCCTCGTCCCGCCCGGCAGCGTAGGGAGAAAGCGCGCAATAGTGCTCCACCGCCTCGCGCACGGCAGGCAGCACCGGGACGATCCGGGTCTTGCCGCGTTTGCCGATGACCCGCAGGGTTTCGTCAAGCGGCAGGTCTGCGCCGGTGAGCGAGAGCGCTTCGGATATACGCAGGCCGCAGCCGTAGAGCAGCAGCAGCACCGCCCAGTCGCGCGCGGCGATCCAGGGTTCGCGCGCCGCCTCCGCCATATCCTCGCCCAGCGCCATGATGTCATCAGGCGCGGCCGGGCGTGGAACGGTGCGCGGTGCGCGCGGGGCGCGGATACGCGGCAGGACGGCCCCGCCGCCGCCGGTGAATTTCAGGAGAGCGCGCACCGCTGAAAGCTCGCGGGCGGCAGACCGATTGCCTATTCCATCGCTGCGTCTTTCTGCGAGAAATGATCGCAGCTGCTGTTGAGAAAGGTCTGACAATGCCGCCTTGTTGATCACCGTGCCGTCGCCATGGAGAAAAGCGAACAATCGCTCGGCCGTCGCAACATAGGCGCGCACGGTATGCGGCGATCGGCGGCGATCGTCGGATAGGAACACAGCGAAATCACGGATGAGCGGATGAACCATGGCGCCGGTCTACCGCAGGGCTGCCGCCACCGCCACCGGACACACCACCAAACTCGCCACAGGATCCGGGGGCTCCGGCGGCGCAATCGGCTCCACCGCCACCACCTCTGCCAGAATCGCATCGAGCAGCGGCCGCCCGGCATCGGTCAGCGCCAGATGCGGGCCGTCTCTTGTTACCAGCCCATGGCCTGCCAACCGCGCGACTGCCGCGATGTCGACCAGCCGTTCCTCCGGCACCCCGAAACGTGACGCCATGACGTCCAGACGCACTCCCTCGCGCAGACGCAGACCCATCAGCAGCGCTTCGACCGCCTGTTCGCCGGGGGTCAGCTGCGTTTCGGCGCGCAGGCCGTGGGCGTTGCGCGCCACCGCGGACAGAAAATTTTCCGGCTTGCGGTGCCGCTCGGTCGCCATGCCCAGCCTGCGCCCGTGCGCGCCGGGGCCAACACCGGCATAATCCGCATAGCGCCAATAGGTCAGATTGTGGCGGCTCTCCTGTCCGGGGCGGGCATGATTGCTGGTTTCATAGGCGGGCAGCCGGGCGGCTTCGGTGCGGGTCTGGGTAAGCGCGAAAAACTCGGCGGCTAGATCGTCGTCCATCGGCGCGAACGTGCCGCGCCGCACGTCGCTGGCAAAGCGCGTGCCCGGCTCGATCGTCAGCTGATAGAGCGACAGATGGCCGGTGCCCAAACCGATCGCCCGGTCCAGTTCGGCCGCCCAGTCGTCCAGCGTCTGGCCGGGCAGGGCATGGATCAGATCGAAGCTCACCCGCCCGAAATGCTGCTGCGCGGTTTCCAGGGCTTTCAGACCTTCGGCGACATCATGCGCGCGGCCCAGAAAGCGCAGCGCCGCGTCGTCGAGCGATTGCAGGCCGAGCGAGACGCGGTTCACGCCCGCCATCGCCAGATCGGCGAAGCGCGCCGCCTCGACCGAGCTGGGATTGGCCTCCAGCGTGATCTCGATGTCGGGCGCGGGCGGCCAGTGCGCGGTCGCCGCTTCGATCAACCGCGCCACGAGCGCGGGCGGCATCAGCGATGGGGTGCCGCCGCCGAAAAAGATCGATCCGAGCGTTCGGCTGGGCAGCAGCGCGGCCTCGTGCGCCATGTCCGCAAACAACGCATCGCCCATCGCCGCCTCGTCGATCGCGGCGCGGACGTGGCTGTTGAAATCGCAATAGGGGCATTTGCTGACGCAGAACGGCCAGTGGATGTAGAGAGCGAGAGGAGCGGGCGCGGTCACATGATCTCCTTATCGGTTCGCGCCGGGTTTGTCGAAGCCCTGTCCTGCTGCCGGTCCGGGATCACCAGGCTCAGCATGGAAAGGCTCAGCATGGCCGGAGCGCCAGAGGCGTCGTTCTTGCATCGTTCATTCAATCGGGGCCATGTTCGCGCCATGAAACGCCTCCTGCTGTTCGCCCTGCCGCTGATCACCGCCTGCTCGCCGCCTGCGGTGGTGGCGCACAACGAGACGCCGCCGGTCATCATCGATATCCGGCCGGACGGGCCGCCGCCGCCGCGCGCGGAAGCGCGGCTGCGCGGCGTGATGCTCGATCGGCAGAACGCCGCGCGCGCCGCCGTAAGCGCGCCGCCGCTGATCTGGGACGACCGGCTGGAGGCTTCCGCGCTCGCCTACGCGCGCGCACTGGCGGCCAACGGAAAGTTCGAACATGCCCGGCAGACCGGCGTCCCGCAGGGCGAGAATCTGTGGATCGGCACGCGCGGTGCCTTCCGCTATGAGGAGATGGTCGACGGCTGGATCGCCGAGCGCGCCGATTATGTGCGCGGGCCGGTACCCGGCAACAGCCGGAGCGGCCGTGCGGTGGGCCACTACACCCAGATCATCTGGCGCAGCACCGCCCGTGTTGGCTGCGCCATCGCGGCAAACCGGGCGAACGAGCTGCTGGTGTGCCGCTATGCGCCGGCGGGCAATGTCTACGGGCGCAATCCGGAGATCGGCTGAGGGGGAGGCCCTGTCCCTGCGCCGGCCCGGGCTGAAGTGCTGGCTAGCTAGAAAACCGCCGCCACCATTTTGGCAAAGGCGTCCGCCCGGTGGTCGATCTCCTGCTTTTCCGCAGGGTCCATCTCGCCGAAGCTGCGCATTTCGCCTTGGATCACAAACACCGGATCATAGCCAAACCCCCGGCACCCCCGCGGCGGCCAGATGAGCGCGCCTGCCACCGATCCCTCGAACAGCGCGTGGTGGCCATCGGGCCAGACCAGCGCCAGCGTGCTGAAAAAGCGCGCCGAACGGTCGACATTGGCGCCCTGTTCAGCCAGTTTTCCCTCCACCTTGCCCATCGCCATATACCAGTCGCGCCCCGGTCCGCCCTCGAACGCGGCCTTCTCCGCCCAGTCGGCGGTATAGACGCCGGGCGCGCCGCCGAGCGCCGCCACGCACAGTCCGCTGTCGTCGGCCAGCGCGACCTGGCCCGTCGCCGCGGCCGCCGCGCGCGCCTTGATGAGCGCGTTCTGCGCAAATGTCGTGCCGGTCTCCTCCGGTTCCGGCAGGCCCAAACGGCCCGCCGAAACTGGCGTCATGCCATAAGGGCCCAGCAACGCGGTGATTTCGCGCAGCTTGCCATCATTATGCGTGGCAATGATCAGCTCGCCCGGGGCAAGATTGCGGTGCGCCATCGGGGTCAGCTCTTTGCAGCCTGACCCTTTACCGCGACTTCCTGCGCCTTGAAGATATCGGCGCAACCGATCTGGGCGAGGCGCAGCAGCCGCAACAACCCTTCCTCATCATAGGTCGCGCCCTCGGCGGTGGCCTGCACTTCGGCGATGCGGCCGCCCTCGATCAGCACGAAATTGGCGTCGGCATCGGCGTTCGAATCCTCGTCATAGTCGAGGTCGAGCACCGGCGTGCCCTTGTAGATACCGCAGCTGACTGCGGCGATCCTGGCCGTGATCGGGTCGGCTGCGATCATGCCGCGCTTGAGCAGGCCGTCGACCGCCAGCCGCATCGCCACCCAGGCACCGCTGATCGCGGCGGTGCGGGTGCCGCCGTCGGCCTGGAGCACGTCGCAATCGAGCGTGATCTGATGCTCGCCAAGCTTCTTCATATCCACGACAGAGCGTAAACTACGCCCGATAAGCCGCTGAATCTCCTGTGTTCGACCGGATTGTTTGCCCTTCGCTGCCTCGCGCATTCCGCGCGTATGGGTGGCGCGCGGCAACATGGAATATTCGGCCGTCACCCAGCCTTCGCCCTTGCCGCGCATCCATGGCGGAAGGCGGTCTTCGACGCTGGCCGTGCACAGCACGCGCGTGTCGCCGAAGCTGACGAGGCAGGACCCTTCGGCGTGCTTGGTGAAACCGGTTTCGAAAGTGAGTGCGCGCATTTCATCGGCGGCGCGGGAAGAGGGGCGCATGAGAATCTCCTGTGATGATCTGGCGGCGCTTTAGAGCGGGGGACGCGCAGTGGCTAGCATATCGCGTCAGGATGGTTTCGGGGCCTTGCGCATTTGGATTCGATGCCAGTTGTCTGTAGGTTGCGGCTTATGACCAACCCTCCCATCACCGAACTGACCGACCGGACGCGCGATATTTTTCGCAGCGTCGTCGAGGCTTATCTCGAAAGCGGCCAGCCGGTCGGGTCGCGCACGATCAGCCGGGCCAGCGCGCTGGGTCTGTCGCCGGCCACCATCCGCAACGTGATGCAGGATCTCGAGGAGCTCGGCCTGCTCGCCGCGCCGCACACCAGCGCGGGGCGGCTGCCGACCGATCTGGGGCTGCGGCTGTTCGTCGACGGGATGATGCAGGTGGCCGAGCCTTCGGATGAGGAGCGGCAGGCGATCGAATCGCAGCTGAGCGGCAAGGGGCCGATCGAACATGCGCTGGCGTCGGCCACCGCCATGCTGTCCGGCCTGTCGAGCTGCGCGGGCATCGTGCAGGTGCCCAAGCGCGAGCCGCGCCTGAAACAATTCGGTTTCGCGCGGCTGTCCGAGACGCAGCTGCTGGCGATTCTGGTGGGC
>JBBSUT010000096.1:0-9565 GCA_038234155.1 Sphingomonadales bacterium | reverse complement strand
TGTTTATAGCCGCCGAAGGGCGCGTTTCCGTCCGGCCCCCAGCTGTTGATCGTCACCAGTCCTGCACGCAGCTTGCTCGCGATCGGACGGGCCTGTGCGGGATCGCCCGATATGGTGGCGGACAGGCCGTATTGAGTGTCGTTGGCCAGCGTCACCGCTTCTTCATCGGTGGCGTAGGCGGTCAATGTGGCGACAGGGCCGAATGTCTCTTCCTTGAAGATGCGCATATCCGGCGTCACGTCACTGAACGCCGTGGGCCTGACGTAATACCCACGGTTCACGCCCTCGGGCAGGCCGGGGCCGCCGGCCAGCAGGGTCGCGCCTTCATCGATTGCGCTTTCGATCAGCTCCTGGATCTTGTCGTACTGTGCCTTGTTGACGACGGGGCCAATGTGCATGCCTTCCTCGGCCGGGCTGCCGACCTGCACCTGCCCGAACATGCTTTTCAGGAACGCGTCGGCGTCGGCCTTCTGGCTTTCATGCACCAGCAGGCGGGTGGGCGCGATGCAGCTCTGTCCGCTATTGGCCAGGATACCCTGCACGGTGGGCGGCAGCACCTCGTCCAGTTTCGCGCCCTTCAGCACCAGATTGGGGGCCTTGCCGCCCAGTTCCTGATGCACGCGCTTGACCGTAGGCGCGGCGGCAACGGCCACCGCAATACCGGCGCGCGTCGATCCGGTGAAGCTCACCATGTCGATATCGGGATGCGAGGAGATGGCTTCACCCACGCCCGGGCCATCGCCCTGAACCAGGTTGAACACGCCGGCGGGTACACCGGCCGCCTCCATGATCTCGGCCAGGATCACCGCGTTGGAGGGACACTCCTCGGATGGTTTGAGCACCATGGTGTTGCCGGCCGCGATGCAGGGGGCGACCTTGGCATTGATCTGATTGATCGGCCAGTTCCATGGTGTGATGAGGCCGACGACGCCGATCGGTTCGTGCAGCACGCGGGCCTTGCCGATCTGCTCCTCGAACGCGAAATCCTTCAGCGCCTTGGCCGCCGAGAGGAAGTGACCGAGCCCGGCGGGAGCCTGCGCGGCGGTGGCAAAGCTGATCGGCGCGCCCATCTCCTCGCTAATGGCCTCAGCCAAATCGCCCATGCGCTTCTTATATTCGTCGGCGATCCGCTGGAGCAGTTCCAGCCGCTCCTCCACGCTGGTCTGGGAGAAACTCTCGAACGCCCGCCGCGCGGCCTCGACCGCCTTGTCGACATCGGCCTTGGTGCCCAGCGTGATTGCGGTCGCCGCCTCCTCGGTGGCGGGGTTGATCACTTCGTGGCGCTTGCCGCCCTCGCTCTGGACCCATTGCCCGTCGATAAACTGTTTCAGATGTTCGCGCATGTCGTTGGCTCTCCTGATGATCCAGCCTTTCATATGCGCGGTATGGGGACAGAAACAATGGCAGCGCGCACGGTCTGGCTGTGGTTATCCGTGTAGGGGATGAATTCGAGACGGAAGCGTAATGGAACTGAAAAGGCGGCCATGCGCTCCCTTCTCTGAAGCGCTGACGGTGGCTCTGAAGCGCGGACGGGTGGCCAACCCGCTGGCACCCGCACAACAGGAGGACGCCCCCATGCAATTCATAAGCAAGTTCGCAGCGCTGATCGCGCGGATTCTGATTTCACCCCTGTTCATCCTGGCAGGACTGGGCAAGTTCATGGATCTGGCGGGTACGGATAGCTATATCCAGGCGGCCGGTTTGCCCGCCGGACTGGCGGTTGCTGCCGCCACCTTTGAGGTCGTTCTTGGCCTGTGCCTGCTGCTTGGCTTGTTCACCCGGTTGAGCGCGATCCTGCTGGCGGGTTTTAGCATCATCACCGGCCTGGCCTTTCACAATGATTTTGGCGATCCGGTGCAACAGGCGATGTTCCTCAAGAACCTGGCCGTTGCGGGCGGTCTGATCATGGTCTTTTCCTTTGGCAATGTGTCGCACGGGTTGGACCGGATGCGCGGCAAGCGGGACCGTGAGCGCGATCTGCACGAGCAGGATTTGGCGGAGGCGCGGGCGCGCGAGGCGGCGCGCAAACGCGGCGATTTTGACGTGGCCACCCGCCCAGGCAACGGCGCGTGAGCGGCCGAGAGTTCGCCGTTGTCGTTTACGGCGCCACCGGCTTTACCGGTCGTCTGGTCGCCGAATATCTGGCGCAGGCGCATGGCGGGGTGAAGTGGGCCATGGCCGGACGCAGTCTGTCCAAGCTGGAGGCCGTGCGCGATGCAATCGGCGCGCCCGCGGATACCCCGCTGATCACCGCAGATGCCGCTGATCCTGCGTCGCTCAAAGCTATGTGCGTACGCGCCGACGTGGTGATCAGCACGGTTGGCCCCTATCAGCTGTACGGCAATGAACTGATCGCCGCCTGCGCCGAAACTGGCACCGATTATTGCGATCTGTGCGGAGAGCCGGCCTGGATGCGCCAGCAAATCGATCGTCTCGGCGAGACGGCGGCGCGCATGGGCGCACGCATCGTGTTTTCCTGTGGGTTCGATTCTATTCCGTTCGATCTGGGCGTGTTGCTGTTGCAGGAAAAGGCGAGGGCGGATTATGGATCGCCCGCGCCGCGGGTCAAGGGCAGGGTGCGCGCTATGGAGGGCGGTTTTTCCGGAGGGACGGCCGCCAGTCTGAAGGCCACCATGGCCGCTGCGGCGAAAGATCCCCGGGTCATCAAGCTATTGACCGATCCATTCTCGCTCGCCCCCGGTTTTGACGGGCCGGACCAGCCCAAGGGCCTCGTCCCGCACATCGACGATGCGTTGGACAGCTGGGTGGCACCGTTCATCATGGCGGCGATCAACACCAAGAACGTTCACCGCACCAACTATCTACTCGATCATGCCTACGGCACCGGTTTCTGCTATGACGAGATGGTGGTCACCAGTCCGGGCGAAATGGGCAAGCAAGCGGCCGAAATGCTGGCCAAGGTCAACCCGATGGCTGGCGACAAGGGCCCCAAGCCTGGCGAAGGGCCAAGCAAGCAGGCGCGTGACGCTGGTTTTTACGATGTGCTCTTCATTGGCGAATATCCGGATGGCCGGGTGGTTCGCTTCGGCGTTCGGGGAGACCGCGATCCGGGTTACGGCTCCACCTCCCGCATGATCGCCGAAACCGCGCTGTTGCTGTCGGAACGCCCGCACGAAGGGGACGGCGGCGTCTGGACGCCGGGCGCGTTGTTCGGCAATGCGCTGGCCGAGCGGCTGCAGACCCGGGCCGGGCTGACATTTGCAGCGGAGTGAACCGATCAAGCCTGAGTTCAGGCGGGCACAGTAAGACGCCGCCCGAATGATCCTAATGATAGGCGCGATACGGTAACCCATGGTACTCAAACTTCTCAGACGCAAAGGCGGTGCCTCCGGAGCGCGCGCCGGTAAGCCGGCCATTCCGGACGGACGGCGGGTCTATGCCATCGGCGACATCCACGGGCGCGCAGACCTGTTCGATGCGTTGCTGGCCAAGATCAATGCCGACAACGCAAAACGCGGCGCGGCCGATACCACGCTGGTGCTGCTGGGCGATCTGGTCGACCGTGGACCAGATTCGCGCGCGGTGATTGAACGGGCGATGCAGCTTGCGGCGTCGAGCGACGATGTGCGCTTTCTGGCGGGCAACCACGAGGAGGTGTTCCTGGAGGCCGTGCGCAAGCCAAGCGCCGAAGTTGCCCGCTTCTTCTATCGCATCGGCGGACGTGATACCATCATGAGCTACGGCATGAACGAGGCCGACATGAACGCGCTCGATTACAATATCATGGCGCAAAAAATTCCCGCGCTGGTGCCGCCTGACCATGTGGCGTTCCTGGAAAGTTTTGAGGATGCGATCGCGATTGGCGGCTATCTGTTCGTTCACGCCGGGGTGAAGCCGGGGGTGGCGCTGGATGCCCAGAAAGTGCGGCATCTGCGCTGGATCCGGGAAGAGTTTCTGGAATATGAGGGGGCTCTGGAAAAGATGGTGGTGCACGGCCACACGATCAGCGAACGCGTGGAGCAGACAGCGCACCGCATCGGTATCGATACGGGCGCGTGGGAAAGCGGCGTGCTCACCGCCATCGGCCTGGAGGGCACAGAGCGCTGGTTTATCGACACCGCGGCCTGATTTCGGTCGGTGCTGCCGCAACGAAAAAGGGGCAACGTCGCGGCGCTGCCCCTTCTTCGGGGTGCTGGTGAAGCGGTCGTCAGGGCAAATCGGCTTAGGCGGCGCGCGTGCGCTCCATCCCGTCCTCATCGATATCGCGCAGCACATAGCCGCGGCCCCACACCGTCTCGATATAATTTTCGCCTTCGCACGCCAGGCTGAGTTTCTTGCGCAGCTTGCAAATGAATACGTCGATGATTTTGAGTTCTGGCTCGTCCATCCCACCATAAAGATGGTTGAGGAACATTTCCTTGGTCAGCGTGGTGCCCTTGCGCAACGACAGCAGCTCCAGCATAGCATATTCCTTGCCGGTCAGGTGCACGCGGTTGCCGTCCACCTCCACTGTCTTGGCGTCCAGATTTACCGAAAGCTTGCCGGTGCGGATCACCGACTGAGAATGTCCCTTGGAGCGGCGCACAACCGCATGAATGCGGGCGATCAGTTCTTCGCGGTGGAACGGCTTGGTCACATAATCATCGGCACCGAAGCCAAAGCTACGCACCTTGCTGTCCATCTCACTGACGCCCGAAAGGATGAGCACCGGGGTCTGCACCTTGGCAACCCGCAATTTCTTGAGCACGTCATATCCGTGCATGTCCGGCAGATTGAGATCGAGGCAGATAATGTCGTAATCATACAGCTTGCCCAGATCGAGGCCTTCTTCGCCAAGGTCGGTCGTATAGACGTTGAACCCCTCGGTCGCGAGCATCATTTCGATGGCTTTGGCCGTGGTCGGTTCGTCTTCGATCAGAAGTACACGCATGAGGCAGCCCCTTGTGTCTCGCCCAGTCCACACGCCCGCTCCCGAATGTCTGGGCGCCCTTGAACTTCATTAACCATCCGACAAATGAATGCAAAAGGTTAATAAGCCGTAAACCGGCCTCAATCCACGAGTCGCGAGAGGGAGTGCGCGCTTGGGACACGCCGCCAGCGGATAGCGCGTCAAAGTTTCGGCAAGGTTACCCCGCGCTGGCCCATATATTTGCCCGCCCGGTCGGCATAGCTGGTTTCGCAGGGCTGGTCGCCCTTCAGGAACAGGAACTGACAGGCACCTTCGTTGGCGTACACCTTGGCCGGCAGCGGCGTGGTGTTGGAAAACTCCAGCGTGACATGACCCTCCCATTCGGGCTCCAGCGGCGTGACGTTTACGATGATGCCGCAGCGCGCATAGGTGGATTTGCCCAGGCAGATCACCAGCACGTCGCGCGGTACGCGGAAATATTCCACCGTGCGGGCCAGCGCGAAGCTGTTGGGCGGGATGATGCAACAATTGGTCTGCCGGTCGACGAAGCTGTCCGCGTCGAAATTCTTGGGGTCCACCACGGCGCTGTTGACGTTGGTAAAGATCTTGAACTCGTCCGCCACGCGCGCGTCATAGCCGTAGCTGCTGAGGCCATAGCTGATACAATTGTCGCGCCGCTGCGCCTCTACGAACGGTTCGATCATGCCGTGGTTCTGCGCCTGCTCGCGGATCCAGATGTCGGACAGGATGGTCACGGCAGATCTCCTATTTCAGATGGCTTGGCCCGAAGGCGTCGGGCAGCAGCGTATCGATCATATGGACGCGGATGGCGTCTCCATGGGCGCCGGCGCAGACGATGCGAATGTCCGCGCCGCCCACGTCGCGCGCTTCGCGAATGATCTGGCGGCAGCGCCCGCAGGGGGTTACGATGGCGCTGGGCGCGTCCGGATCGGCGTCCATCGGGCCGCCGGCGATGGCGATGGCGCGCACGCGGGCGAACCCGCCCTGCGCGTTGACGGTGGCCAGTGCGGTCGCCTCGGCACACAGCGACAGGCCATAGCTCGCATTCTCGAAATTGCAGCCGCGCACGATAGTGCCGTCATCGAGTTGCACCGCGGCGCCCACGGCGAAACGGCTGTAGGGTGCATAGGCCTGCGTCATGGCCGCGCGCGCTTGTGCCACCAGCGCCAGATCGCTGCTCGAAAGATCGTCGCTCACGGCCTTACCACCATCCATTGCCCTGGTCCTTCCAGTCCAGAAACCGTCCGCGCGTCGTTCGCGGTCCACATCACAAACGGTCTTGCCGCATAATCGGGCGGAAAGAAATTACGGCTGAGCCACAGCGTCCGGTTGATCGTCGGCGTGACGTTATAAAGCGCCTCGAACTCGGCGCTAATCTTCACAATCGCCGGCTTGCCTGCATGCCCCTCGATCTGCGCGATCAGCGTGGCCAGTTCGGACAGGACAACGGCGCGGCCGGGCCGGTCCTGGCAGCTGTCAAAGAAACCCAGCGCCACCACCGGCGGCAGCATGTCCGCATCACGCGGCACGTTGGTGATAAAATTGCCGGCCTGATCGCCGGCAAGCCGGCACAGATCGAACCGGTGGACCGCGCCCACGCGCACGTTGGCATCCTTGGCGGCGGCCAGTCGGCGCTGGAAATCGGGATCGCGGCGCTCGTTGCCCGTGGTTGCCAGCAGATAGGCGAAATCTACGCCTGTTGCATGCATCGTCGGCCAGGTGGCCACTTCTTTATGCGTGTATAGATATACTCCCTGCACTGGGTATTGCGTGCGCGGCGGTGCCCAGCGCGCGGCAAACAGCCACGCCCCCAGTACGCCCGCGCCGATGATCGCAAGCACAATTGCCATGCCGAGCAGCTTGCTCCGCCGTCGCGCCACCTGTGGACCCCCCAATATGCCTGTCTGTTGTGCGCGGCCAGTTGTCCTGCGCGATTCAGCCCCTGATATGCAACACGCAGATCAATGTGAACAGCCGCCGCGCAGTGGAAAAATCGACATCCACCTTACCCTCGAGCCGTTCCTTCAAGAGTTCGGCCGCTTCGTTGTGCACGCCGCGGCGCGCCATATCGATGGTCTCGATTTCCTGCGCAGTAGCCTTGCGGATCGCCTGATAATAGCTGTCGCAGATCGCAAAATAATCGCGAATCGGACGGCGGAAGCGGCCCAGTGCCAGGATCAGCGTTTCCAGCGGCGCGCCGTCCTTGTGACGGATATCCAGCACCAGCCGACCTTCGTTGACCGAAAGATTCAGCTGGAACGGCCCGGCGTAGCCGTCCGGATAGGCGCGGCAGGGGGCGAAATGATTCTCCTCGATCAAATCGAAGATCGCGATCCGACGTTCCTGCTCGATATCGGCGTTGCGCCACAGGATGGTCGCCTCGTCGAGCTCGACCTTGATGATGCGCGGATCGGCCATAGCCGCCACAGTTAGGCGATGGAGCTTGCGGGACAAGCAATAATCTTTGTCCACACGTGTCCACAGATATCTCCCCAGCGAATTCGGCAGCGCAACCGGCAGTGCGCTTGTCAGCCATGCCGCCGCTGGTTCATCAGGGCCGGATGGCAGAAGCGATCAGACTGGTGAGCGAAGAGGACGGCGGCGGGGGGACCACGCGCCTGCCCCATAATATCGAAGCGGAGGCTGCGCTGTTGGGCGCGCTGCTGCTCGACAATCGCGTGGCAGAGGATGTGCAGATCAAGCTGCAGCCGCATCATTTCTTCGAGCCGCTGCACGGCCGCGTGTACGAGCAGGTGCTGAAACTCCTCGATCGCAACATGGTGGTAACGCCGGTTACGCTCAAACCCTTTTTCGAACATGATGAGGCGCTGAAGGAGGTCGGCGGGACGGGCTATCTGGTGCGGCTGACCGAGAGCAATATCGGCCTTATCGGCGCGCGCAATTTCGCCGAGCAGATTTATGATCTTGCGCTGCTGCGCGAGCTTGTTTCGGTTGGCCGGCACCTGGTCGAGAACGCACTCGACACCAGCGAATCGATCGATCCGAAGCAGCAGATCGAGGATGCCGAGAGCGCGCTCTACAAAGTGGCAGAGGGCGATGGCGAGAGCGGTCAGGCGACCGACTTCCTGACCGCGTCGACCGAGGCGATCCGGCTGGTCGAACGCGCGCTCCAGGCGGGCGGTAACCTGTCCGGCATCACCACCGGGCTCGATACGATCAACCGCAAGATCGGCGGTCTCCATTCCAGCGATCTCACGATTCTGGCGGGACGGCCCGGTATGGGCAAGACCGCGCTGGCCACCAACTTCGCCTTCAACGCCGCAAGCCGCTACATGCGCGACATGGCTGACGGGATCGAGCCGGAGCAATCGGTTGGCACGAAAGTGGCGTTTTTTAGTCTGGAAATGTCGGCTGATCAGCTGGCCACGCGCATCCTGGCCGAACAGTCGGGCATTTCATCCGAGCATCTGCGCATGGGCAAGATCAGCCGGGAGGAATTTCGCGAACTTTCCCGCGCCAGCCGCGACCTGCAGGATTTGCCGCTCTATATCGACGACACCGCCGGCCTGACCATCGCAGGGCTTCGCGCCCGCGCCCGGCGGCTGCAGCGCCGCCACGGCGTCGGGCTGATCATCGTCGATTATCTGCAGCTACTGCAGGGCACCGGCCGCGCGAACGAAAATCGCGTGAACGAAATCTCGGAAATCAGCCGCGGGCTCAAGATGTTGGCCAAGGAACTCAGCGTGCCCGTACTGGCTTTATCGCAGCTCAGCCGCGCGGTGGAGCAGCGCGAGGACAAACGCCCGCAGCTGTCTGATCTGCGCGAATCGGGCTCGATCGAGCAGGACGCGGATATCGTGCTGTTCATCTTTCGCGCCGAATATTATCATGATTCGTTGCGGCCCGACGCACCCAATCAGGATGGATCGAGCCCGCACGACGTGGTCGAGAAATGGGCGCAGTGGGAGGAAAAGCACCAACAACTGGTCAACCGCGCCACGCTGATCGTGGCCAAACAGCGCCACGGTTCCACCGGCAACGTACCGCTGCACTTCCAGAGCGAGATCACCAAGTTCAGCGACCTGGCTGGCGATTATTATCAGGATGACTACGGGGACGATTAGGCGGACGGGCGGTTGCGCGCTTCAATTATTTTCCGCCCTCAGAACTACTGCGAATATAGTGGAATGGCCATCACCGGTGGTTGGCTGACGAAGCGTCGATCAGTCCCATCGCCGCCATGTCGCGCGGGGCCAGGTACAGCGCCTCATCGTAGCCCACGCTGTTGGTGAGCGCGTAGAAGGCGCGGGCGCGGGCGGCGGGGATGCCCATGGCGGCGTAATAATCGAGATATTCGCGGTGCACGGGATTATCGGCGGCGGCGTCGTCGGCTTCCAGGCCGGTCTCGTCGCGCCAGCTGTGGACGGCGAACTCGGCGCCTTCGTCCGCGCTGCGGTGCACGCCGGCCAGCCACAGCTCCACCGCGCCCGAGCGGACCGATCCGCCCGCAGGCACATGGGTCGAGATGCCAGCCTTGCGGACCATGAGCGCCAGCCGCAGATTGGCTTCCTCATCATCCGATCCGGGGCATTCGATCATCTCGATCGATCGGATGTCGGGATGATCGCGTAACATGGTGGCGAAATGCGCGGGCGTATCGCTGCCGACCACGCCGTCCATGTCCGCGCGCGTGTCCGACACGACGCGGAACGG
>JBBSUT010000095.1:0-9638 GCA_038234155.1 Sphingomonadales bacterium | reverse complement strand
TAGGCGGGACCGGCTCGGCATCGGTGGCCGCGGGGTGTCTTTGGAAAGCATTGCAGCCGTGGCTATAGATCGGCTAGGCGCTGGGCAAAGCTTTTTGGGAAGATCATGCAGTACAGAAGTCGACGCGAACGGGCCGAGGGCCGGATGAAATTGCTGGGCCTGCTGGCGGTGCTGGTGGTGATCGGGCTGTTAGCCTGGTTCTATTCCATGGGCGGCCAGGAGCCGGTTACGACGGTGACCGTGCCAGTGACCGCCCAAGCGACGAACGGCTGATCGATGCGCAAGGCGGCGCTCTGGACGGCCCTGGCCGCTGTTACCAGCGTCGCGGCGATCGCGGCGTCGACCATGCCGGCGCTCGGCCAGCAGCAGGGGCCGGAGTCGCTGCTGCCGCCGGGTTTCGGTGCGCCTCCCGCGCCCCCGGCGCCCGCGCCGCCACCCACTCCGGGATCGGCTGGCCCGCGTCCGCTGGAGCCTCCTTCATCACAGCCCGCCGCATCGCCGCCGCCGCCGCCGCCCGCGGCTACGAACCCGGGCCTGGCAACCGTGCTGTCCGAAGAATCGGTGCCCACGGAGGGTGAGGATGGAGAGCTCGAGCCGCTGGAAATCCCGTATGACGTGCCGCCGGAGCAGCGCCGTTCGCTCGATCAGATCGGCTTCCTGACGCAGGATGAGGGCGGTCTGCCCATGGACGCGTTCGGCGGCACGGGCGGCGCGTATCTGAACGGGCTGGTCCAGCGCACACGCGGACCGCTGCTGTCCCGCTGGGGCACGATCATGGCGCGCCGTGCGCTTGTCAGCCGTACCGCCACGCCGCGCAATGTGAACGGCGCGGACTGGACCGCGGCGCGCGCCTGGCTGCTGCTCCGCATGGGCGAAACGGTGGGCGCACGTACGCTGATCGAACAGATCGACGCGGCCGATTATTCGGACCGGCTCTACGAGGTGGCGATGCCTGTGTTCATGGCGTCGGCCGATCCGGCGGGGCTATGCTCGGTTGCCGATGCCGCTGCAGAGGCACTGAAAAGCAACGACTGGCGTGCGGCGCGGGCAATCTGCGCCGGGCTGGCGGGCGAACAAGGCCGGGCGACGGCGCTCCTCACCGAAACCCGCCGCCGTGGCTGGGCCAGCGGCATCGACTATCTGCTGGCACAAAAGATCATCGGCGCAGGGTTCAACGGCCGCCGCGCGGTGACCATCCAGTGGGACGACGTGAAAGGCCTCAACGCCTGGCGCTACGGTTTGGCCGTGGCCACCGGTGTGGAGCCGCCTGTCGCCATGTACAGCGGTTACGGCCGCCAGGTTTCCGGTTGGCGCGTGCTATCCGGCGGTCTGCCGCTGGCATCCCGTATTCAGGCGGCGGACCGGGCGGCGGCGCTGGGCACGATCAGCAATGCCGCGATGGTCGATCTATATAGCCAGGCCTATACCGACAATGACGAGGGCACGGAAATCGCGGCGCGGGGATCGCAGCTGGAGACCGCCTATACCGCATTATCGAGCGCAAAGCGGCTGGATGCACTGCGCTCCATCTGGAACCGGGGTGAGGGAGTCATCGCCTATTCGATGCTGGTACTGACTGCGCGGGCGGCGGCGCTGATCACTCCTGCACAGGCGCTGGCAGGCGAAGCGGATCGGCTGATCGCATCAATGTTGACGGCAGGGCTGGATACGCAGGCGGTCCGGTGGAGCTCTATCGTCGAGGAGGGCAGCCTGGGCTGGGCGCTGTTGGCGCTGGCCGCACCGCGGCCCGGATTCAGCATCGATGCCGGCGGTGTGGACGGTTTTGCCGGAGCGGACGGCAGCCGCGGCAAGGCCAAAACCAAGCTGCTGACCGCTGGACTGGTCGGTCTCGGGCGTTTGTCGGAAGCGGAAAGCGCCAGCGCGCAACGCGGGCTCGATATCAATCTGGCCCGTACCACCGGCTTCACCAAAGCTATTGATGACGCGGCCACGCGCGGCGAACCGGGCACGGTCGCGCTGCTCGCGGCGGCCGGATTACAGGGGTCCAGCTGGTCGCAGATGCCGGCCTTTCAACTATTCCACATCGTGCGTGCGCTGCGCATGACCGGCATGGAGGCCGAAGCGCGCATGATTGCGGCCGAGGCCGTTACGCGGGCCTGACCGCCGCCGCCATGATAATATCGTGACACCGCCGGGCGACGGGGACGCGATCGACGCGTTCCTGGCGATGCTCGCGGCCGAGCGCGGTCTGTCGGTCAATAGCATTGCCGCCTATGGCAGCGACCTTCGGCAGGCGTCCAACACGCTCGGCGGCGCACTCGCCACGGCGGGGCGCGACAGGCTGGGCACGCTGACCGGCCAATGGCGCGCACTGGCATCGTCCACCGTGGCACGCAAATGCTCGGCGCTGCGCCATTTCTACGGCTTTCTTCAGCATGAAGGCTTGCGCCCCGACGATCCATCTCCCGCCTTGCCCCGGCCCAGTCTGCAGCGCCCGCTGCCGAAACTGTTAAATGCGGCCGACATCGCGCGCCTGTTCACGGCGGCCGAGGAAGCGACGACAAGCTCTGGCGCGCGGCCATCCGCGATGCGTGATCTGTGTCTGCTCGAGATGCTCTACGGATCGGGTCTGCGCGCGACCGAGCTTGTATCGCTGCCGCGCCGCGCAATCGTAAGCGATCAGCCGTTTTTGATCCTGAAGGGCAAGGGTGGCAAGGAACGGCTGGTGCCCCTGTCCGATCGGGCGCGGATGACAGCGGCCCACTGGCGGGCATCGGTTGAAGCGGCGCAGCCCTGGCTGTTCCCTTCGCGCACCGGCCATATCTCGCGTATTCGCCTTTTTCAGATCGTGCGCGGCCTGGCAGGCAAGGCGGGGATCGATCCGGCACGCGTCAGCCCGCACGTGCTGCGCCATGCGTTCGCCACGCATCTGCTGGCCGGCGGCGCGGATCTGCGGGCACTCCAGATCATGCTCGGGCATGCCGATATCGCGACCACGCAAATATATACCCACGTCGAGTCGAGCCGGTTGGTCGCGCTGGTTAACGAACGCCACCCATTGGCCCGGTGGCAAGCCAAGCCGTGGCGCGCGCCCCAGATTGACCCGTCCGGCGCCAGCGACTAACCGCCTGACATGATAAACTACCTCGAATTTGAAAAACCGGTGGCCGAACTGGAAGCGCGTATAGCAGACCTGCGCGAAACCGCGCACGGCGAAATTGATATCGACGCGGAGATCGGCAAGCTGCAGGACAAGGTGGATCGCCAGTTGCGCGCCATATACGGCAAGCTGACGCCCTGGCAGAAGACCATGGTCGCGCGCCATCCCGAGCGCCCCCACTTCAAACATTATGTTGCGGGACTGTTCGATGAGTTCGTCCCCTTGGCTGGTGACCGCGCCTTCGCCGACGACCAGGCAATCCTCGGCGGTTTCGCGCGCAAGGGGGACGTGCGCGTCATGGTGATCGGACATGAAAAGGGCGACGACACACAGTCGCGCCTCAAGCATAATTTTGGCATGGGCAAGCCGGAGGGCTATCGCAAGGCCATCCGGCTGATGGATCTCGCCGATCGCTCGGGCCTGCCAGTGGTGACGCTGATCGATACGGCCGGCGCCTTTCCCGGCATTCAGGCAGAAGAGCGTGGACAGGCCGAAGCGATCGCCCGATCGACCGAACATTGCCTTGCGCTCGGTGTGCCGCTCGTTGCCGCCGTGCTTGGCGAGGGCGGATCGGGGGGCGCTGTGGCGTTCGCTGCGGCTGACAGGGTGCTCATGATGGAACATGCGGTTTATTCGGTGATCTCTCCGGAGGGCTGCGCCTCGATCCTGTGGCGCACAGCGGACAAAGCAGATGAGGCGGCGTCGGCCATGCGCATCACCGCGTCCGACCTGAAGGATCTGGGCGTAATCGATCAGGTGATCCCCGAGCCTTTAGGCGGCGCGCACCGCGATCCGGCCGCCGCAATAGAGAATGTGGGCATCGCGCTGTTCGGCGCACTGGCGATGCTGGACGGAACCAAGCCCTTCGATCTGCGCGAGCGACGTCAGGAAAAGTTCCTGCGCATGGGCGTCGTCTGAGGCTCTTTCCGCACCGCCTATAAAAACCGAAAATCCAGAACACGTTTCGGCAAGGGAACGTTTTTGCGCGTCGTTCCGTTTTCGTCTACTGTCAGAATTTAACAGGAGAAAATTGCGATGCGTTATTATCGTACGGTATTGGCATGCGGCGCGGTGAGCATGTCGCTCAGCGCCTGTGCAGCGGGCTACGGCGATCCGATCACCGCAGGGGACCCGGTCAGCGCGGCACCGATAACGGCGCAGGCGCGCCAGCAGGGGCAACAAGCCTATGGCGAGATTGTTCAGGAGTTCGGCGGCCTCTATCAGCAGGGGAGCCAGTCCAATTATGTGCAGGCCGTAGGCCGCAAGGTTGCGGTGCAGTCCGGCCTCGCCAATAGCGAGAGCGCCTATACCGTTTCGCTGCTCAATTCGCCGGTAAACAACGCCTTCGCCACGCCAGGCGGCTATGTCTATATCACGCGCCAGCTGGTGGCACTGGCCAATGATGAAGCCGAAATGGCCGGGGTGCTGGGCCACGAAATCGGTCATGTGGCGGCCAACCATGCGGGCGATCGGCAAAAAGCGTCGCGCAATGCGGGCCTGCTCGGTGCTGCCGGCCAGCTGCTCGGCGGCCTGCTTGGCGGCAATGGCGGTCTGCTGGGATCGGTTGGCGGGGCAATCCAGAATTATGCCCCGGCCGTGACGCAGCTTTATACGCTGAAATATTCGCGCGGGCAGGAGGAGCAGGCCGACGATCTGGGTATCCGCTATCTATCGCAAGCCGGATATGATCCGACGGCCCTTTCAGACATGCTCGCGTCGCTGGCCGCGCAAACCACAATCGACGCCCGCGCCGCAGGCCAGGATGCACGGTCGGTTCCGGAATGGGCCAGCACGCACCCCGATCCTGCGCGCCGGGTGTCACGCGCCCAACAGATTGCGCAGACCTATGCACCCACCGGGGTGCGCAACCGTGCCCAGCATCTGGCCGCGATTGATGGCATTTTATATGGCGACGATCCCAAACAGGGTGTGATCGAGGGCAACAGCTTCCTGCAACCTGAACTACGTCTGCGTTTCTCGGTGCCGCAAGGATATGGCATGTCCAATTCCGCCAAGGCGGTGTCGATCCAGGGACCGGGTGGGCAGGGACAATTTACCACTGCCGCCTTCAACGGCGATCTGCAGAGCTATATTGCAGCCGCTATGCGCGGTGTGGCCGGCAATACGCAGCTGCAGACCGGGCAGTTCCAGCGGACCACGATAAATGGCCTTCCGGCGGCCTACCAGACGGCGCGCGCCAACACGCAGAACGGGCAGGTGGACGTCACTGTGTTCGCTTATCAGTTCAGCGGCACGCAGGCCTATCACTTCGTAACGCTGACGCAGGCGGGTAATAACCCGTTCAGCCCCATGTTTCAGAGCATGGCACGGCTGAGCGCTGCCGACGCTGCGGCGATTAAGCCGCGGCGCATCGACATAGTTACGGCGCAAAATGGTGATACCGCCACCAGTCTGTCGCGGCGGATGGCGTATGGCAACCTTCAGGTCGAACGGTTCATGGTGCTCAATGGCTTGTTTGGCAACGCTCCGGTGCGTGCTGGCCAGCAGTACAAGATCATCGTCAACTGAAGACGCACAAAAAAAGGGCGGCGGCAGTTTCCTGCCGCCGCCTCAACATCGCCAGATCAATATCCGGTGGATTATTTCGTCAGCGCGGTGTTCACGTTGCCGAAGGTGTTGTTCAAGTTCTTGCCGAGCGACGTCATGGCGCCAATGGCTGCCACGGCAATAAGGGCGGCGATGAGGCCGTACTCGATTGCCGTTGCGCCGTCTTCGTTCTTGAACAATTTGCGGATCTTCTTCATTTCTGGTCTCCTGCTTATCGCTTCATTCACCCGGTCGAACCAGGCGAATGGTCTGGTTCAACTATCATCACGGATATCAGCCGTTCACTTATTTTTCGTTAACGGGAACGCAGCAGATTTGGGATTATTGCGCTGTGGCCGATGTGACATTGCCTTCCACATCGTTCCACATATTGTTGGTGCTGGTGCTCATCGTGGCCAGTGCGCCGACCATGGCAATCACCACCAAAGCGGCGATCAGCCCGTATTCCACGGCGGTAGCACCATCATCGTCGCCAAGCAGGCTGTGAAGCAACCGGGTCATGATATTTCAGCTCAACCTTATGGATTACATCTATAATCTGGCAAAGCTAGGTAAACATATGGTAAACAATCGCAGCTCGGTGCAAAATATGCCGACAATATTGTGCGTGGTGGCTGCCGCGCTCATCGACCAGACAGGGCGTCTCATGTTGCAGCGCCGTCCGACCCATGGCGTCCACGGCGGATTGTGGGAGTTTCCCGGCGGAAAGGTAGAGCATGGTGAAAGCGCCGCCCCGGCCCTGGCCCGCGAGCTGCGTGAAGAGCTTGGGATAATCATTGATCCCGGTGACTTGCAGCCGATCGGATTCGCGGACGCACCATTGGACGCGCGCAACCTGATCCTGCTGCTCTACTGCTGTTATCGGTGGACGGGAATGGCGGCGGCGCTGCAGCCAGGTGCGCAGATCCGATGGGTACGGCCGGAGGACGCTCACGCTCACCCCATGCCCCCTGCGGACCGGCAACTGCGAGCGGCTCTGCTAAGGTTTCTTGCGGCCGGCGCTGGTCCCATCCACACGGGTATCACCGGGTCGCCCACCGGGTCTAAGAGCCTTACTTAGCGATATGTTTGCGCTGTCACGCCGGGCCGGTCCGACTTGGTCCGGAGCCGGCGCCCAGCCGCTCATCGCGATGATCTCAATGCGTTCGGACACCTTGCCGTCGGCCTCTACCGCCTGTGCCCACTGCGCCAGAAGCCGGGCCATCCCGCCCTTGCCAATAAAGCCGCGCTGCCCGGCCAGCGCATTGCCAGTGCCGGCCTCGCGAATGTCGCGCACCAGCCGGAGGGGATCGGCGTAGCGCAGCGTCAACCGGTCGCCGTCGGCAACCGGCATGGCCAGGCCGGCGCGCGCCAACAGGTCGCCGGCAGAGCGCACGTCAATCTGCGGGTGGATATGCGCTGCTGTCCGTTCCCCGTCGGCCGCGATCATGCACCGCTTGAGCACGGGAAGGCTCCCGGCACCGAACATCGCGCCCAGAAACAACCCATCGGGGCGCAAGCTGCGGCGGATCTGGACCAGCGCGCCGGGCAGATCGTTCACGCTATCCAGCGTTCCGGCAGACAGGATCAGATCGAAGCTGGCCGGAGCGAAAGGAAGGGCGTCCTCTAGACAGACGGTAACACGCTTATCCGCGCCGGCTTCCGCATTGCTGAGCGTTGCAACTGTCACCCGCGCGTGTGGCGGCAGGTGCAACGCCTCACGATAGCGCGCGACCGGCCCAAGCAACATAATGTCCGAAAAGTCTCGTGATACGGCGCCCAGCCGTTCGCCCAAATCGTCTGCCATCCACTGTAGGAAGATCGATGACGCGTTGGCGGAGCGCGCGCGCATGGCACGGCGGCGGGCAGGATCAAACAACTGGGGCGTTTCGGACATGCCCCCTCTTGCAGGGCCGCGCGATGCGGGACAAGATGCCATGGTGCGCTTTCCTTCCGACCACAGATTTCTGATCCGTGCCGCGGCCTTGCCGCTGCGCCGCGCCTTAGATTTTGCGCTGCCTGCCCGCTGCCCGGGATGCGGAATGGTGCAGGCGGACGGCGGTGCATTCTGCCGCAACTGCTGGTCCCAGGTTCGCTTTCTGGCAGCGCCTTGGTGCACATGCTGCGGCCTGCCGTTCGAGCGCGAGGTGCCTGGAGAACCGCTATGCGGTGCCTGCCTGGCACGGCCGCCGCGCTATGATCTGCTGCGCTCCGCTGTCGCCTATGGCGGGCTATCGACCGAGCTGGTTCTGAAATTGAAATATGCCCGGTCGCTTGGCGCGGCGCGGATGATGGCCGGGCACATGGCGCGGCTCCTTCCCGATCTGCCGGACGATGTGCTGGTGACGCCGGTGCCTTTACATTGGACGCGCCTGTTCCAGCGAACCTATAACCAGTCGGTCTTGATCGGCGGCGGTCTTGCCAAGCGCATTGGCGCACCGTTCGAGCCTGATCTTTTACGGCGCACCAGACGCACGCCCCCCTTGCGCAGTCTGGGCGCCAAGGCGCGTGCGCATATGGTAAGCGGGGTGTTCGCGCTCAGGCCGAGTGCGCGGCGCAAGATAGCGGGACGGGCCGTGCTGCTGGTCGACGATGTGCACACCAGCGGGGCCACGACGGCGGCCTGCGCTGCTGCGCTGCGGCGGGGCGGCGCGCGCTGGCTTGGCGTGGTGACATGGGCGCGCGTGTTGTAGCTGCGGCGTGCCGAGATGGCCGCCGCTGAATAATACTGCGCATTAATTACGCGATCTGCTAAGCCATCATCATGAAAACAGTCGAAATCTACACCAAGTTCACGTGCGGCTATTGCCACCGGGCCAAGGCACTCCTCGGCGGAAAAGGGGTCGCGTTTGACGAGCACGACATCACCATGGGCGGGCCGAAGCGCAATGAGATGATAGCCCGTGCCGGCGGCGGCAGTACGGTGCCGCAAATCTTTATCGGCGGCGAGCATATCGGCGGGAGCGACGATCTCGCCGCGCTGGAACGCGCGGGCAAGCTGGATGCGCTGCTGGCAGAATGATGCGGCTGGCCCTGTTCCAAATGACGAGCGGTATCGACGCCGCCGGCAACGCGGCCGATATTTCCGACGCGCTGGAGGAGGCAAGGGCGGGCGGGGCAGATGCCCTGCTGACACCCGAGATGGCGCTGCTGCTGGATAGGGAGCGCGCGCGCGCGGATGTGCGGGCCGAGGCCGATTACCCTGAAGTGAAGTTGTTGCGCGAAAAGGTCCGCGCCTGCGGCCTGTGGCTGCACCTGGGCTTGCCGGTGAAGCACAAGGGCCGCCGCCGCAACCGGACGCTGGTTATCGCACCGGACGGTAGGATCGCGGCGCGATACGACAAAATTCACCTGTTCGACGTCGATCTGGCGACAGGGGAGAGCTGGCGCGAATCGAGCGTTTACGACGGCGGGGACACTCCCGTGCTTGTCGACATGGCAGGCCTGCCTGTCGGTCTGTCGATCTGTTACGATATGCGCTTTCCCGCGCTTTACCGCGCGCTGGCCGAGGCAGGGGCGGCGCTGCTCGCCATACCGGCGGCATTCACGGTGCCGACGGGACGGGCCCATTGGCATATATTGGCCCGCGCGCGGGCCATTGAAACCGGCTGCTTTGTCGCCGCATCGGCCCAGATCGGCCATCATGCCGACGGCCGCGAAACATTTGGCCATAGTCTCGTGGTCGATCCGTGGGGCACCGTGCTGCTCGACATGGAAAACCGCATGGGAGTAGGTTTCGCCGATATCGATCCGGCTGCCGTCCTGCGCGCCCGCGCTCAAATACCAGCCTTGGCCAACGCCAGGCCGATCGCAGCGCCTCGCCTCGTTGACAGGCCGCAATCGGCGAATTGACCCTAAAAGCCTTGCCCCGTAATACATCCTCAGCGCGCCCGTAGCTCAGTCGGATAGAGCATCAGATTCCTAATCTGGGGGCCACAGGTTCGAATCCTGTCGGGCGCACCAGTTTGCC
>JBBSUT010000094.1:0-9647 GCA_038234155.1 Sphingomonadales bacterium | reverse complement strand
CCCGACGAACCTATTCTAGGCCCAGTGTACTTAGACATTTCACCGTGTTCGTCGACGCTCCGTGGAGCACAGTCGGGTGGGCGCGGCCTTTGCCGTAGAAAGAGTGCGCGCCTTATGTCCCCGACTCCCCGAGTTTCGCTGCCCGATCAGGGCTTTTTCGTTTCCGCCGAATGCCATTGGAACCTGCAGCGCAGCGCGCTCGTGGAAGCCGCGGTGTCCAACGGCGAAGGCCGCCTGGCCAAGGACGGCCCGCTGGTGGTGGAAACCGGCCCGCACACCGGCCGCTCGGCCAAGGACAAGTACATCGTGCGCGACGGGGAGACCGAGGATACGATCTGGTGGGACAACAACGCCGCGATGACGCCGGCGCATTTTGCCGCGCTCAAGCAGGATTTTCTCGCCGCCCTGGGTGAAAAGAAGACGCTGTATTGTCAGGACCTGTTCGGCGGATCGCAGCCCGAGCACCGCGTGGCCGTGCGCGTTATCAACGAACTGGCGTGGCACAGCCTGTTCATCCGCACGATGCTTTGCCGCCCCACCATCGACGAACTGGCCGGGTTCAGCCCGGAGTATACCGTCATCGATCTGCCGACGTTCCAGGCCGATCCCGCCCGCCACGGCACCCGCGGCAAAACCGTGATCGCGGTGAACTTCAGCGAGAAGCTGATCCTGATCGGGGGCACCAGATATGCCGGCGAAATGAAGAAGGGCGTGTTCGGCCTGCTCAACTATCTGTTGCCGCCCAGGAGCGTGATGCCGATGCATTGCAGCGCCAATATCGGCCCCAAGGGTGACACGGCCGTGTTCTTTGGCCTGTCAGGCACCGGCAAGACCACGCTGAGCGCCGATGCCAGCCGCACGCTGATCGGCGATGACGAGCATGGCTGGTCGGACAGCGCGGTGTTCAATTTCGAGGGCGGTTGTTACGCCAAGATGATCCGCCTCAGCGAAGAGGCCGAGCCCGAGATTTACGCCACCACGCGCCGTTTTGGTACGGTGCTGGAGAATGTCGTGATGGACGAGGAGACCCGCGCGCTCGATCTCAACGACGCCAGCCTGGCCGAAAACAGCCGCGGTGCCTATCCGATCGAATTTATCCCCAACACCAGCGCGAACAATCTCGGGCCGGTGCCCAAGAACGTGATCATGCTGACGGCCGACGCATTTGGCGTGCTGCCCCCGATCGCGCGGTTGACGCCCGAGCAGGCAATGTACCACTTCCTGTCGGGCTATACCGCCAAAGTGGCGGGCACCGAAATCGGCGTGACCGAGCCCGAGGCCACCTTCTCAACCTGTTTCGGCGCGCCGTTCATGCCGCGCCATCCCAGCGTCTACGGCAATCTTCTGAAGGAGCGGATCGCCAAGGGCGGGGTGCAGTGCTGGCTGCTCAACACCGGTTGGACCGGCGGCAAATACGGCGTCGGCAAGCGCATGCCGATCAAGGCCACGCGCGCGCTGCTCAACGCGGCGCTCGACGGTTCGCTGGGCGATGCCGAATTCCGCACCGATCCCAATTTCGGATTTGAGGTGCCGGTCTCGGTGCCCGGTGTCGACAGCGCCATCCTGAATCCCCGCGACACCTGGGCGGACAAGGCGGCCTATGACGATCAGGCGGCCAAGCTGGTCAACCTGTTCATCGACAATTTTACCGCGTTCGAGGCGCATGTCGATGCCGGTGTGAGAGAGGCCGCGCCAACGGCAGCCTGAACGCTGGTCAGTTCGAGCGGTCGATGACGGATCTTTTAAAGGCTGATTGGTCGAAATCTTCTATCCGGTGTTCCCACCAGACCGTAGCGTCACGCATGTGTCGGATTGGCTAAGAGACGAAGCTGGACGCTAAGTCGCGTTCGGAAGGGCTCGTATGTCATCAAGGGAATGACGGCGCTTCCGTGTCCCGGAGCGCTCGCCATCCCTTTTGATCAGTGCAAATGTGGTCAGTGCAGATCGGCGGAAACCTGCCCGCCGTGCGATGCCAGTTCCTGCATCACCTTGTCGTGCAGCCACATATTCATCTCGGCGCTGCCATCGCGTGTCCCGGTATAGCCCAGTTCCTGTGCCAGTTCCTTGCGGTTATCGAGACTGGGATCGATGCCGACCAGCTTCATCAGATCGACGATCGAGGTCCGCCAGTTGAGCTTGTCGCTACCGGACTTGGCCTCGAGCATGCGCTCAACGTCGGCCTGCGACACGGCGGCGGGTGCCTGTTGTTGTGCGGGCGCGGTGCCCGGCACAGCGGCGGGCCGCGGGGCGACAGTCGCCGAAGGGGCGCTCGCCGAAGGGGCGGCCGGTTTGTCCTTCTGGCCGAATATGGCGTCCTTGATCTTGCCGAAAATACTCATGAAAGCTCTCCTCTTTTGATCGCCGCCAGAAAAAATTGGCGGGACATGCTTGGGCAACGCCTGGAACGGGCGTTGGGCATTGGAAGCGGTAAAATAAAATGGGTCGCCCACATGGGCTCTGCTAGGCGCAGGCAAATCACCCGCCCGCCGGAACGCTATGGCAAGGCGATCGGTTCTGTATGCGCTGCCGCCCGGCCGCGAGCCGTGATCGGTATTTCAACAGTTTAAAGGAACAGCCCATGTCGCTACTTCAGTCCCTGCAGCAAAACGGCGGCATCGATGCGATGGCGCGCGATCTGGGCGTCGACAAGGGCACCGCGATCAAGGGCGCAGAAGCGCTGCTCCCGGCGCTGCTCGGCGGGTTCAAGCAGAGCGGGCAGGGCGGCGGCGGTCTGGGCGGATTGATCGGCATGCTCGGCGGGCTGGGCGGCGGCGGACTCCTCGACAGCGTCCTGGGGCAGCAGCCGACCAACACCGGCGCGGGCAATGATGTGCTCGGCAATATCTTCGGCTCCAAGGACGTCAGCCGCCAGGTGGCGGGCAACGCCGCGCAGCAGACCGGGCTGTCCAGCGATCTGCTCAAGAAAATGCTGCCGATCCTGGCAATGCTGGTGGCCGGCTATTTCGCCAAGCAGCACGGCGCCGCAACGCCCGCCGCAGCTGGACCGGCAACTTCTCCGGCACCGGCATCAGGAGGCCTGGGAGGCGGCTTCGGCGGATTGGGCAAGATGCTGGACATGGACGGCGACGGCAACCCGCTGAACGATATCATCGGCATGGCGGGCAAGCTGGGCCGCTGATCCGGCCCGCTCGGGGGGAGCGAAATTACAGCGTCTTGCGCATGACCTGGAATTCCAGCGGCGGATCGAGCGCGGCGGGAAACGGCCGCCGCTCGCCCGTCAGGGCATAGCCGCGCCGGCGATAATAAGCGATCAGCTTGCCGCGCACGGACACCACCCACATCACCATGGTGCGCGCACCGAATAGCGCGCACGCCTGCGCCTCGGCATGGCGCAGGATGGCATCGCCCAGTCCGCAGCCCTGCAGCGCCGGATCGACCGTGAGCATGCCCAGATACGCCCCATCTGGCGATTGCCGCGACAGCCGCACGCAGCCGACCAGCGCCGTCCCCCGCCATGCACCGATCATCCGGTCATCCGGCGAGGCGATGATCCCGGCCAGCTCGTCGGCGCTGGTCCGCGGCGATGCGACCAGATCCGCCTCATGCGTCCATCCCAGCCGCGCGCTCTCTCCGCGATAGGCACGCTCGATCAGCGCATGCAAAGCGGGAATGTCGCCGGGTTCGGCGGGACGGAACGACAAAGGTGAAAACAAAGGATCGGCCATGGCTCCCCCCTTCGCGCAAATCGAGGCGCGCGCCAATCCCGTGCGGTTGTGGGTCGTTCCAACCAAGCCCAAAGGGTCTAGCTGGTAGCGTCGGCTTTTGGGTGGAAAGCAGCCCGGCAGCTGTTGGCCACGCGGAGGCAGAAAGCATCCATTCAGCGACCAGCTCCCCAGCCATGCTAAATCATGCGTGGATTGCAGAACTTTCATGCTATGATGATTGCACACTTGAAGGCTCGATAGCATCGTGCCGTCATGCTTGAGCGCCTAGCCGGCAAGACTTTCACAATGCGAGTCACCGGTCCCTTGAAAGGGACACTCGATGGCTTCCCCGATGTCACCCCCGCCTACTGTCGAACTGACGCTTGCGATCGCCATGGTCACCACTGCGGCCTCACCGCTGTTGCTACTCAACGGGGAGCTTGATGTTATCGCCGCGAGTGCAACATTCTGCAGTGCATTTGAAGTCGAGCCTGGCAGCGTGAACGGTCGGGACATGTTCTCGTTGGGCAGGGGGGAGTGGGATGCACCGCGCTTGCGCTCTCTTCTGACGGCGGTCGCCTCGGGTGGCGCGAAAGTCGAAGCCTATGAATTCGATTTGGAAACTCGCGATCGGGGTGCGCGCAGACTATGCGTCAATGCGCACCGGCTCGACTATGACGAACCTGGCGCAGTTCGGCTGCTGGTGGCGATCAACGATGTGACGGAGGCCCGCGCCAACGATCGACTTCGGGACGAACTTGTTCACGACAAGGCTGTGATGCAACAGGAGCTGCAGCACCGCGTCGCTAACAGCTTGCAGATCATCGCCAGCGTCTTGATGCAAAGCGCCCGAAGGACTCAGTCCGAGGAACTCCGAGGTCATCTGACCGACGCTCATAACCGTGTGATGTCCGTCGCTGGGCTGCAGCGTCAGCTCGCCGTGTCTAATCTAAGCGACGTCGCCATGAAGCCGTATCTCGGCCAGCTCTGTCAAAGCATCGGGGCGTCGATGATTGCCGATCACGAGCTGTTGTCAATCACGGTAACCGCTGACGATAGCAGCGCGACCGCGGATACCTCTGTGAGCATCGGGCTGATTGTGACCGAGCTTGTCATCAACGCGCTGAAGCACGCATTTCCGAACCAGCGCCCTGGCGAGATTAAGGTTGGCTATGGCGACGATGCAAAGGGTTGGAAGTTGACCATCGCCGACGACGGCGTTGGGATGCCAGCCAATATTGCGGACGCGAAGGCCGGGTTGGGCACGACGATCGTCAACGCGCTTGCCAAGCAGTTGCACGCAACCGTCAAGGTTGAACCGGGTAGGGCCGGCACCTCGATCACGGTCGAACGGACCAAACTAAGGCTGGTCGGGGACGCCGCCCCCGAGCCCGAAGTCGAGGCGGTTTAGCCGCGCAGCGACACTTGTCGCTCGAAGGCTCGTATCGCTTCACAGATCGCATTGTCGTTATACGGCTTTGGAAAGAACAGCGCTCCTTGCGGCATCTCGTCGGCGGTCGCGAGGTGGTTGCCCGACACGATGATGAATTTGAGTGGTGGCCAGCGATCGCGGGCATAGGCCGCCAGTTGTAATCCATCCATCGACCCGGCCATCTGGATGTCGGTGAAAACTACCGTAATGTGCGGATGTTTTTCGAGTAGCGCGATGGCTTCGTCGGCACTTGATGCTTCAAAATAAGCGCACCCCAAATCCTCTACAAGCGCTATAGCATTCATGCGGATCAACGCCTCGTCCTCGACGATGAGAACAACCGAACTTGGGGAAATTACTGCCATAAAGCGTCCTCGACCTGGTAAGTAGCGTTCAGGAACATGGTCAGGTAAAACCCGCGTTCAGGCAGTCGCATCGGCTCGCTCGTTCGGTTGTGCGCTGAGTTACCAACGTCGTTCGATGGCTTTCGCTCCCACCGCACGGCTGGATGTCCGCAAAAGGGCCAAAGAACGGCTGGTTTTAAGATGTTCTTGTACAATGGCAACGGCAGATTATGGGTCGGAAACGGCGGTTAGCCCGGTGGTGCCCCCATCAATTCCCACTACGCGCTACAACCCGTCGCCTTCGATCAGCTTTTGCGGCTGTTCGAGCACCAGCACGCCGGCATCGACGTGCAGCACGCGCGCGGTCTCTCCGATGGCCATATCGGGGCCGCGCGCCGGCCAGACACCGTCGCCCACGCGCACGCGCCCGCCATTGGCGCTGACCGCATCGACCACCGTCACCGATGTACCGACAAGCCTTGCCGAGCGATTGTTGAGATCGGGGTCGCTGCTCGCCACCGGATTGCGCTTGTAGATGCGGTTGCCGAGCATGATCGCGGCGAGCAGAAACAGCGCGAACAGGCCGATCTGGAAGGTGGGTCCGAAATCATACATCCAGGTGGCCACGCCGGTCAGCACCGCGGCCGCGCCGACGAACAGCAGGTAGATGCCGGGCACCAGCATCTCGGCCACCACCAGCAGCACGCCGCCGATCATCCACAGCAGATAGGGATCGATTTCGTCCATCAGCTCAGCTTCCGCGCGGGCCGTCACCGGTGTTGAGGCCGCCGCCGTCGCGGGTCTTCTCGGCAGCGAACGGGCTGGCGACGATCTGCGAGGGCTTCTGACGCGCGGTCGCCGCGTCGGCATGACCGCCCAGCGCTTCGCGCGCCAGCTCGCCGATGCCGCCGATCGTGCCGATCAGCTGCGTGGCTTCCACCGGGAACAATATCGTCTTGGCATTGGGCGAGGTGGCAAATCCGGCGATTGCCTTCACATAATCCTGCGCCACGAAATAGTTGAGCGCCTGCGGATTGCCGTCACGGATCGCCTCGGACACCACCTGCGTGGCCTTGGCCTCCGCCTCCGCTTCACGCTCGCGCGCTTCGGAATCGCGGTAGGCGGCTTCGCGGCGGCCCTCGGCGGCCAGGATCTTGGACTGTTTCTCACCTTCGGCGCGCAGGATGTTCGACGCGCGGTCGCCCTCGGCATCCAGAATTTGTGCGCGCTTGATCCGTTCGGCCTTCATCTGGCGGGCCATCGCCTCGACGATATCGGCGGGTGGGCGGATATCCTTGATCTCCACCCGGGTGATCTTGACGCCCCACGGCGTGGTCGCGTCGTCGACCACGTGGAGCAGCCGGGCGTTGATCTCGTCGCGTTTGGACAGCGTCTCGTCCAGATCCATGGAGCCCATCACGGTGCGCAGATTGGTGGTCGTCAGCTGCAGGATGGCGTTGTAGAGGTCCGACACCTCATAGGCGGCCTTGGGCGCGTCGAGCACCTGGAAGAACACCACCCCGTCGCACTGGATCATCGCATTGTCCTTGGTGATGATCTCTTGCCCCGGAATGTCGAGCACCTGCTCCATCATGTTCACCTTGCGGCCCACGCTGTAGAAAAACGGCGGCACGAAAACGAGGCCGGGGTTGGCGGTGGTGGTGTATCGGCCGAAATGTTCGATGGTGTAATGAAAGCCCTGATGGACGATCTTCACCCCCATCAAGCCGTAGACCAGAACGAGCAGCGCGATAGCGCCAACCAGATAGAGCACGTGAACAACCTCCCTTTGCGAACCGCCTGATTTTGGGGCAAGGGATCGCGCAAGGGAAGCTTTATTCGACGAAGGACCGTCCTGCGATGACCGTGCTGCTATGACCGTGGAGCTGCCTTATGTGCGATCGGCGCTGTTCGTGCCCGGCGGGCGTCAGGGCGCGCTGGACAAGGCGGCCGGGCTGGCGGCGGACATGATCGTGGTCGATCTGGAGGATGCCGTGGCGCCCGACGCCAAGCGCGATGCGCGCGCGGTGGCGGCGGCGGCGATCCGGGGCGGTTTCGGGGGCAACAAGCTGGTCGCGCTCAGGATCAACGCGGCGGGGACCGAGTGGCACAATGGCGATCTGGCGCTGCTGGCGGATCTGCCGGTCGATTATGTGGTGCTGCCCAAGGTGGACGGTCCGGACGCGATCGATGCGCTGAACGGGCGGCTGGGCGTGCCGCTGTTGCCGATGATCGAGACGGCGGCGGCGGTGTACGCCGCGCGCGCCATCGCGGCGATGGAGCCGGTGGCGGGGCTGCTTGCGGGCACCAACGATCTTGCGCTCGATCTGGGCGTCAGGCCCGGGCCGGACCGCGAGGGGCTGGAGCTGGCGCTGCAGCAGATCGTGCTGGCCGGCGCGGCGGCGCGCAAGCCGGTGTTCGACGGGGTATGCAACAGTCTGGACGATGCCGCGACGCTGGAGCGCCAGTGCGTACAGGGCCGCGCATACGGGTTTGCGGGCAAGACACTTATCCATCCGGGGCAGGTGGACAGCGCCAACCGCCTGTTCGCGCCCGATGCGGCCGAGCTGGAGCGGGCGCGCGCGCTGATTGCGGCGGCGCAGGGCGGGGCGGCGCGGTTTCGCGGAGAAATGATCGAGGACCTGCACGTGATCGAGGCGAAGAAACGGCTCGCCCGCGCCGGGGCCGACTGATCACCATGGTGCGGGATGTCTGGATTCTTCTGCTTCTGGCGCTGACCGCGCCGCTTGCCGCGCAGGCGATCGGCGGGCCGGTGACGCCGGACGATCTACGCCCGCACATCGCCTATCTCGCCAGCGAGGAGCTGGAGGGCCGGGCCCCCGACAGCGCGGGTGGGCGCAAGGCGGTGCACTATATTGCGATGCAGTGGAGCGCCGCCGGGCTGCAGCCGGGCGCAGCGTCGGTGGTGCCGGAGACAGTAACTGGTACGGAAACTGGGTCTGGTACGGAAACTGGGGCGGGTAAGGTTACAGAGACGGCTGGGGCGGCGACCAGCTGGTATCAGCCGGTGGCGATGGTCACGCGCAAGCCGCTGGCGGGCACGATCCAGTTTCACGGACCCGGCGGCGCGCCGATCGCGATTGCCGATCGATCGCTGCTCCTGTCCGGCAGGGACGAGAGCGACCGGCTGATGCGCGTGCCCATGGTCTATGTCGGTTACGGCCCGGCCGCGGGCACGCCGCTGCCGGACCTGACCGGCAAGCTGGCGCTGATGCTGGCCGATCGCGCCGAGGGCGATGCGCGGAACCTGGCCGATCGCGCGGCGGCCCTGGCGGCGGCGGGCGCCGCGGGCGTGCTGCTGATTTTCGATCCGGCCGATCCGGTGCAGCGCCTGCACGGCATCTGGTATCGCCGGGTGACCGAGCTGGCGGCGCGCGACGCGCAGCGGCCGATGTTCTACGGCGGCATTGAGGATGATGCGGCGCGGCGGCTGTTCACGGCCGCCGGCGATACGCTGGCACAGGCGCGGCTGCGCGCGCTGGCGGACGATATGCAGGCCGAGCCTATGGCGATCACGGCCGATCTGACCGCCCGCAGCGAAGTGACCCGGCTGACCAGCTATAATGTGCTGGGCCGTATCGCCGGGCGCGATCCGGCGGCGGGCGCGGTGCTGTTCATGGCGCACTGGGATCATCTGGGCCTGTGTCGTGCCGAAGGCGCGCCGCAGCGGATTTGCAGCGGCGCGGTGGATAATGCCAGCGGCGTGGCGGTGCTGATCGAAGCAGCCAAACGTCTGGCCGCCGCGCCAGCGCCGGACCGCGACGTCTATTTTCTGGCCACCACCGGAGAGGAGGTTGGCCTCACCGGCGCGCGGGCCTTTGCCGCCGATCCGCCGGTGCCACTGCACCGCATCGTCGCCGCGTTCAACCTCGATACGGTGGCGATCGGCCCGGCGGGCGAACCGGTCGCCATTATCGGCCGCGGCATCACGCCGATCGCGAACGATGTCGCCAGGATCGCGCTTGCGATGGGCCGCACGATGGACGCGGATGACGACGCCAACGCCTATATCCGGCGGCAGGACGGCTGGGCCCTGCTGGAACGCGGCGTGCCGACGGTGATGGTCAACGGCGCCTTTTCCGATACCGATCGGCTCGAACGGTTCCTGTCCGGCCCCTATCATACGCCGGCCGACGTGCTGACCGACGATACCGATCTGTCCGGCGCGGCCGAGGATGCCGATCT
>JBBSUT010000093.1:0-9697 GCA_038234155.1 Sphingomonadales bacterium | reverse complement strand
GGCGCATGATTGGGCAGCATGATACCGCCTGCGCCAACCCGGATGGTTTTGGTGGCGGCGGCGACATGCGCCAGCACTATGCTGGTCGCGGCGCTGGCGATCCCCTCCATGCCGTGATGTTCGGCGGTCCAGTAGCGCGTGAAACCCAGGCTTTCGGCATGGCGCGCCAAGTCCGCCGCATTGGCCAGTGACCGGGATACCGAACCGCCTTGCGTGACGGGGACCAGATCGAGCAAGGATAGTTTTGTCATGATCCCGATGTGTGGGCGGGCAGGACCGATTGCAATTGTCCCGCGGGCATTGTCGGAACCGCGCTGACCGCCCGGCGTTGCGCCCGCCATGACCGATCACCAGCAATATCCGCTTCTCGCCAATCCGCTCGTCCGCCTGACCGGCACCGTGGATCAGAACATGTACAACCAGTTCCGCACCGCGCTGGAGAACGCGCCGGCCGAGGGCAGTATCGTGATCGCGCTGACCACGCTGGGCGGCGATCCGGAAATGGCGCGGACGATGGGCGACGATATCCGCATGCTGCGCGAATATGGTGGACGCGAGCTGCTGTTTCTGGGCAAGCAGGCCGTCTATTCCGCCGGCGCAACCTTCATGAGCTATTTCCCGCGCGAGCACCGGTTCCTGACACGCCAGACGCGTCTGATGATCCACGAGCGGCAAATGAACGCCAGCGTCAATCTGAGCGGCCCCTTGCGCATGTGCATCAGCCAGTTGAAGGCCAAGCTGCACGAGATCGAGCACAGTATCGAGATTGAGGAGGAAGGATTTCGCGCGCTGGCTGAACAATCGCGGGTGTGCTTCGATGACATCCGCACGAAAGCGCCGGAGAACTGGTATATTGAGGCACAGGAAGCCAAGAAGCTGGGCTTGGTGCTCGACGTAGTCTGACGTCAGTGATGGATTAACGGCGCCAGCGCAGCCGATCCGCCCCTAGCTCCTTGAGCGATGCTACGCCCATCAGGCGCATGTCGCGCGCAATCTCGTCCTGCAGCTTGCCCAAAATTCGTTCGACGCCCGGCTGACCGGCTGCCGCCAGGGCATAGAGATAGAGCCGCCCGCCCGAGCAGGCGTTGGCTCCGGCCGCTATGGCCTTCAACACGTGGCTGCCGCGCTTGATGCCGCCGTCGCAGATAATCTCGATTTGCCCGCCCACCGCGTCGGCGATCTCGGCGATCTGATCGAACGGGGCGCGGCCGCCATCGAGCTGCCTCCCGCCGTGGTTGGACACCATGATCGCGTCCGCGCCAATCGCGACTGCGCGCTTGGCGTCCTCAGCCGACATAATCCCTTTCAGACAGAAGGTGCCCCCCCAGTCCGCGCGGATGCGTTCTGCCATTTTCCAGTCCATCGAGCGATCGAGCATGGTATTGAAATAATCCGCCACCGAAACCGCGACGTTGCTGCCTGCATCGACATGCGTGTCGAGATTGGGCAGATGGAATTTCTCACGGCAAAGATAGTTCAGCGTCCAGCCCGGATGCGCGGCGAAGCTCATAGCGCTGGCGGGCGTCAGCCGGGGCGGGGAGGTGAACCCTGTGCGCAGGCAACGCTCGCGGTTGCCGCCGACAATGGTGTCCACCGTCAGCGCCAGCGCGTCGAAGTTTGCGGCTTGGCAGCGTTCGATCATCGATCGGTTCAGGCCTTGGTCCTTGTGGATGTAGAGCTGGAACAGTTTGGGCGTGGAGACGAGCGCCCCGATCTCCTCGATGCTGACTGTGGCCAGTGAGCTGATGCCGAACCAGGTGCCGAATTTTTCCGCCGCCCGCGCCACCGCCCGTTCGCCCTGCCAGTGGAACAGGCGCTGGAGCGCGGTGGGCGAGAGAAACAGCGGCATCGCGATCTTGCGGCCCAACAGCGTGACGGACATGTCGATATCCTCGACCCCCGCCAGCACCTGGGGGATCAGGTCCGCGTCCGCAAACGCATGCGTGTTGCGGCGTTTGGTTTTTTCGTCGTCCGCCGCGCCGTCGATATAGTGGAATATGGGCGAGGGCAGGCGACGCTTGGCCAGGCGGCGGAAATCGTCCACATTATGGCAGTCGGTCAGGTTCATGCAGCTCTCCGGCTGTGGCGGCATGACGGGCAAAAGATAGCGACCATCAATCCGCTGTCAGAGCGTCGCCGCTGCAAAAGTATCGCACTGCTTCGGGTCGCCGCTTTGCATGCCGCGCTGCAGCCAGCGGCCGCGCTGCTCGCTGGTTCCGTGAGTGAACATGCTTTCGACCGGCTGCTGGCCGGCCTCGCGCATCAGCGTGTCGTCTCCGATGGCATGGGCGGCCGTCATGCCTTCCTCGACATCGCCGGGATCGAGCCGGTCGCGGTTCTGGCCTGCCCACACACCGGCGTAGCAATCGGCCTGCAGTTCCATGCGCACCTGAAGCTGGTTGCCCTGCTCCTGGCTCGCCCGCGCCTGCCGCCGGCGCACGTCGTCGGCGATGCCGGTCAGCTTCTGGATATGGTGGCCGACTTCATGTGCGATGACGTAGCGGCGCGCGAAATCTCCGCCCGCACCCATCTGCTGGGCCATCTGGTTAAAGAAGCTCGTGTCCAGATAGACGCCCTGGTCGGTCGGGCAATAAAAGGGTCCCATTGCGGATTGCGCGGCACCGCAGCCGGACTGGCCGCGACCGCCGTAAAAGACGAGCGTGGGCTGGCGATAGCCCGGAAGCAGACGCTCCCAGGTGTCGTCCAGCGAGGAGAGTGTGTTGCATGCCTCGCGGCTCACCGGATCTACGTCACAAGAACTCTGGACGTCGGTCCCGCCACTTTGCCCAATGCCGCCGCCGGATACCGAACTGGTTCCGCCCAGTTGCAGTCCGCCGCTGGAAAATATGAAAAACCCGACGATCGCGATGATAGCGATGGTGCCGCAGCCCAGCTTGCGCCCCATGAGCAAAGGTAAGAGGCCAAGCAAGCCGCCCAGGCCGCCACCGCCGCCACCGAAGCTCTGCCCGCGCTGATCGCTGACATTGATGTCGTTATCGTAGTCATCAAGACGCATCAGAAGTTCCAGTTCGTCATTGGGCCGATGCCCGTGGCTAGCAGATTGTTTCGCGTTGGGAACCATCGTTGGACGCTGCCGGTTCCTCTCCCATTCAATCAAGGGCAAGTTATGGTAGATATCGAAGCGACGGCGCGGCGTGTGCCGGGCAAGACTGGGCGTGGCTCGGGTCTACCATTGCCAGATCAAACGGTGCTGTTACTGCAAGGCGGAGGGGCGCTTGGCAGCTATCAGGCCGGCGTGTTCGAGGCGATGAGCGAACTGGCGTTGCCGCTCACCTGCGTGGCCGGCATTTCGATCGGCGCCGTCAATGCGGCGCTGATCGCCGGCAATCCGCCCAACAATCGCATCGCGGCGCTGCGCACTTTCTGGGAAATGGTTTCCGGAGGCATGCCCAATTTCATCCTGCCGGACGACAACAAGCTGCGCGAGAGTGCGCATCTGGCCGCCGCTGCCGCCGTTGCCAGCTTCGGCGTGCCCGGCTTCTTCGTGCCGCACTGGACCGTGCCAGCTTGGGCGGCGCCCGGCAGCGAGGCGGCGATCAGCTATTATGACAGCGCGCCGCTCGCCAAGACGCTGGACGAACTGGTTGATTGGGATCTGCTCAACGATGGCCCGATGCGCGTGGCGGTTGGCGCAGTGGACATAGAAACCGGCAACTTCCAATATTTCGATACGCGCAGCGAGATCGATCCAGTACGGATCGACGCGCGCCATATCATGGCGTCCGGCGCATTGCCGCCTGGCCTGCCGCCGGTCGAGATTGACGGACGGTATTACTGGGACGGCGGCCTGGTTTCCAATACGCCGCTGGGCTATATGCTCGATACCCAAGGCGATGGCGACATCCTGATCTTTCAGGTTGATCTGTTTCCGGCACGTGGAAATATCCCCAAACGCATGTCCGACGTGTGGAGCCGAGAGAAAGATATTCGCTTCTCCAGCCGAACGCGCGCGGTCACCGACCAATATCTGCGGCTGCGCCGGGATCACGAAGCGATGCGCAAGGTGCTCGACCGGCTGCCGCAGGAAATTAAGGACGAACCGGATGTGGCTTCGCTGAGGGAGCGCGTGGCCGAAAGCGCGGTCAATATTGTCCAGCTGGTCTATCGCACAAGGACATGGGAGACGGGCGCCAAGGATTTCGAATTTTCCCGGTCCACCATGCTGGATCATTGGCACCAAGGCCACGAAGCGCTTTGCCGGTCGGTCGAAAATGGAGATATCCTGGCCCGCAACATTACCGACGGCAAAACCGCCGCCTTCGACCTGGCAGACTGAGCATATCGCATCATACAGCGCGCGGTCTCGTACAGCGCACGGTCGCTCGGGTTATTTTCAAAACGAAAGGAATCTTCCATCATGTTTCTCAAAGGCAAGACCGCCCTTATCACAGGTTCCACCAGCGGCATCGGGCTGGCCTATGCCAAGGCGTTTGCGGCGGCGGGTGCCAACATCGTTATTAATGGCTTTGGCGATGCCGATGAGATTGAAACAGAACGCAAGGCGTTGGAGGTGCTGAACAAGGCCAAGGCGGTCTATTCCGATGCCGATCTGACCCAACCGGACAAGATCGAGGAAATGATGGCCATGGCCGCCGACGCATTTGGCGGCGTCGATATCCTGATCAACAATGCCGGCACCCAGCATGTTGCGCCGGTCGAGAAATTCCCAGCTGAGAAATGGGACCTGATTTTGGCGCTCAACCTCACCTCGTCTTTCCATACGGTGCGCCATGCGGTGCCCTATATGAAGCAAAAGAAATGGGGCCGGATCATCGCTACCGCCTCGGCGCATTCCAAAGCCGCATCGCCGTTCAAGACGGCTTATGTGACCGCCAAACATGGGTTGGTGGGCTTCACCAAGACGATCGCGCTGGAGCTGGCCGAACATGGTATCACGGCTAATGCCATCAGCCCCGGATATGTCTGGACACCGCTGGTCGAGGATCAGATCCCCGATACCATGAAGGCGCGCGGGCTGACGCGCGACGAGGTGATCAACGACGTGCTGCTCGCAGGGCAGCCAACCAAGGAATTCGTGACGCCCGAACAGGTCGCCGCCATTGCCCTGTTCCTTTGCAGGGAAGAGGCGGCGCAGGTGACCGGCGCCAACTGGTCGGTCGATGGTGGCTGGACGGCCAATTGACCGCATTGCCTCGGCCTGACTGATCGATCGCGTCACTCGGGCTAACCTATTTTTATCGCTTCGCTCGATTAATCGCATCGCTTATGCTATGTTTATAGAAATTCTGAAAAACAGCTGGAGAGTAGCGATGGACATGAAGACTGGCGAGATGAGCGGCGGCTGCCCTTTCGGTGGAGACGGCGGCACCCGCGGGCTTCTGGGTCGGCAGAGCCGGGATTGGTGGCCCGATGCCCTGTCGCTGGACATCTTGTCTCAGGGTGGTGTGTCGTCGGATCCGATGGGCGATGATTATGATTATGTCGAGGCTTTCAAGAAACTCGATTATCAGGCGCTCAAGCAGGACTTGACGGCGTTGATGACCGACAGCCAGCCTTGGTGGCCAGCCGATTATGGTCATTATGGTCCGTTCTTCATTCGTATGGCCTGGCATGCAGCGGGCACCTACCGCACGGCCGACGGTCGTGGCGGGTCAAACAGCGGTCAGCAGCGGTTCGCGCCGCTCAACAGCTGGCCCGACAACGCCAATCTGGACAAAGCGCGGCGGCTGCTTTGGCCGATCAAACAGAAGTACGGCAAGCACATCAGCTGGGCCGATTTGCTGATCCTGACTGGCAATGTCGCCATCGAGTCGATGGGTGGTCCTGTATTTGGCTTCGGCGGCGGCCGTGCCGACGTGTTCGAGCCCGAGCGCGATATTTACTGGGGTACCGAGGAAAACTGGGTGGAAGGCGAAGAAACCCGCATCCAGCCGGACCAAGAGATGGCGCTGGAGCATCCGCTTGCGGCGATCCAGATGGGTTTGATCTATGTCAATCCGGAAGGTCCCGGCGGTAATCCCGATCCGCTGCAATCCGCTCGCGACATGCGCGAGACGTTCAGCCGCATGGCCATGAACGACGAGGAAACCGTTGCGTTGACTGCCGGTGGCCACACCTTTGGCAAGTGCCACGGCGCTGGCGATGCCAGCTTAATCGGCGCGGAGCCGGAGGGTGCGGATATCGCATTCCAGGGCCTAGGTTGGACCAGCGGCTATGAAAGCGGAGCGGGGGAACATGCCATCACGTCGGGGCTTGAGGGATCGTGGACCAATACGCCCAAAGTCTGGTCGGAAAACTATTTTCGCCTGTTGCTAGATTATGATTACGAGATCGTGACGAGCCCGGCTGGTGCCAAGCAATGGCAGCCAGTAAATCAACGCGAGGAAGATATGGCGCCCGCCGCGCACGACGCCTCAAAGCTCGTGCCGACGATGATGACGACGCCGGACATGGCGCTGAAGCTGGATCCGGAATACGCCAAGATTTCAGAGCATTTTCGCGCCGACCACGAAGCGTTCAAGGATGCCTTTGCGCGCGCCTGGTTCAAGCTGACTCATCGTGACATGGGACCCAAGCCCCGTTACCACGGCCCGGAAGTTCCCGGTGAAGAGCTGATCTGGCAGGACCCGATACCCGCCGGCACCGCGCCGAGCGAGGCTGACGTTTCCGGCTTCAAGTCGTCGATCATGGACAGCGGCCTGACCGTTTCCGAACTCGTCAAGACAGCCTGGGCCTCGGCATCGAGTTATCGCAAGTCGGATCACCGCGGCGGTGCCAATGGTGCCCGTGTACGGCTAGCCCCGCAAAAGGACTGGACGGTCAACGATCCGCAGGACCTTTCCAAAGTGCTTGCCAAGATTGACGACCTGCGCGGAGGCCTGTCGATGGCGGATGCCATCGTCCTTGGCGGAACAGCGGCGGTCGAAAAGGCGGCAAAAGATGCCGGTTTCCACGTCGCTGTACCGTTCACCGGCGGCCGCGCTGACGCGACCGATGCGCAGACCGACGTTGAGAGCTTCGAACCGCTCGAGCCCAAGGCCGATGGCTTCCGCAACTATCTGCACACCAAGCATTCGGTGAAGACCGAGGAAATGCTGCTGGACCGGGCCCATCTGCTCGGGCTGTCGGCGCCGGAGATGACGGTGCTGGTCGGCGGTCTGCGGGTTTTGGGTGCCAATCAGGGCGGATCGTCGCACGGCGTATTCACCGACAAGGTGGGTCAGTTGTCCAACGACTTCTTCCTGAATCTTCTCGACAATCGTACCGCGTGGAAGGTGGTCGACGAGAGCGGCGATGAGGAGTTCGTCGGATCAGACCGCGAAAGCGATGAAAAACGCTGGACCGCTACCCGCACCGATTTGATTTTCGGGTCCAATTCGCAACTTCGCGCGATCGCCGAGGTCTATGCCGAAAAGGGCAACGAAGAGAAGTTCGTGAAGGACTTCGTCAAGGCGTGGACCAAGGTGATGAACGCGGATCGTTTCGATCTGAACTGACGCAACACCTAAAACAGTGCTCTGGCGTGCCGCCCGTTCTCCGGTGTCTCTCCCAAGACACGCCGGGGGACAGATTTTTAGGCCGCGGCGCGCCGTTCGATAGGCATGTCGCTGTCAATCAGCGCTAGCAGATCGCGCACCGGGCAATCCGTGGCGGCAACGATTCTTGGCAGATCGGTCATCAAGGCTGGAAGTGCCATTTCTGGGGCAGATTCTATGGCGCTGAGCAGCGCGGCAATGCGCGATGCTCCGACATTGAGGGCGGCTCCCTTCAGATAATGGGCAGTGTGGCCCGCCGCACCAGCATCGCCTTGCGCGTACAGGGCCAGGATGGCAGCCGGACGCTGGGTCAGTTCCTGCGCGAAGAGGCTCAGAAATGAGGCGAAACCCTGTACGCCCATGATGGTCTCCAAGTCTTCGATCTGCTCTCCGTCAAGCAAGGGCAGTTGCACGTAATCGATCATGATTTCAGTCTTTGCAGCATGAGGACCGCCTGCATTCGATTGGGCACGTGAAGCTTTCGAATAATCGCCTTGGCGTGCGCCTTGATGGTGGTTTCGCACAGGCCGACGTCGCATGCGATTTGCTTGTTCAGCCGTCCGCCACGCATAGCCCGCAATACAAGCATCTGCGCGGCAGCGAGTGATGGGCAACCCCAAATTTATCGTCATTAAATCCGCATCTTTTGCCGAGTGGCGCGCCGGAGCAAGGCTGTCCGGTTCGATCATCTACATGCCGGGCGATCCTATGCTGACGGCTATTGCAGCGGCGTGCGGTCCAGCTTGGGGCCGACATTGCGCGCCGGAATGCTCGGCAGCGGAGCGCTCTCGGGCGGCGGATTCAGCTGGGGCTGGGCGGCGGGGGGGGCGCTCTGGCGCGCGGCAGAGCCACTGCCGTCTCGCGCGACAGTGAACGCCGGCCCCGCGTTCGGAACGCTCATGGGTTTGGGGTCAACCATCGGGGCTGTGCCGGCGCTTGAATCCGCGCCCGATCCGCGCATGGTAAAGTCCGTAGGCATCGTAACGCCCATGGCGAAGGCGGGTTCGGCAGGTTGATTAACGATGGCGGCGGGCTCGGAAGCAGCTTCGGCCACCGCAACTTCCGGCGGCGCGGTCACGTCGCGGCTGGGTAGCACCAGTCCCATGAGGATACCAAATCCAGCGGCCCCGGCCAGCAATTTGACGTTCTTGTTCATTACGGTGCAGCGATAGACGCCGAGCGTTAAGCATCGGTTGACGGCCGTGGCCAGCGGCACGGCAGCCAAGCCCGGTTTGAAGATGACACATCGTTTCACTAGCGGAACCTTATTGGCGGGATCGGGTTTTCAGAGGCGATGTCAACGGTAGAAGGGTTATGATGATGACGACGGAAGAACGGCGCACCGAACATTTCGAAGACGGCTCCAGCCACACGACCACGGTGATCGAACGTGACGTGGCGGAGCGTCGCAGCAGCGGCAGCGGCATCTTGATCGGTGCCATTCTGCTAATCGCGCTGGTTGTGGGCGGATATTTCCTTATGCAGATGAGTAACAGCAACGCCTCCAAGAACGACGCGATTAGTTCCGCTGCCGGCGATGTCGGCGATGCGGCGCAGAATGTGGGCAACGCCGCTAAGGATGCAGCTGACAATCTGAGCAAATAAGGCAACTTGGCGGCGCGCTTCTGCATGGCCGCGCGCCGCCGGAGCGCTCACGGCCGTCCAATTGTCCAGTGTAAAATTAACCGACATTTCACTTCGCTGTTATAAGCCCGACAGACCATTGGAAAGGTCGGGCAAAGTCCGTGATCAGGCTATTCAAACATTACGTGCCGCATGCGGTGCTGTTTCTCGGACTGATCGATTTCGTCCTTCTGCTGTGTGCGGCTGAGATCGGCTGGGTATTGCGCGCTCATCAGATTGGGATGGAACTCAGCCATATTGGCACCCGTTGGGATTCGCTGATCACCTTTGGCGTTGCACTGGAATTGGCGGCCATTGCTGTTGGTGCCTATAGTCCGCAGGCGCTGCAATCGGTGCGGTTCGCCTCTGCACGTTGGGTTGTTGCTGTTTCGCTCGGCATCATTCTGCTGGCAATATTGGCTTTCGCGTTTCCCGGTATCACCCTGTGGCGCTCGATATCGCTCTATGCGATGACGATCGCATTTGGGCTGATCTTCTTCAACCGGTTGCTTCTGGGAACGCTGATCGGCGGCGAGGCGTTCAAGCGCCGTCTCATT
>JBBSUT010000092.1:0-9830 GCA_038234155.1 Sphingomonadales bacterium | reverse complement strand
TCGGGGTTGCCGGTTAGCCGGGGCCACGCTCGCTAGCTATTGCAGAGAAACGCCATAAAAGTGCCAATCTGCCGACGGCGCTTGCGTCTTGCGCGAGAGCGCATGACTATCTGCCCAGCGCCAGTGCAAACCCAGAGGAAAAATGTCATGTCTGAGTCGTCGACGAAACCCGATTATTCGGGGCTGTCCGCCGTATTTCTGAATTGCACGCTGACGCCGAGCCCCAAGGAAAGCCACACGGACACGCTCATGGACGTGGTCCGGGACATCATGACCGGCGCGGGCGTGGCCGTGCAGTCCTTTCGCGTGGTGGATCATGACATTGCGCCGGGTGTTTATCCCGACATGACCGAGCATGGTTTCAAGACCGACGCATGGCCTGACATCGGCAAAACTGTTCTGGCGGCGGACATCCTCGTCCTTGGTACGCCGATCTGGCTCGGAGAGGTATCGTCGCAATGCCGCAAGGTTATCGAGCGGCTATACGCGCACTCGGGCGAGATGAACGAGAACGGCCAGTATGTCTTCTACAACAAGACCGCGGGGGCCATCATCACGGGCAATGAAGACGGGGTAAAACATTGTGCCATGGGCATGCTCTACGCGCTCGCTCATATCGGCTATATGATCCCACCGCAGCCCGATGCAGGATGGATCGGAGAAATCGGTCCCGGACCCTCCTACGGCGATAAAAAGGACGATGGTTCGCGCGTCGGGTTTGACAGCGAGTTCACCGCGCGCAATGCGACATTCCTGGCCTGGAACCTCATGCACACGGCCAACATGCTCAAACAGGCCGGTGGTCTTCCGGCCTATGGCAACAGTCGCCGCGACTGGGATGACGGCGCGCGGTTCGGCCTCCCCAACCCCGAATATCGCTGACCAGCCTTTTCTGAAGAAATCGACCCTCGATCGGGCGCGAAAATAGCCAAACGGGCGGCCGCCGGATTGGTCGCTGGCCGTTTTTTCACTGTCCAGCCCGAACAACCGCTCTTACAGTTTGCCGCGATGGCGCAAGAAACAGACAAACAATCGGCAGCGCGCGGCTACGAGCCGCGAGAAGCGTGGGACCCTCCGGTCAGCCAGACGTTTGCGGACGGTTTGAACGCGGGTTTTCTGCAGGCACGATCTATCGTTGTGCTCGACCGAACAAGCACAAGATTGACCGTCGGTTCACCTGGCAAACTCGACAACGACGTCGCTGTTGCGCTCCAGTTTGCCTGCGGACTGGCGATCGATCATGTCGTGCTTCCTGCGGACCATTTCGCCCAGCCGCTGGCGGACCAAAGCGGTGCGCAAGCTACGGCTGCGCCATCGATGCCCGTGGTTTCGGTGGATCGGGACCCAACATCGGTCGCCGCCGCTGATTATCCCGGCACGGCCCACCCGACGGCCCTGGGCAAGTCGCAAAGTCTGTTCGATCGCGTCGGTGCGGCGGTTTCCGCCGACCGCAAGGGGGGTCTTGCCTTCGGTGCGCTTGCGCGATTGCTCGATGCTGGATTCTTGCCGATCGAGGCGGGGCGCGAGATCCTTGCGCTGGCCGATTGGTCGCCCGAGATCGATCAGGATGGGCTGCGTATCGCGCGAGCACTGGTTGCCGGTTGCCCGCTGGATGAAGCGATTGCGCTGTCGCCGGGCCCGGTCGATTGCTTCGCTGGTTTATTGGCGGCTTGCGCCTGCGAACGCGACCAGATCGATGCCGTGGTGAAGATTGCGGCGTGGTCTGATGAAAACGATCGCCGGCAAGCCACGGTGGCGCGCTCTGTCGTAGAAATGGCAGCGCTTGGCGCGGCAGCCACGCTCGTTGCTTTTACCTTTGCCATGCCTGCCGGATTTGCTGTCGTTGCCGCGTGCGTTTTTCTGGGACTGCGGGCGCGCCATGCCATCGCAGGGCCGCAGGTCAACGACGGCTTGCGCGCAGACGTGCTCGGGCTGGTCGCAACCTTCGCGGCACTCAGACTGCCGCCGATGATCGTCATCCGGAGCGCGGCTGCTCATCTGGCCAAGCGCATGCCGACGTGGGGCAAGCTGCCCGAAACGAGGGAGGACCTGGCGCGCGCGCTCGCGCTCGACCCGATGGCGCGCACGCTGTTCCTTCGCGGCGATCTGGCCGAGGCGGCGCAGCGGGTCGCGGGCGATTACGCCCGGCGCGACCGGGCTGTCATGGATCATTTGCGCTGGCAGGCGCGCGCCTACGCCCTGGGTTTGCTGAGCCTCGCTCTCATCATGGCCCTGTCCCGATGATGTCACCCGGCGCAGACATAAGACAAGACCAATGGAACGACGACACGCTGCTCACATCTGCCGAGCGCCCGGGCATCGCAACCGTTCCTGCAGAACACAGCCTGACGATCGATCTGACCGCAATGCCGCGTACCGCGCGGCAACTGCGCCGGGAGATCGCACTGGCGGCGCCGTTGTTACCCAAAGACCTCGCCTGGACGCCGCCGACCATCGGCCCCGCGGGACAGGTGCAAACGATTGTGGCCCGCCGCCGCTGGCTTGATGATTTCGTCGGCAATCTTGAACGGCACCGGGGCCGATATCTTGACGCATGTAGCGAGGTTGCCGGACACCGTTTCGATTATCGGTCGCCAGAGGCAACGCGGCAGATCCGCACGACGCTGGCCGTCTGGGGCGCGAGTTTGGCGGTAATCCTGATCAGTTCAGCCGTTATCGCGCACCGCGACGCCAGTATCCCCCCTGGCCAGGGCATGGAACGCCGCGAATCTGGGATCGTCGAACCGGCCTTCAGGCGGCCAACGCTAGCGGCATCGCTGATGGCCCTTCCGCCGGGCCTTACCGACAACCGCACGCTCGCTGCGATTGAACGCGAGCGCGGCGGCGCGCTCATTGTCGAATTGCTCGCACCAGATCCCGACGCGCTACGCGACGACATTGCGACGCGCGGCGGCTTGCCGGGCTATCGTGAAGCTGGCCAGACGCGCGACGCGCGTGGAGGCTATCGCGTGCGGTATGAAAGCGCCGCCCCCGGCGTTGGCAGCGCGGGCCGAACCGCGTTGCCGATCACCGCCATCGACGCGGCCGATGCCGCAGCGCAGGCGCAGCAAACGCTGGCGGCTTACGCTGCGGCACGCGCGATTGAGATGCGGCTGTCGGCGCAGACGCTCCGGGCCGATGGCGTGACCGAGCTGGACGCAAATTTCGCCGGTCCGCAATCGGACGTGCTGGCGCTCGCCGATCAAATCGAAAGCGGTGCGGTGCCGATGCGCATTGCCAAATGGACGCTCACCCCTGGGCCGTCAGGCGTGCAGCTTGCCGCCTCGGTCATCGTGCCTTGGACCGCGCAGCCATGACCCGCGCGGCGCATGTTCGGATGCGTGTCGCCGCCGTCATGTCGGCGGCGCTTGCGCTGGCGCTGATAGCCCTGCCGCAGCCATTCAAAAATGCCGCGCCATCTCCGGCCGCGGCGATACAGCGTCTGCCGATCGGCCCGGCGGTTCCCGCGATCGCGCAGATGCCGATGCTGTTCACAGACGGGCTCGCGGACCCGGTGGCCGCCGAGGAGGCGCTCGGCCTGCCCACGTTGATCGGCATTGCCGGGCGTTTGCCGGACGATGTCGAGGTGCTGCTGCGCCTGCGCGAGGGATCAACCCGTTCGGTCCGGATCGGCGAAAGCATAGAAGGATGGACGTTGCGATCGGTCGCGCCCGATCGCGCCATTTTCGAACGGGGCGGACGCCAGAAAGTGCTCACGATCGCACCCCTGCCCTAATTCGCCTACATGCGATGATCGGGCACATAGCCCGGATGATCGATCAGGTGCGGAATTGAGCCAGCGAGCAGAGCGACCGCAAGCAGCCAGCTCGTCAGGATCCGCGGCGCAATCGTCCAGCCGCGCTCGACGCTGAACGTGGCTGGCAGCACAATCAAAAGCGCCAATAGTGCAGGGACCAACGCCGCAGCGGCGCCGTCCGCGGCCAATACCAGTCCGGCCCACACCCCGGCGTTGGCTGAAAAGGCCACCGGCAAAAGCCATCCCCGCCGCGCCAGTTTCGGCCAGAAAACGCTCAGCGCCCCGATGATCAGGCTGATCCAGCAGCCCGTCAGCGCGACATCGGTTTCGGGCGAGGAGACCGTCAGGGCCACCGCCGTCGCGGCGATCCCCGCGGTCACCACGCCCGCAATCGCGACGCGGCGCGACAGGAATGCCAGAGCGCACGCCAACACGGCTAGTAACAGACCTGAGGCGATCGCTGCGTTGTTCATTGTTTCATATTGCCCTGTACAGGAACCACGCACCCGCCACGGCGATCACGCCGCCGATAACACGCAGGAGTGTTTCGCCGCCACGCCGATTGTGGATCAGGCCAAGAATGATGCCCGCGATGTGCAACGATCCGGTCGCGACGACAAACCCCAGGCTAAATCCGATCGGGTTGGTCATCGAAGGCAGTTCGAGGCCATGGGCATAACCGTGGAACAGGCCGAACAGGCCGACCAAGATCATCGCCAGCCAGGCCGGCGCGCGATAGCCGAACAGGATCGCCCCGCCCAGCACGATGACCGAAATCGCTATGCCGATCTCGACGGGCGGAAACGTGACACCCGCCATTGCGATGACACCGCCGATCGCCATGAGCGTGGGAAAGATAATGGGCAGCAAATAGATCAGCGGGCGGCCAAGAAAAGCGCCCCAGATGCCGACCGCAACCATGGCCAGCAGATGGTCGGGACCCGACAAAGGATGCAGCATTCCGCCGACAATGCCGAGCCGCAACGATTCGGCTTCATGCGCAAAGGCGGGCATCGGCCATGCCAGCAGCACCCCGATCGGGATGGCCACGCAGGCCAGTTTACGCAGCTCCATCAATCGCTTCCCCTTGTACGGTCGCTGGCCAACTGCCATTATCCTGAGACGTGCTTCACATATCCTGTATCCGACATCCATTGGAAAGACCTTTGACAATGCGCAAACTTCTGACCGCCGCCGCGCTCACGCTGGTTGCCGTGCCAGCCTTGGCGCATGATTTCTGGATCCAGCCGGACCGGTTCGTCTATGATGCTCCCGCTATCGTGCCGGTTTCCATGTTCGTCGGACATGGCCAGGCGCGCGATCGCTGGGGCGTATCGGTCGATCACATCATTCTGTTCAACACAAGTGGACCCGACGGTTTTGTTAACCGGCAACGCGAGTTGCGCATGAACGGCAACGGGTATGACGCGCGCGTTTCGCTGAGCAAGCCTGGGGCCTATGTCATCGGATTGCAGTCAACCTACGCCAACAGCAACCTGCCCGCAGTGCGATTCAATGACTATATCAAGACCGAAGGCGTCACGCCGATCTTGGCCTATCGTACGCGTAATAAACAGGAACGCGCCGATGGACGCGAGAAATACAGCCGGCGCGCGAAGGCCATCGTCCAGGTCGGTGCCGTTGACGCGGATTCCGTCAAGCGGGTGACCAGCCCGATGGGCTTTCATCTGGAAATTGTGCCAGGACGTCATCCGCAACTGCTCGGCGCGCGAAATACGCTGCCCGTGCAAGTGCTGTTCAAGGGCAGGCCGCTGGCGGGCGCGCTGGTCAAGCTGACCAACCTCGCCAACGACGAAAAGCCGGTCGCAACGCACCGCACCGACCGCAACGGCCGCGCATCGTTCCGGTTTACGCAACCGGGGAATTGGCAAATGAACGTTGTCTGGGCCGAGACACTTGGCGACAAAGCGGAGGCCGATTTCGACACCACTTTTTCCAGCCTGAGCTTCGCCACCCAGTGATTTCGCCGGGCGGGAGATTTATCGCCCGGTAAATCCGCCGCTTCTTAAAGCGGTCAGTAAATTCCGTCGATTTCAACCGGCAACCTGGCTTGCGGCGGTTCCAGCAGGAGACTGCGCTCGTCCCCCAGCGCGCTCTCCGACGTCCGCAAGCGGCCATATTTTTCCGCAGCGGCCTCCGCAACCGAAGCCGGGTCCCGCAATATGGTGGGCTTAAGGAAAACGAACAGCGTCCGCCGCGTTTTGCTGTTGCGCCGGCTTTTGAACAGCTCTCCCAAGATCGGGATGTCGCCCAGCACCGGGACCTTGCTTCTCGTTTCCAGTTGATCGTCGCTTATCAATCCGCCGAGCACGATCGTCTGTCCGTCATCAGCAAGGACAGTCGTCTGGATCGATCGACGGTTGGTGACGATGTCGGCGGCACCGGCGATGCTACCGACCAGCGACGACACTTCCTGGTTGACCTCGAGCTGGATGGTATCGCCTTCGTGGATGCGCGGGACTACGCGCAAGGTGATACCGACATCGGCGCGTTCGATCGTGGTAAAGGGTGTCGTCGTGATGCCCTGCGAAACGAAACTGCCCGTGCGGAACGGCACGTTCTGCCCGACGACAATCTCTGCCTGTTCATTGTCCAGCGTGGTGATGCTGGGCGTCGACAGCAAATTGGCTTTGGTGGACTGTCCAAGCGCTTGGATCAGAAGCGCAAAATTGCCGCGGCTACCAACGGCCCCGCTGATGCCGTCCACCGCAAGCGCCGCTGCGGCGGGTGCGCCGACAATGCCCAGCGCCTGACGCAGGGACAGACCCAGATTGCTGAAGGATGTTCCGCCGCTGTTCAGAGGAATATTGGCCGCGCCGCCGAGCCCGAGCTGAATGCCAAGCTGTTCGGACTGGTCGCCGGTAATTTCAACGATCGCCGCCTCGATCATGACCTGAGGGCGCCGGATATCGAGTTCATTGATGACCCGCTCGATCGACGCAATTTCCGATGGTGGGCCGCGGATCACGATCGCATTGAGCGCAGGGGCCGCCTGAATCGACAGCGTGTCGGTCGTGTATCCCTGCGCCGCGGCCGGTTGTTCGCTGGAATTGCGCGGCAGACGGCTCGCGGTGGGGGTCTGTCCCAGCAACGGCAAGCCACCAGCCGCCGACGTCGTTTCGCGCACCGCCGCCGCCGCCGAGGCGAGGCGACTGTCCCCGATCGAACCCAATGTGCGCGCCACCGGATTGCTGGCCGCCGCTTCACCGCCGATCAAGCCTCCGATGATTTCGGTGATCGTTTCGGCATCGTTATAACGCAGCCGGATGACGCGAACAACCGCCGCCTCGCCATTGGCCTTGTCCAGCGTGCGCGCGATGCGGCGTGCCTCGGCGATCTCTGCCTTGGTCCCGCGAATGAGGACGATATTGCTGCGCTCGTCGGCAACCGCGCGCGGCCCGCCGTCCTCGCCCCCCATAATGCCCTCAATCGCCGCCGCGACCGCGACCGCCGACCCCTCACTGAGGGAAATCGAGGCAAACCCCGTCACAGCATTGTTACCGCCACGATCGAGCGATCCGGCCAGCGACGCGATGCGCGCAACGTTATCGGCATAGTCCGTGACAACAATTGCGTTGGGATTGGTCACCGGCTCCACGCTGCCGAACGACGCGACGAGCGGGGAGAATATCCGTGCAGCGGCTTCAGGCGAGAGCGTGCGCAGGCGGATCAATCGGGTCACCACCTGCCCTGCGCCCGCGCTGCTCGCCGGTTCACGCGCTGCGCTTGCCTGCGGCACGACGCGCCATGCGCGCCCGTTGCGAACCACCGCATAGCCCTGGCCGCGCAATACCGTGACGAACAGCTGCCATACGCCCGAAGGGCTGAGCGGTGTCGACGATGTCACATTGATCGTGCCAGTAACTGCCGGGTCAAGAATAATGGTCCGGCCAGTAATGCGCGATATTTGCTGCGCGACATCGGCAACATCAACATCGCGCATATTGACGATTACATTGGCAGAGCCCGCGCCGGGCGCTTGCTGCGCGGCAGTAGGAGAAGTCAGCGCAACCGCCAGGGCGATGATCGCGATCCAGCGGAATATGACGGTCATGTCGCGGTCCCTAGCGCATGGTCACGGGCAAGGAAACCGGATTCGGCGGGCGAAACAGTCCCGGCCGAGCAGCTTTGCGGGCGCCCGGCATTGGCCGCGCCGCGGGGGCCATGCGCGCGCGCCCCGTCAGCCTGGCGGAGGCGCAGAGATGGGCGCGGCCGGCAGCACGGCCGGCACCGTTTGTGGTGGCGGCGCGGCTGGTGCGGCGCGGCTTTCGGGCAGATTTTGCGACTTCTGCGGGATCAACGCCCGGATCGCATCGATACCAGCGGGCGCGGATGCCGTCGGCGATGCCGGCGCGCTGGTCGATAGCGGCGTCGTTCGCGCAGGCGCTGCGGAGGGTTCGGGGTCGAAGCTCAAAACGCGCAAGCCGTTCCCGGTGCGCAGCATGACCCGCTCCGGTTCGATCGTCTCGATGATCCCGCCGGGCGTCGATTCGCCGACGCCGAATGCAACGACCTGACCATCGGCGCCGGCAATCAGAACAACCGAAAGCGCCGGGTCCACCGCGGCGAATATGGCTCGCAGAATGAGCGCGCCGCCTGCAACCTGGGTGGCGCCGCCCGACGCCGTGCCGAAAGGCGACAGTGCCAGTACCGGGACGATGTCTGTGGCAATCGATGGTCCCGGCGCGACCGGCGCAGCCACCGGGTCGTCCCCGGCATAGCCCTGCAACCGCCAGGTCAATGTGGCCAGCGCGAGCGCCACCGATGCGATCATCGCCACGGTAAACAGATCGACGCCGATCCGGGCCTGTCTTGGCGTCATTTCGATATTCTCCCGCTGTCGACGAACCCGCGCAGCGTGATTATCGGCGCGGACGTACCTTGCGGGCTGACATCGACGGTTGCAAGCGACAGATCGGGGTCATCGCTTCGCGTCAGCCGCGTCCGCACCGACCAGCGCCACTCGAGCATCGCCACGTCAGCTGTTTCGCTGCCCGGCACGCGCAGACGCGCCTCAGCCAGGGCGTTTTCAGCGACCCACTGGGCCGCCGCGCGGCGATCAAGCTGATGCAACTGGTCGATATGTGCTTCGACCGCACGGATAATGCCGACCGCCGCGATGCCGAGGATAACAAGAGCGACCATCGATTCGATCAGCGTAAAGCCGGCATCGCCCGCCTTCATGCGCAACGTCATGTTGGCGGTATTTCGTTCGAGCCCGGCTTGCCGTCGGTCGCCGCCACCTGCATCCGCGCGGTCATTCCGTCGAACGCGATCTTCGATGCCCCGTCTTTCCACTCCAGCGTCAGCGAAAACGGGCGGCCCGCGCCGTCGGCACCCAGCGGGAAAACGGTTTCGCTGCCGGCGGCGGCCAGCGTCATTCCATCGGGAAGGTCGAACGGCGCACCCAGCACGCGATCGTCGATGGGTCGCCATTCGCCGCTGCGATCGTCACGCTCGACAAAGCCGTAGCTCCGTTCGGCAACGGTCATCGCGACGGGGCGGTCACCGACCATCATCTGATCGGCGGCAAGTTGCAGCCGCGCCTCGATCCGTCTGGCTTCGGCACGGCCGCGCAGATTGCCATCGGATCCGATCGACAGAACCGCGATCGAGGCGGTGATTGCAATGATCGCCAGAACCACCAGAATCTCGACCAGCGTCATGCCGCGTTCGGCGCGGCGCACCTTATCCGCGGATCGCCGAGGGACGTATTCACCGCAGGCGGCGGTCATCGTCCGTTGACGGAAATATCAGCATCAACGCCTTCGCCGCCTTCCTTGCCATCCTTGCCCAGCGTCAGGAGTTTGAAGCTCCCGGCGTCGAATGAATATCCGTAGGATTTGCCCCATGGGTCCTCGGGAAGATCGGCCAGATAGCCGCTGGGCGACCAGTTGCGCGGTTCGGGGGACGACGTCGGGCGCTGAACCAGTGCCTTCAGCCCCTGTTCGCTGGTGGGATAGTCACCATTGTCCAGCCGGTACATTTTGAGCGCCGCCGAAATCGTACGCATATCGGTCTGTGCAACCGTCGCACGTGCCTGATCCGGGCG
>JBBSUT010000091.1:0-10045 GCA_038234155.1 Sphingomonadales bacterium | reverse complement strand
CGCTGGCACATCCCGTCAGATCGGGGCTGAGATCGGTGGCGAACGCGATCACCCAGACGCGGATGCCTTTGGCCTTGATCGATTCGCAGACCGCGCGGAACCGCTGGTTGTGCCGCGCCAACTGATCGCTGTAGCCGTCCGAGGTCACCAGCCGGTCCCAATATTCCAGGCCATAGGCGCTGTGATAGGTGATGCCGGGCGCCATTTCGCCATCTGTCATGAAGATCATGTTGCGCGAAACGAAGCCATTGTTGACCGGCACCTCGTTCACATTGGCGGCGAAGATGCCGTCGGGCGAGCTCAACCGTCCGCCCCAGATGGCCCCGATATCATGATAGGTGCCACCATTGGCGATCAGGCCGTCGGCGTAGGTGTCGAACTGCGTTTTCGTCATCGACGAGAGCAGCTGCGCCTGCTTGGGACAGGTGGTCTGCGCCTTGTACCCGTTGTACACATCGTCCGTGGTCAGATTTCCGTTGGCGTAGCGATAATAGCTGATCTGATCGAAATAAGGCCGCCATCCGTCGCTTGCGGTGGTGGGCGCTGAATCGATGTTGAGATCTTTGGCGCCTGTCGGTGTGATCGCGCCGTTGTCGAACGCGATGACGCCGCTGGCCACGCTCGGCCGCTCCTCGATGCAGCCGGACCAGCTGTAGTTTACCGGGACACCGTTGTCGCCGTTGCGCACCGACACGTTGCCGCCGCCCAAAAACGTGGCCAGATTGGGGAAATCAACTTTGCGATAACGCCAGCCGGCAAAGTTCGATGTCGTCGGATTGGGATGATCCTGCCATTCCAGATAAGTGGTCGTCGTCTCGGTAACCTTGCACTTGAAATCTCTTCCGGTGGAATCCTTGGTAACTTTTTGCAAATTGATCACCGATGAGGTGTAAATTGTATTGTCACTGTTCCAGTAATTTCCCGAATATTTTTCACAAATCGGGCGTTCGGCATTATTATCGAAAAAATATTCTGACGTTCCGGACCCGGCAGGTCTGGTACCGAAATAGACACGGCTGCTGGTGGTGTAATGGATCGCCACGCGCGACTGATAGCTATTGACCGGATTGAGCCAGGCACTGTTGCGCGCCCGGATGAGCTGGCCGACATTGACCGTGCCGGTATAGGGGACAAAGGCGTAACGGGTCCGCGAATTGCTGCTGGCCTGCGCCGCTGCCAGAATGCCGTAGAAATTCTTCATCGCGGCGCGCAAACCGGCGATTCTGGTCGTGGTGCCGCCGGCTCCATCCGAAATGTTGCTGGCCATCGAACCGGTGGTGTCGAGCACCATCGTGATATCCGCATTGCTGGCTTGCAGCGCCGCGCTGCAGGTGACGGTGAGATCGATGTTATCGCGACCGAAAATGTACATCAGCACCGTGGGCAGACGCACCGAGGCGGTGCCGTTGACCGTTGTGCCATTGTCCGGCGACCCGGTGGTGAACGACAGGTTCTTGCTGGACTGCCATCCGCCTTCGTAGTTGGTATTGAAAAAGTTGTTGGCCTGCGCGAGCGCGGCGGCGTTGTAGGTGCCGCTACCGCCAACCGCCTTGCGCCCGGCCAGCACGCCCGAATCGCACGCCTGCTGCAGCCGCGTCTTGACCATATACCCCCGGCTGAGATCGACGGCGCCGCCGATCATGGCCGTCAACGGGATCAGCGCGCCGGCCACGATCGCCAGCGTGTTGCCGCCCTGATCCCGGCGCAGGCGGCTGAGAAAACCGCCGCGGCCTGCTATGGTGCTGTAAGCGCGCATAATGAAAACCAATATCCTCCTGGCCGTGGTCGACAGTCCGATCGCCAAACTTTAGGAGGATTTGATGAGCGATCGCTCAAGGCTCATGGTTAACATGGCCTCAATCACAGCCGTTAAACCAAGCGAGACGGACATGCCGCCATCATCCGCAGATCGGGCTCCGCGCCCATGGGAAGCGCTGGCGCTGGCCTATGCGCTGGCGAGCGACCGCGCGCTCCTGCGCTTCCTGCACGCGCTCGATCGGCGGCTGGAGCGTGTGGTGGCCACCAGCAGCGAGCCGATGCTCGGCCAGATCCGACTGGCTTGGTGGCGCGACGTGCTCAATTCCGATGCGCCGCCCAAAGGCGAACCGCTGGTGGCGCAGCTGATCGCGCTCCGGCCGCAGACCGACTGGCCGCTGACCGAGCCGCTGCTGCGGATCGTTGCGGGTTGGGAAGCGCTGCTGCTCGATCCGGAGGCTGCGGCCGCCTTTGCCAGCGACCGGGGCGGGGGGCTGTTCGCCGCCTTTGCCGGTCCGCACGTCCGGCTCCCCGCGATGGATGCCGCCGCGCGGTGCTGGGCGCTGGCCGATCGCGGTCTTCCGCATGAGCCGCCGCCGACCCATGCGATGACCGGCTGGCCCAGACGGCTGCGTCCGTTGTCGCTGATGACATTGGGGGCGGCCGGGTCCGGGCGGAGGGCCGGTCTGCGCATCGCCTGGCACGGCTTGACGGGACGCTGACACGCGGCATGATGCGCGGGTTTGGATCATCGGGGGGTGGGCTATCGTGACACGGTTTTTGGCGGGGATATTGGGTACGGTGCTGCTGCTGGGGGCGGGGCTGCTGTTCTGGCAAAGCCGCGCGCAGGATGATGCGCCGCCCGTCGGCACGCCGCCGCCGATGCTGGCCGAACCAACCGGCCTGCCGCAGGCACCGGACGCGGCCAATGCCCGCGGCCCCGCGCCGCCCGAACCGCCCTCCGCGCCCAAGGCATCGCGCGAGGAAGCGCGGTTCAACCGATATGACAAGGACCGGGACGCGCTGATCACCCGCGTCGAGCTGATGGGCAGCCGCACCAAGGCGTTCCGCAAGCTCGATGTTGACGGCAACAATCTGCTGACGTTCGAGGAATGGGCGGTGGCCACCGGCGATCGGTTCAAGGGCGCCGATGCCGACAGAAGCGGCACGCTCAACCGCCGCGAATTTGCCACCACCGCGCCCAAACGCGCCGCCGGGGCCACCTGCAAATGCTAGCGCGGCCCGTGCCGGATCAGGCCGCTACCAGCGGGCGCATCCAGTCGGCCAGGTCGCGCTTGGCGCGCTCGGTATAGAACAGCTTGCGCTCCTTCTTTTTCACGCGGCCCTCTGGCGGCGGAAACAGGCCGAAGTTGATATTCATCGGCTGATAGTCGGCGCGTTGCCCGGGGGCGGTGATATGGCTCAGCAGCGCGCCGAGCGCGGTCGTCACCGGCGGCGGCGTAAACGCGCGTCCGTGGATTTCGGCCGCCGTCATCAACCCGCAGGCCAGGCCCACTGCGCTGCTTTCGACATAGCCCTCGCACCCGGTAATCTGGCCGGCAAAGCGAATGTGCGGCGCGTTCTTCAGGCGCAGCTGCGTGTCCAGTAGCTCCGGCGAATGGATGAAGGTGTTGCGGTGCAGCCCGCCCAGCCGCGCGAACTCGGCCTTTTCAAGACCTGGAATGGTGCGGAACAACTCTACCTGCGCGCCGTATTTGAGCTTGGTCTGGAAGCCGACCATGTTCCAGATCGTGCCCAGCTTGTTGTCCTGGCGCAGTTGCACCACGGCATGCGCCCAGCGGCCGGTGCGCGGATCGTCGAGCCCCACCGGCTTCATCGGGCCGAATCGCAAGGTTTCCCGTCCGCGCTCGGCCATCACCTCGATCGGCATACAGCCTTCGAAATAGGGCGTGTCCTTCTCCCAATCGCGAAAATCCGCTTTCTCACCGTCGAGCAGGCCCTGGACGAAGGCGGCATATTGATCGGCGTCCATCGGGCAGTTGATATAGTCCTTGCCGTCGCCGTCTGGACCAGCCCGATCCCAGCGGCTCTGGTACCAGGCGACGCTGAAATCGATGCTGTCGTGATGAACGATCGGCGCGATCGCATCGAAAAATGCCAGACTATCCTGGCCAGTGCGCGCCAGGATGCTGTCGGCCAGGCCGGCCGCGGTCAGCGGCCCGCTGGCGACAATCGTCAGCCCTTCGTCCGGCAGCCGATCGATCCGTTCGCGGATAATTTCGATATTCGCATGGTTTTCTAGCGCGTTGGATACCGCAGCTGAGAAAATATCCCGGTCGACCGCGAGCGCCGATCCGGCGGGCACCTTGGCCTGCGCTGCGGCGCGCATGATCAGCGATCCCAGCGTCCGCATCTCGTTATGCAGCAGGCCGACCGCGTTGGCGCTGTCGTCGTCCGAACGGAAACTGTTGGAGCAGACCAGTTCGGCCAGACCGTCCGTTTGGTGCGCCGGCGTCATGTCTCCGCCGCCGCGCATTTCGGACAGGCGCACCTTGACCCCGGCCTCCGCCAGTTGCCACGCCGCTTCCGATCCGGCGAGACCGCCGCCGATGATATGTACCTGATGTGCCATAGGCTCCCCCTAGCAAAACCGGCGTCGATCGGACAATGATCTGGCGCAGGAGGAGCGGAAAAATGTTCGAAGCCGAATATGGCGCCGATGACAGGGTGTGCGCGCCGCGCCTGACTGCGCCTGCGGATGACGGCCACAAATATGACCGCGGACATGGCTATGTTCTGTCCGGCCCGGCCCGGCGTACAGGGGCAGCGCGGCTTACGGCGACGGCATGTCTGCGCAGTGGTGCCGGCGCGGTGACGCTGGTGGGGGAGCGGGCGGCACTGGATGAACATGCGGCACACGTCACCGCGGTCATGCTGCGGGAGGATGACGGCGAATATGCGTTCATGGATGCGCCCGGCGGCGCGGTGGCCGCCGGGCCGGCTCTGGGCGTTGGCGGCCAGACGCGTAGCAAGGTGCTCCGCCTCCTTGCAATGCGCTTGCCGGCGGTGATGGATGCCGACGCCTTGACGTCATTTTCCGATGCGCCGGCCACGCTGTTTGCTGCCCTCCATCCGGCGTGTGTTCTGACGCCGCACGCCGGGGAATTCGCACGGCTGTTCCCGGATATCGCCATCGCCGATCGGGCTGCGGCGGTTCGGGCGGCAGCGGCCCGGTCGGGCTGCGTGGTCCTCTTGAAGGGCGCCGCGACCCATATCGCAGACTCGCACGGCCGCCATGCCGTCAACCGCCACGCCGCGCCGTGGCTGGCGACGGCGGGGGCAGGCGACGTGCTCACCGGTATCGTGGCCGGTTTGCTGAGCCAGGGCGCCGGCGCCTTCGATGCGGCGGCAATGGCGGCGTGGCTGCACGGCGACGCCGGCCGGCGCGGCGGCGCGGGCCTGATCGCCGACGATCTGCCGATGCTGCTGACGGGCACGCTACAGGCGTTGATCGCAGACGAGCGCGCACGGATCGCGGACGATTGCGCACGGGTTGCGGACGAGCGCGCATGAGCGAGCGCGATCTGGCCCATGCCCGGCCGTGGCTGCTCGCCAGCCTGTTTTTTGGACTGACCTACGTGTTTGTCGAGCGGACCGGCGCGCTGGGAGCGTTCGCTATCCTGTGGAAGGGCGCGTCAGCCGGTTTGCTCATCCCCTATCTCATGCGGTGGCGGGCGGTGGCGGCGCGGCCGCTGCTGGGCCTGATGTTTGGATGCTATGCGCTGGCGGATATGCTGCTGGAGATCGATCTGGTCTGGGGTGCTTTCCTGTTCCTCTGCGGGCATGTCGCGGCGATCGGATATTTCTGGCGGAACCGCCGCGCAGCACCGGAACCCAGCCAGCGCCTGCTTGCCATCACCATTCCCGCGGCCGCGCTCGTCATCGGCTTTTTCCTGTCGCCTGGAAGCGCGCAGGAGCCGGGATTGCTGATCTATGTGGCGTTTGTTTCGGCAATGGCGGGGAGCGCCTGGTACAGCCGGTTCCCGCGCTATCGCACCGGCGTGGGGGCGCTGTTGTTTCTGCTGTCAGACCTGATCCTGTTCGCGCGCGAAGGCGGGCTGTTGGCCGACAGCATTGCCGGCTGGCTGGTCTGGCCGATCTATTATGCCGGCGTGTTCATGATGGCGACGGGCATCGTCCAACGCTCGCGCGCGGCGCCGATTGACGATCAGACGCAAAAGGCGTTATAACAACCGTTATGACAAAGCAGCTCAAACTCATCAAGGTTGGTAACAGCACTGGTGTTATCCTGCCCAAGGATGTGCTGGCGCGGCTCCGCGTCGATACTGGAGACGAACTTTATTTGACCGAACAGCCGGATGGGAAATTCGCCTTATCCGGCTACGATGCAGAGTTTGCGAAGGCGATGGACACGGCGGAAGCGATTATGCGGGAGGATCGCGATATTCTGCGCATTCTCGCAAAATGATGGAATGGCGTTGGCTGGGCCGAGAAATCATTGAGGCTGTCCATGATCGGCAATTGGCAGAGCACGGCGGCGGCACTGGTTTGCGAGACGAAAACGGTCTGGAGTCAGCTTTGGCGCGTCCCCGCAATCGCTCGCTATACGAACAGGCGGGAGCGACTGCGCTTGCAGCAGCCTATACTTTTGGAATTGCGCGCAATCACCCCTTTGTCGACGGTAACAAGCGCACAGCGTGGGTAGCGGCGAGGCTGTTTCTGTCTCTTAATGATGTGACAATTGCGTTTGATAAGGCGCAAGCCACTATCATGATGCAACGATTGGCGGCCGGCGAGCTCGGCGAGGACGATGTCGCCGCCTGGTTCGCCGAGCGGCTGGCCTAGTCCACACCGTCCGGATCGGTTTCCTTGACCCGTTCGTCCATCGTATCGGGTCCGGTGCCGTCATCCAGGTGCACGGCCCGGGGATCACCCGCCGCGATTTCCTCGGCGATCGCTTCCTCGGCTGCGTTCTCCGGCTCCTCGTCGTCGTCGATCCGCGCCGCACCGACGACATGCTCGTTCTTGGCGACATCGAACAGCCGCACGCCGGCCGAATTGCGGCCGATCACGCGCATCGAACTTAGCCCCAAACGGATCATCTTGGCCTGATCGGTCACCAGCATCAATTGCTGGCCGGACACGACCGGGAAGCTGGCGACAACGGGCCCGTTGCGGCTGACATTGTCGATATTGATCAGCCCCTTGCCGCCGCGGCCAATCTGCCGATAATCATAGGCGCTCGAGATCTTGCCGTAACCGTTGGCGCACACCGTGATGATAAACTCCTCGGTCTCGGCGAGATGGTCCATGCGATCTTGCGGGAGCGTGGACGCAATCTCATTCTCTTTCCATGGCGCGGCGCGCAGATAGGCATCGCGTTCTTCGGACGTGGTATCGTCCGTGCGCAGCGTGGCCAGCGACACCAGTTCATCGTCGTCGCCCAGGTTCATGCCGCGCACACCGGTGGCGGTACGGCTCTGGAATTCGCGCACATCGGTGGCGGCAAACCGGATCGCCTTGCCCTGCCGGCTGGCGAGGAACACGTCGTGCTGCTCGGTCAGCAGACGCACACCGATCAACCGGTCATCGCTGCCCTGATCGAAACGCATCGCGATCTTGCCGCCCGTCGGCACGTTGGTGAACGCGTCCATGCTGTTGCGCCGGACGGTGCCGTGCGCAGTGGCGAAAACGATGTGCAGATCGCCCCATTCCCCCTCGTCCTCGGGCAGCGCGAGAACGTTGGTGACAACCTCGCCTTCGCTCAGCGGAAGCAGGTTGACCATCGGGCGACCTCGCGTTTGCGGACCGCCTTCCGGTAATTTCCAGACCTTTAGCCGATATACCTGTCCTTTGTTCGAGAAGAACAACACGGGTGTGTGGGTTGAGGTGACGAACAGTTCGGTCACCGCATCCTCTTCCTTGGTCGCCATGCCGGCCCGGCCCTTGCCGCCGCGGCGCTGGGAGCGGAAGGAGGCCAGGGCGGTGCGCTTGATGTACCCGCCATGGGTGACGGTGACGACCATCTCCTCGCGTTCCATCAGATCCTCGTCATCGAGCCCTTCCCAGCTGGGCGCGATCTCGCTGAGACGCGGCGTTGCAAATTCGTCGCGGATCGCTTCGAGCTCACCGCGCATGACAGCAAATAATTTGCGGCGGTCGGCAAGGATGGCAAGGAAGCCCTGTATTTTCTCTGCCAGTTCTTCGAGTTCGCCGCCAATTTCGTCGCGGCCCAGCGCGGTGAGGCGGTGCAGACGCAGGTCGAGGATTGCCTTGACCTGCCGTTCGGACAGCCGGTAAATCTCGGCGCCGGCCTCATGCTCGACAGCTTCGACAAGCGCGATATAGGCGGCGATCTCGGCCACCGGCCATGCGCGTGTGATCAGCGCGGCGCGTGCGGCGGCCGGGCTGGAAGACCCGCGGATGATCCGGACGACCTCATCCAGATTGGTCACCGCGATCACAAGACCGAGCAAAAGATGCGCCCGTTCACGCGCCTTGTTGAGCTCAAATTTCGTCCGCCTTGTAATGACTTCCTCGCGGAACTTCACAAAGGCTTCGATGATCTCGCGCAGGTTCAGCGTCTCGGGGCGCCCGCCGCGGATGGCGAGCATGTTGGCCGGGAAGCTCGACTGGGCCGGGGTGTGCCGCCACAGCTGGTTCAGCACCACTTCGGGCGTGGCGTCACGCTTCAGATCGATGACGATGCGCACGCCCTTGCGGCTGGATTCGTCGCGAATGTCGGAGACGTTTTCGATCCGCCGGTCCTTGGCCGCCTCTGCGATCTTTTCGACCAGGCCGTTCTTGCCGACCTGGAACGGGATGGACGTGAGCACGATCGAACGGCGATCGCCGCGCGTCTCCTCCAGCTCGTGCCGGGCGCGCATCATGATCGAGCCGCGCCCCTCGGTGTAGGCCAGCCGTGCGCCGCCCTTGCCCAGGATGATCGGCGCGGTCGGGAAATCGGGGCCGGGGATGATGTCGATCAGTTCGTCGAGCGCGATTTCGGGATTGTCGATAAAGGCCAGAGCCGCGGCGATCACCTCGCCCAGATTATGCGGCGGAATGTTGGTTGCCATGCCAACCGCAATGCCGCCCGCGCCGTTGACCAGCAGGTTGGGAAAGCGCGCGGGCAGTACCTGCGGTTCTTCCCGGCTGCCGTCATAGTTCGGCGTGAAATCGACCGTGTTCTTGTCGAGATCGGCCAGCAGCGAGTTGGCCACCTTGGCCAGCCGCGCCTCGGTATAGCGCATCGAGGCCGGCGGATCGGGGTCCATCGATCCGAAATTGCCCTGGCCGTCGATCAGCGGCACGCGCATCGACCAGTCCTGCGTCATGCGGGCGAGCGCGTCGTAGATCGCGCTGTCGCCATGCGGGTGATAGTTGCCCATCACATCGCCAACGATCTTGGCCGATTTCCGGTAAGGCCGTCCGGCGACGAAACCGCCCTCCTGGCTGGCGTAGAGGATGCGGCGGTGCACCGGTTTCAGGCCGTCGCGCACGTCTGGCAGGGCGCGGCTGACAATGACCGACATCGCATAATCGAGGTAGCTGGTGCGCATCTCGTCGACGATCGAGATGGGGGAAATATCGCGGGGGGGTTGGCCGGGTTCGATCACGGCGCCATCGTCGCTCACTAGCGAATATCCTGATTGTTTCGGGTCCGCGAAAGTCTAGAGCATCCCCGCGCCAATGGCCAGCGGGCCGGCCCGTTTTTCGCGCTTATCGACAGGTTTTTGCGCTCCTGCCGCGCCGCGCCGTGGCGTCATGCCGTCATGGTGCGATTTCTTCACCGTCCCAGGCGAAAATCCGGCCACTGTCGCCCGGTTTCAGTTCATCCAGTACGTCCAGCAACTGCACCGCCGCGCGGTCTGGCGCAAACAGCTTTCCGTCGGCCACATTGGCCTGAAACGGCTTGGACAATCCGGTGTCTACGGTGCCGGGGTGCAGCCCGACCACGATCGAACGCTCGTTCTTGCGCCGATATTCGATCGCCAGCGATCGGATCAGCTGATTGAGCGCCGATTTCGAGGCACGGTAGCCATACCAGCCGCCCAGCCGGTTATCCGATATGCTGCCCACCCGCGCCGAAAGCGCGGCGAAGCGGACGATGCCCGCGGTCTTCATGATCGGCAGGAAATGTTTCGCAACGAGCGCGGGTCCGATGGCGTTCACGGCAAATTGCCGCGCGAGCCAATCGGCATCCAGATCGCGCATCGCCTTTTCCGGGCCGCGATCCTGCTCGTGCAGCAGTCCGGTGGCCAGGATGATGAGATCGGGCCGTAACGCCGCGCAGCGCCCGGCAGCG
>JBBSUT010000090.1:0-10072 GCA_038234155.1 Sphingomonadales bacterium | reverse complement strand
GGCCATGTGCTGATTTACATCGCGGCGGCCATCTCGCTGATGATCGCACCACGCTTTTTCGAGCGGACGGGCCTGTCGCGCACCGAATATCCTATCCTCATCCTCTATGCGTGCGTCGGTATGGGCATGATGGTTTCGGCCACCGATTTCCTCACCCTGTATATCGGGCTGGAGCTCAACAGTCTGGCCGCTTATGTGCTCGCCAGCTTCCTGCGCACCGACGAACGTTCGGCCGAGGCGGGCCTGAAATATTTCGTCTTGGGCGCGCTCGCCAGCGGTATTCTACTGTTCGGCATGTCGCTGGTTTACGGCTTCACCGGATCCACCAGCTTCGCCGCCGTGCTTGGCGCGCTTGGCGGCGGGATGGAGACCGGCGCGCTGTTTGGCATTGTGTTCGTGCTGGCGGGGCTGGCCTTCAAGATCAGCGCCGTGCCGTTCCACATGTGGACGCCCGATGTGTACGAAGGCGCGCCTACGCCGGTGACCGCCTTTTTTGCCAGCGCCCCGAAAGTGGCCGCCACCGCGCTCACCGTGCGCGTCGCGATCGATGCGTTCGGCACGCAGACGCTGGCGTGGCAGCAGATCATCATCTTCGTGTCGCTCGCCTCGATTATTTTGGGAGCGGTCGCCGCGATCGGCCAGACCAATCTGAAGCGTCTGCTGGCCTACAGCTCGATCAACAACATCGGCTTCATGCTGATTGGCCTTGCCGCGGGCACCGCCGAGGGGGTGTCCTCCGTCCTGGTATATCTCAGCATCTACGTCGCCATGACGCTCGGAAGCTTTGTTTGCATCATGCAGCTGCGCGGCCCCAATGGCGAGCCGCGCGAAAAGCTGAGCGACATCGCCGGCCTGTCGCAGACCAACAAGGGTCTGGCCGCCGCGCTGGCCATCTTCATGTTCTCGCTGGCCGGTATTCCTCCGCTGTTCGGGTTCTGGGGCAAGGTTGTGGTGTTCAGCGCCGCGATTGGCGCCGGCCTGTTGCCGCTGGCCATCATCGGCATCGCAGCGTCGGTCATCGGTGCATTTTATTACATCAAGATCGTAAAGCTGATGTATTTTGATGACAGCAAGGACGAGCTGGCGCCCAGCGACAGCCGTGCGCTTGTCTGGATCGGCGCGGTGCTGGCGCTGCTGGTATCGCCGCTGGGCTATTTCTCAATTCCCCTGCTAGGCGGCTTCGCGAACAACGCCGCTTCGGCCCTGTTCTGACACCGCGCATCGACAGCGTCGCGCTGACCGCGTCGACCAATGACGATGTCATGGCGCTGGGCCGCGCCGGCGCCGCCGAGGGCTATTGGCTGCGCGCCGACCGGCAGACGGGCGGGCGGGGGCGGCTCGGCCGGGCGTGGGAAAGCCCATTGGGCAACCTTTATGCCAGCACGCTGGTGCACCTGCGCCCCGGCGATCCACCTGCCGCGAGCCTCGCCTTTGTCGCGGGTCTGGCGGCCTATCAAACCTTGTTGCCGCTTGCCCCCGGACGGACGCTGCGCCTGAAATGGCCGAACGATCTGCTGCTGGACGGGCACAAATGCGCCGGCATGCTGCTGGAACGCGAAAGCGATGTCGTGGTGCTCGGCATCGGCATCAATCTGGCCAAGGCACCCGATCTGGCAGACCGGCAGTGCGCAAGTTTTCACGACGGCATGGCCGCGCCGTTCGATCCTGCCGCGCTGATGACCGATCTCGCCAACGCCTTTTCCGCGGCGCTCGCACGCTGGCGCACGGAACCACTGGCCGTGCTGCTAGGCGCCTGGGAAGCGCGCGCGCACGCATCGGGGACGCCGATTGCCGTGTCGCTGGGATCGGACGAGCGGCTGGCTGGCCGCTACATGGGCCTGGCATCCGACGGCGCGCTGCGGCTGGAGCTGGAAAATGGCACCGTGCGCGAGATACGCGCGGCCGATGTCGAGATTGTCAAGGAACGGAGCTGAAGGCCATGTTGCTCGCTATCGATGCCGGAAACACCAATGTCGTCTTCGCCGTGATGGATGCGGGGCGGGCGGTGACACGCTGGCGTATCGCGACCGATGCGCGGCGCACGGCGGATGAATACGCCGTATGGCTGCGCCAGCTCATGCAGTTGGCCGGCATCGATTCCGGATCGATCGATCAGGTGATCATCTCCACCGTGGTCCCTCGCGCGCTGCACAATCTGACGACGCTGGCGGAGAAATATCTGGGTTGCACGGCGATGGTCGCCGGGCGCGGCGATGCGGATTACGGCCTTGTTGTGGATGTCGAGGAGCCCGGCTCGCTGGGGGCGGATCGCGCGGTGAACGCGGTGGCGGCTCACGCCGCGCATAGCGGCGATCTGATTGTGATCGATTTTGGCACCGCCACCACCTTTGATCATATCGACTTCACGGGCGCTTATAAGGGCGGCATCATTGCCCCCGGCATCAATCTTTCGCTCGACGCGCTGGTTGCAGCGGCGGCCAAGCTACCCAATATTGCGATTGAAGCGCCCGCGACCGACAGCGTCATCGGGCGCAACACCGAAGAGCAGATGCATATCGGCGTCTACTGGGGCTATGTCGCCCTGATGGAGGGGCTGGTCCAGCGGATGCGCAGCGAAATCGCGCGGCCCACCAAGGTGATTGCCACCGGCGGGCTCGCTCAGCTCTTCGACCAACATACCAACCTGTTCGACGCGGTCGAACCGGACCTCACCCTGAACGGGCTTGCGCAGATTGCCGCCCGTGTTGAAAGCAAGACATGAAACCGAAAAAAGAACTTCTCTTCCTGGCCCTCGGCGGGTCCGGCGAAATCGGCATGAACGTAAACCTTTATGGCTGTAACGGCAAATGGATCATGGTCGATCTGGGGATCAGCTTTTCTGATCCGCATTATCCGGGCACCGATCTGGTCTTGCCCGATCTGGAATTTATCGAGCGCAATGCCAAAGACCTGCTCGGTATCGTCCTGACACACGGTCATGAAGATCATATCGGCGCCATTCCGTGGCTGGCCGAGGAATTGGGCGTGCCGCTTTATGCGACCAAGTTCACCGCCGGCCTGATCCGTTACAAGCTGCGCGAACATGGGCTGGAAAAGAACATCAAGATCAACGTGATCGCCGATGACGGTCATTTCAAACTGGGTGATTTCGGGATTCGCTACGTGCCGTTGGCGCACAGCATAGCCGAGGGCAACGGCCTGGTGATCGAAACGCCGTACGGCAATATCTTCCACACCGGTGACTGGAAGCTGGACGATAATCCGCAAATCGGCACGCCCACCACCGCGGCCGAACTCACCGCAATCGGCGACGAGGGCATATTGGCGCTCGTCTGCGATTCGACCAATGTGTTCAACGACAAGGCGTCGGGATCGGAGGCAATGGTTCGCGAATCGCTGCTGAAGGCCTGCAAGGGCATCAAGACCCGGATCATGGTGACCACATTTGCATCCAACCTGGCGCGGCTGCAGACGCTTGGCGAAGTGGCCAAGGCCACCGGGCGGCAGCTGTGCGTAGCCGGCCGATCGCTCGATCGCATGATCGAAAACGCCAAGGCGACGGGCTATCTCAAGAAATTCCCGGAGGTCATCCGCTTCGACGCGGCCATGCAGCTTCCGCGCGACAAGGTGATGATCGTGGCGACCGGTGGGCAGGGCGAACCGCGCGCTGCGCTTGGCCGTGTGGCGCAGGGCAATCACAAACTGTCACTGGAAGACGGCGATGTGGTGATGTTCTCGTCCAAGCAAATTCCGGGCAATGAAATTGCCATCGGCATCATCCAGAACCGGCTCGCCGAAATGAACGTGACCATGATCACCGAGCGGCAGGCGGACATTCACGTGTCCGGCCATCCGGGTCGCCCCGAACTCAAAGCGATGTACGACTGGATCCGGCCCAAGATCCTGCTGCCCGTCCATGGCGAGATGCGCCATATGAAGGAGCAGGCGCGGCTCGGTCTGGCGCATGGCGTGCCAAAGGCGGTCGTGCAGAAGAACGGCGACGTCGTGCGGCTTGCCCCTGGCGAACCGAAGATCGTCGGACGGGAGCGATCGGGCCGACTGATCGTAGACGGAGACATCATCATCGCAGCCGATGGTGCCACGATGAACGAGCGGCGCAAGATCATGGAGAACGGCCAGATTTCCGTGGCGTTGGCGCTCGATTCCAGCGGCAAGCTTTCGGGCGATCCGGTGATGCAGACCCAGGGCGTGCCGATCGAGGATGAACGCGACGAGTTCATCGACGAAGCGGTCACCGCCGCCAAGAAAGCCACGCGCAAGTTTGATGGCGACATAGCCAAGCTGCGCGAGGATGTGCGCCTGGCGGTACGCCGGACCGCGCGCGAATGGACCGGCAAAAAGCCGATCGTCGATGTGCTTGTCGTGGAAGGCTGAGCTTAGCTATGCAACCGGCATCCATGGTCGCGATTTACGTGCTGTTCTGGGCAATGTCGCTGTTCATGGTGCTGCCGTTTGGCTTCCGCACGCATGACGAACTGGGATTGGACAAGACGCCGGGCCAGGCGGACAGCGCGCCGGGCAATTTCTCGGCGCGCCGGATCGTCCTGCGCACCACGCTGGTGGCCGCGGTTCTGTTTGGCCTGTTCTATCTGAACTATCTCTATGGCTGGATGAGCCCGGACGATTTCAATGTCTTCGGTTCTCCTCCGCCGCTCGACCGGTCGGGCACATAAAAGAACAGGCGATAGGCCGCTCAGGTACGGAGCCGCTCGATCGCCTGCGCGAGTGCAACGTACAGCTTGCCGACATCGGAACTGAGCAGCGTGACGGCAATTGCGCTGCCGTCGCGCGTGCTCATCAGATTGCGCATGATGGTTTCAAAATCGTGGATGTAGCGGTTCACCTGGCCGCGAAACTCCGTTTCGTCCTCGTAATGCTGGGCCACAACCCGCACTTCGCTGGTTTCCAGCAACCGGACAGCGCGGCGCGTGAACACCCCGCGATCACCCTTCAGATAAGCCGCCCAGGCGGTATCAGTGACATCGTTTGACAAGATTTTGGCGACATCGATTGACGTGGAATTGAGCGATTCGGTCAGCAGCAACATGCGCCGGGCAAAGGCATCATCGTCGGTACCCTCGAAACTTTCGTGCGCCCGGTCCAGCCTGTTTTCCAGATTGGCGACCATCTGATCCAGCTTGGACAGGCGCTGTTCCAGCAAGGCCGTGGTTTCGTCCGTTCGCTTGAGAGCCTGGCGCACCAGGCTGTCCCAACGCTCCGCCCCTTCGTCCAACTGGGCGTTGACCGCCTGCGCCAGCGTTTCGGCGGTGCGGACCGACAGCTGATCGGCGGATTGATCGACCACCCCGGCCAGCGCGGTGCGGGCATGTTCGGCCGCCTCGTTCGCACGATCACGGACCTGATCCACCGCCGCGCCGAGCCGGGCCGCCACATCCTCGCCCAAACGTTGCAGGGCGTCGCGCGCTTCCATCAACGCCCGTTCCAGCGCGGCGCCGTCTTGCGCACGCTCGGCAAAGGCGGTGCCGCTGTCGGCTACCAATCGGTCGATCAAAGCGGCCTGCCGCTCGATCATCGCGCCAAACCCTTCGGTTTCCTCGCGCAGCACGGCGCTGCGCCGTTCGATCGCGTCCAGCCCCGTTGCCAGACGATCGCTATGTCCGGCGGTCTCCTCAATATAGGTGCGCGTGCGGTCCAGCCCGGGCAGGATATCCTGCGCGGTCCGCGCGGATATGCTCTCGAGCAACGCGTCGAGCCGCGCGGTGTGTTCGGCCAGTCCGTCGATCGACTGGTCGTTTCCGGCAATGGCACCTGCCAGATCGCGGCTGTTGTCCAGCGCAGCGGAAAGCGCGAAGGCGATCCGCGCCGTGGCATCTCCGCCAACCTTGTCGAGGTGGTCGATACGCTCGCTTGCCTGCACCGCGCTCTCGTCGATGTCCCGCGCCAGCCTGGTGATGCGATCGCCTTGCTCGCTGCCGCGCGCACCGACTTCGGCCATGGCGATATCGAGCTTTTCCAGCTGTGCCCGCAGGTTGTCGGCGGTGGCGATGGCCAGATGGCGCTGCCGCTCGGCGCTGTCGTCCAGACTGCTGAGCATATCAGCCACGCTGGCGCGCATGGCATCGGCCAGCGCCACGCTGCGGTCGTCCGCCTGCTGCAGGAAGTCGGTCAGGCGCTGCTCCGTTTGCGCGCCGCGGTCGGCGATCAGGTCCGCCGCCTGTCCGGCACGGCTGGCCAACAGATCTATGATGCCGCTCAGGTCCTCACTGGCGTTCTGCACGTCCGTTGCCCGCAGCGCCATCGCCTCGCCATGCTCGCCTGCCGCGGCGCCTGCAGCGGCGATCTGGTTGGTCACATCCTTGGCCGAACTGGTGACGACCGGCAGATGCGCGCGCAACCGTTCCAGATTGCCGCTGGCTGCCCGGCTCACCTCGTCTAGCACCTCGGCTTTGCGGGTACTCTCGGTTAGCGCCTGTTCGATCGCTTCGGCTGATTCGCGGATGTCGCGCGCGCGCGTCCTCCCCAGCATGTCGATCTCGCGCGTTTGCGCTTCGAGGAATTCACGCGCCATACTGATCTCGTTGTTCACCGCCGCCATGCGCGTATGCAGCGTGTCACCGGCGCGGTGCATGGCCTGCGATACATCGGCAAAGCGCCGCGACTCGCGGTGGCTGGTCCGCATGGCCAGCAGCCAGACCAAGCCGATCAGGATGAGCGGGACCGACAGCGACACCAGCAGATCGCCGGCCTGAGCAAGATCGACACCGCGGGCCAATTCCGCGCCGTGCGCCACGGCGAAAAACGCGATCCAGGCCGCCCCCAGCAAGGTCAGCAAGCCCGGCATGAGAAGGCTCGGACCCGCGGCATCCGGTCCGTCTTCCCATATATCATCCTGTGCCACGGCGTCGTGGTGCGCGGCGGCCACAGGCGGATCGCCATCTGCGGCTTCGCTCATGTGCTCTTCGGCTTCGATACCCATGCCCATTCCCATTTCCATGCAAACGCCCACGCCGCTGCCAACGCCCGCTCGCCAACCGTAACGATCCGTTAACCATAACCCGGCCCAATCGAAACGCAAAGTTAAGCCTATCGCCCTATTGTATCATGCATGTCCTATGATGACGGAGCTCTCGACGCCGCGCTCGCCCAGGCCGCCGGCAGTGACGAAACCCTGGTCGGCGAGTTGCGCCGCGCGTTCGAGGAGAGCGTGCGCCGCCAGATCGATCTGCTTTCGCGTGCGCGGTGCGACGCAAACTGGCTCTATGCGGCGCTGCGGTTGAAAGGCATCGCGGCCAGCTTCGGCGCCACCGAAGTTCAGCGCCTGGCAGAAGCGGCCGCTGCCGGCGCGCCGGGTGATCCTGTGGTGATGCGGGCGCTGGGATCGGCGCTCGACAAGGCCGAAGACACACGGCCCTGAGCTGGACGCGTATCTCTGCGCGATTGCTGGCCAGATTGATTGTAGACCAGATTGGCTGCAGAGCGGTGTGATCGCAAGCCGGTGCGATTGCAAGCTGGAGCCGCGCCGATTACACGGCGCAGCGGAGGCCTGATCTTTTGGAAAAATTCGCACTATTGACGCTCACGGCGGGGCAGGCCGCCCGGCCCGACGTGGTATTCGGCCGATCGGTTCTGGATCACCAGATTGCCCTGCTCGAACGGAGCGGTGTCCGGCGATTTCTGCTGACCGGCGATATGTCGGCCACCGACGCGGCGCGGATTGTCGACCGGATCAAGGGGCGCGGCGATGGCGCGTCCTTTCACCGTTCGCTCCTGGAACTCGATGCGCTGCTGCCGGCTGAGGCGCGCATGATCATGCTGGCGGGGGACGCCTGGCTGGCGCCGGACACAATCGACTTGCTTCTGCAATATGACAAGGCGGTGCTGGTCACCGCGGCAGCGGGCTGGGAACGCATCGACCGGGATCACCATTGGGCCGGCGTGGCGGTGTTCGGGCGGCGGGCGGTCTCCGCCAGCGCCGATCTGCCCGAAGGCTGGGACGTCGCCTCAACCCTTTTGCGGCAACTGGCGCAGGACGGTGCGCGGCGGATCGATGCCGGTGGGCCGGGAGAGCCTCCCGCGCCACGGCGTGTCGATACACCGGACGCAGCGCGCCTGATCGAGCGGCAGGCGGTCACCACGCGCGCGTCGAGCCACTGGATCGACCGGCTGCTGACCCGGCCGCTGACCGGGCTGCTGTTGAAGCTCGTGACGGCGCGGCCGCCGCTGCGCGCAGCCATAGGGTACATCCCGCTTGCGCTGACCATCTTGGCCGCGATCGGTGGGTCCCTCGGCGCGATCGCAGCGGCAGCGGCCGCGGCGCTGCTGGCGCTGCTGACCGATCGGGCACTGCGCCGCATCGATCCGGATTTTCAGCACGGCGCGGCGCCGGACTGGCGCTGGACGGGGATGCTCGTCCTGCTGGTTGCAACGGTATTCGTCCTGGCACGCCGGCCCGATATCACAGTGATCGATTGCGGCCTCCTCGTGCTATCGGCGGGTCTGTGCCATGCGGAGCGCTTCGGCCCGGCCTGGATCAACGCGCAATTTCTGCTGCCGGTCACCGCGCTCGCCTTGCTGATCCTGTCGCTGACCGCCGGCGCGCTCGCTTTGCCGATCACGAGCCTGCTGTGCCTGACATCGCTGTCCGCATGGCGCTGGGCGCGGCATCGATCCGGCAAACACGCTTAAAGCCAAATTAACGCAAATTGCCTATTGCGGCACTTGGTAAACCAGGGCGACGTGATTTGGGCGAAGGCCGCAAAGATCGACCGGGCCTGTTGACGCAGGCCGAGGACATGGAACGCGAGCAGCCCCGCCTGCTTGCGGATCTGGGCGCGCGTTTGTTTCCCTGCTCCAGCTTGCCGCTGGACGAAGCGACCATCGCATCGGTTCGCGCCATTGCGGTCACGCTGGTGGGACAGATCGATACCGAAATAACCGGCAACGATGCCATGCTAAGTTGGCCCAGCCTGCAGCGCAGCCGACTGCTCGGCGATACCGCCATGCTCAATTTCCTGCTGGCGCGCGCGGCCTATCTGCGGCTGTCGCAGCGCCTGCCCGGCGACGCCGTTCTCAGCGCCAACGGATGGATCGCGCATCATATCAGCGATGCTGGTGGCATTTTGAGCGATGCCGTGGTGGATTTGCTCGCCGCGCGCAGCCGCCCGGCCACGCTGCGTCTGTCCGGCCGGGCGGACATGCCGGCGGATCTGTTCGCCGCGACGGTGCGGCATATTGTCGCGGCGTTGCGCACGGAGCAGGACGATGCGGGAGCGTATGACGCGGCGACCCGCGCCATGGTTGCCGATCATGATGAGCGCGCATCGCTGCCCTATCTGTCGGTCAAAATCGCGGCTCTTTTGCACGGCGTAGTCGACCATGATGCGCTGAAAGATCCGGCGCGCGCCGGGTTGGACCTGTTCGCGGGCCAGCTCTGCCGTGCGCTTGCCATGGACTGGCACCAGGTAATCCATATCATGGGCGAGGGCGGCGCGCGGCTTGCGGTGCTGCTGCGCGCCGCCGATTTCAGTCTGGCAGAGGCGGTGAACGTGTTCGCGATAATCCAGGCGGATGCCGAGCCGATGCCGCTCGATCGGTTCGAAGAAACCGGACGCAGTCCGGCGCGCACTCTGGTGGCGGGCTGGCTGGTGGCGGGCTGGAATGCCACGCTGGACGCGGCCGATGCGTAATCGCAACCTGATCGAACCGATCCGCGGGCGGAGCGATGCGGACGGCGCATTGCTGTCGGCTGATCCGCCGCTGCGTGCGCTGCAACTGGGAGCCGGGGGGCTGGAAGGCGGAACGATTGCCGTGCCGGAGCTGCTGAGCCTGTGCCGCAGTTCGATGCAGCTGGGCATGGCGCTCGCCCGGCCGATCGCGCTGTCGGACGAGGCACATGATTATCGCCTGCTCGTTGAAATTGTTCCGGACGATCGCGGCTGCAGCATCGTGGTCGCCGGCTGGTCCGAGCGCCCGCGCACCCAGGATGAGGACATACCACAGCGCTTCACGCTGGCCGAGCCCAGCCGGCCCGGCGGCACCGAGATACAGGTCGACGCCGGATGGCGTGTTATCGCTGTCCGGAGCGAGGCCGTTCCGGCAGGAGCCGTGGGGGAAGAAGCCACGGATTTGG